>JAQWZU010000141.1 GCA_029253285.1 Akkermansiaceae bacterium | reverse complement strand
ACCCAATGATCCCAGTGATGAGTGGGCTCCCTTTCTTCTTTCCTTCCGCCATTCTTGCGTGGACCTTAACGAAGAGGAGGCAGGTCGGGTAGGATAAATAAGCCCTCTCATTGTAATGGTGGGTGGGTGAAGGTTTAGTTGTGGGAAAGCACCTAAGGGCATTTCTCGGACAGGGTGCGCCGCTCTCCTAATTGGGGGAACACATTGGGGCTGGTATATTTCGGAGGGACTACTACCCTCGCGGTCCGCTCCCCGGGCAGTCGCTGGTTTTCTTCTTCGGAAGGGGACTGGAGGAAAGTCCGGACACTACAGAGCAGTGTGCCTTGTGAAAATGAGGGACGGTGATTCGCGAGGATCATCGGACAGATAGTGCCGCAGAAAACAGACCGCCTTCTTCGGGAGGTAAGGGTGAAATGGTGGGGTAAGAGCCCACCGCGCCGAGGGTGACCGAGGTGGCTGGGTAAACCTCTCACAGTGCAAGACAGAACAGGGGAAGGGCTGCTCGTCCGTTTGATCCCCGGGTAATAGTCGCAAAGATAAATGACTGCTGAAGTCCACATAGGGTGGATGGAACAGAATCCGGCTTACAGGGGAGCGGCCTCTTTGAACGCTGAACTTTGAGGGAGGCGCCGTCGGGGTGTCGGCGAGGCCGTCGTAGTCTTTGGGGTTGGCTTCGAAATCCTCGGAGGTGTCGAGGTAGAGCTTGGTGAGGATGGCCAGTTGGCGCTCGTTGGGTTTGAGGGAGGATCGCGCCGCTTAGCCGCCGAAAAGGCCTTTGGCCTGATCGAGGAGGTCGTTCGCATCGGAGCCGTTTCCGTCCAAAAGTCCTTGGACCATTCCTTCCATACCGTCGGGGAGTTTACCTTTGATAAAGTCGACGAAGGCCTCAATGACGCCATCGACTTGATCTTCTTTGACGCCGAGAGCGAGGAGTTTTTCTTTGAGTTCGTCCATGGGTCAGAGTGGATTTGAGTTTGAGCTGAAGTACCGGGAACAGGGGTCGAACCTGCACGCCCTAGGGCACGTGATCCTAAATCACGCGTGTCTACCAATTCCACCATCCCGGCTTCCTCTCAGGCAGTGTCGGCTTTTGCGAAAATCATGCAAGTGAATGCGGGATTTCCTTTCGGACGACGGGGAGACTTTAGCGAGGTGGGGAGGAAGGGGTCAAGGGGAGAAAAGAGAACAAAAATCCCGCTTGCCTCGCTCCTTGGGAGAACGATAGTCCAGCCATGAGCGACGACGATAAGAAAGACCCGAAGATGCCGGATCCCGATGAGTTTCGAAAAACCATTGAAGGGATGTTCGGGCAGATTGGGAAATCCGGGTTTACTTTTCCTGGAATGGAAGGGGATGTTTTCACCCAGGAAGAGGACGGAGATGCCACCGTTGAGGTAGAGGAGGATAATACGCTTTTTGAATTCGATTATCTGCCCCGCGATATCAAGGCGCACCTCGATCGCTATGTCATCCGTCAGGACGAAGCGAAGAAGGCCTTGGCGATTGCGGTGTGCGATCACTACAATCATGCCAAGGCTTTTAAGTCGATGGGGGAGGATGGTGAGCGACTGGAGCTCCAAAAGCAGAATGTCATGGTGGTCGGACCGACCGGAGTAGGAAAGACCTACCTCGTGAAGCACATCGCCGAATTGATTGGTGTGCCTTTCGTGAAGGCGGATGCCACGAAGTTTTCCGAGACGGGGTATGTCGGAGGAGATGTGGATGATCTGGTCAGAGAGTTGGTGCAGAAAGCCGATGGCGATGTCTCAAAGGCGGAGTTTGGCATTATCTACATCGACGAAATCGACAAGCTCGCGTCGAGTGGAGGCATGATTGGTCGCGATGTCAGCGGGCGTGGAGTGCAGACGACTCTCTTGAAGTTGATGGAAGAGACCGAAGTGCCGGTGCGCAACCCGAGTGACATGCGCGGGCAGATGATGTCGATGATGGACATGCAGAGTGGCAAGAAGGGGAAAGAGAATATCAATACCCGTCACATTTTATTCATCGTGAGCGGAGCATTTTCCGGACTGGAAAAGATCGTGCGTAAGCGGAGTCAGGCCTCACAAATTGGATTCTCTGCCGAGCAATCCGAGCCAGCGATGGACAAGGAATTGTTCAAGCACGTCACGACACAGGATTATATCGATTTTGGTTTTGAAGCGGAATTCATTGGAAGGATTCCTGTGCGCGTCGTTTGCGAACATCTCGAAGCGCAGGATCTCGAAGCGATCTTGAAATACTCCGAGGGAAGTTTGCTACGCCAGTATGAACGCGAATTCGAAGCCTATGGCATCGATGTGCAATTCAAAGACGAAGGCATCGCCCGCATCGCGGAGATGGCAGCCGACGAGAAGACGGGAGCCCGTGGTTTGATGACGGTGGGCGAGCGAATCTTGCGTGACTTTAAATACGAGCTGCCGGGGACCTCGGTGAGCGAATTGATTGTCGATGGTGATCTGATCGACAATCGGGAAGAGCATCTCGATAAATTCCGCCTTTTGGGTCAGGATTTGGTCGTCGAGAAGGCACGCCAGGAAGTGGATGCCTTCATTCGTGAGTTTAAGGACAAGCACGGCGTGGTGGTGAAGCTGGAGGATGATGCGGTCGCGTTGCTGGTGAAAACGGCAGGGGAGCAGGCTCGAAGCGTCTTCCAGGTCGCACGGCAGATCTTCCGCGATTATCAATTTGGGCTGAAGTTGATTCAGAAGAATACCAATCAGAAGGAATTCGTGCTCACTGAAGCCGCGGTCGCAGACCCGGATAAATTCCTCAGCGAGCTGGTGGTGCAATCCTACAAAGACGCTTGATTCTAAGTCCTTTTCGAAACAGTTTAGATTTGTTAAGGAACTTCTAACGCCATGTCCCACCGCCCTCGTCCAGCCGGCCACGTTGCCGGGCCACTCATCATCCTGAGCTTTGTTGCTCTGGGCTTGGGGTTTGCGACGGAGAAGATGGGTATCTTTGATGGCGCGAACGAGGCCCTGCGCGGAGTTTGGATGGAACGGAGTTTGGTGATCGAGTCCGAGACGGGATTACCTGGAACGGTGGGGATTTTGCTGACGGCCTTTGCGGTCTTTGGCGTCGTCTTTGCGATTTTGGGAACACCAGGTGAGGGGCGTCGGGCGATTCTGGGAATGTCGGCGGTGTTTTTGTCGGTCGCTCTGCTTCCCTGCTTTGCGGTTTGGGGAATTTTTTGGAAACCCTTCGGGACGATTCTCGGAGTGATATGGGGATGGATGTCGGCGGCGATTTATGCGCACAACCATGTCATGCCGTGTGAGATTTCTTTGAGTGTGGCGGTTGAGAATGTCGTCATTCCCATGAATAGCGATCACGCTGCTGAACCGAGTTCACACGCTGATGGCTAGAATTGAATACCCCGCCGAAGTGCGTGCTCTGGTGAGTGAGTTAAAGCGGCTCCCGGGAGTCGGTCCGCGGAGCGCGGAGAGGATTGCGGTGTTTCTTTTGCAAAGTCCGAAGGCGTCGCCGCGGGAGTTGGCCGGAGTCTTACAGCAATGTGCCGAGATTGTGAGGGCCTGTCCAACCTGCGGATTTTTCACCGGTGAATCCGGATGTGCCGTTTGCAGTGAACAGGGGCGTGATACTGCGGTGCTTTGTGTGGTGGAGCAGCCGACCGATGTTCTCCCCATTGAACGCTCGGGAGTGTTTCGCGGCTTGTATCATTGCTTGGGCGGGCGTTTGTCTCCGCTCGATGGGGTGAGGCCGGAGGATTTACGGATTGGTGAGTTGGTTCGCCGGGTTCGCGACACGCCGGGAGCGGAGGTGATTCTTGCAACGAGTTCGGATGTCGAGGGGGAAGCGACGTCGAATTACCTCTCCGATGTGCTCTCGAGTTGTGATTGTTCCGTGACGAGGTTGGCGCAAGGTCTGCCGGCTGGCGGAGGATTGGAGTTTGCCGATGAGCTAACGCTTTCCAGGGCGTTTGAGGGGCGGCGTTGAATGGTTGTGCTTCTGCGCTAAAAGTGAGACTTTCGGCTATTATCTTTTCCTGCCGGAAAATCGCGGGTGACTTCCTGCGGCTTTTTTTGCAGAAGTGGGCCTCATGAAAGCTTTGCTCTCCCTCTCCTTGTCCGCATCAATGGCATACGGACAGTATTATGAGACCGAGGTCATTCCTTTGCCGGAGGGTAAGGTGATCGAGGTGGGTGCGATTGCGCTTCTTCCCGAAAAGAAGATCGCGATCTCCGGTCGTGGAGGTGCGGTTTGGATCGGAAGCGGATGCTACGATGATGACCTCTCGAAAGTGAGCTGGACGCTCTTTGCGAGTGGCTTGGGTCAGCCATTGGGTCTGTTTTGGCGGGACGAAGCGCTATGGGTTCAGCAACGTTCCGGATTGGTTCTCTTGAAAGATCTTAATGGCGACGGGAAAGCAAATAATATTGAGGCGCGCGCCGACGCTGGAGATATTTCGGCGGAAACTCAAAATCAAATTGTTGGATCGGATCCGGATGCTCATGGAGATTGTTGGGCGGTGATTGGGGCGAATGGTCCGGCCGGGGATGGCAAGTGGCCTGGTTGGGCGGTAAAGATGAGTAAGAAAGGGGAGATTTTCCCCGAGATTCCGGGGGTTCGTTCTCCGGGTGGGATTGGATACAATGCAGTGGGTGATCTTTTCTATACCGAAAGGCGGGGGCTTTGGAATGGCTCGTCGTCATTGAAGTGGCTTAAGCCCGGAGGGTTTATGGGGAGCCCGGTGGGGAGTGTTTCGGCAAAGTTGGCGGGACAGCCTGAGCCGCCGACTCCCAAGAGTGGGTCGCGAATTCAGGTCGAGCGGGAAAAGGATCCGCGCATTACGCCGCCGGCAGTGGTCTTGCCGCATGCGAGGGTCGGGCAATCGCCGACGGCGGTGATTTCCGATTTGTCCGGTGGGAAATTCGGTCCCTTCGAGCGACAGGTGTTTGTCGGAGAGCAAATCAATTCACGGGTGCAGCGGGTTGATTTGGAAATGGTGAATGGCCTTTACCAGGGAGCGGTCTTTCCTTTTCTCGATGGCTTTGAATCGAGTGTTGTTCCGATTAGGATGGCGAAAGATGGCACGCTATTTGTTGGTGGGGTTGGTCGTGGGGCGGGAGGGAGGTCCGCTTTTCTAGAGCGGACGAGATGGAACGGGAAAGTTCCTTTTGAGGTCAAGACGATGCGAGCAACTCCGACAGGGTTTGTTCTTAACTTCACGGAGAAGGTCGATCGCAAGACGGCGGGGAATCCTGGCAGCTATGTCATGGAAGCCTGGACGTATATTTATCAAAAGAGCTACGGCAGTCCGGAAGTCGATCAGGCGACGCCGAAGATCGCGGGTGCCAAGGTCAGCGAGGATGGACTAAGTGTCGAACTCACCGTGACCGGCCGGGTTCAAGGGCATGTACATCACCTGAGCTCCAAAGGAGTTACGTCCGCCAAAGGCGCCAAGCTCTGGCATGCCGATGCCTATTACACCCTCAACGAAATTCCGCTGTTTCGAAGAGTGGAGGAGCGCTAGGAGCCGCTTTCATCCTTGTCATAATCATTTGATTTGGCCCATTGGGCGATCTTGAAGACAGTAAATCCGCCCCCGGGAATAATTGCGGCGATGACGCCGCTACTCCTTTACACCGGCTTGATCCGAACCGGACAGACTTTGAGTTCTGCGGTTTGTGTCACGGGGTCGTAGCCTGAACCCGTCAAGATGTTGACGTTGGTCTCGGCGAAGCTGAAGGAGGTGAAGACGGTGCCGCGCGGGGATCTCGTGGTGGCTTCGACTTTGAGCTCGATCTCGCCGCGGCGGCTGGCCATTTTGACCAGTGAACCGTCGGCGATGTCCCACGCTGCAAGGTCGTCGGGGTGGACTTCGAGGGATTCCTCGGCGAGGAGATAGTCGATGCCACTGGCGCGTCCGGTTTGGGTGCGCGTGTGGTAGGCTTGCAGACGACGACCGGTGGTGAGCCAGACGGGGTAGTCGTCGTCGATGACTTCGGCGGGATCGCGGTAGCCGATGATCTTGAAGAGGCCGGGCTTGCCGTCTTTGAATTCTTCCTGGTGAAGAATGGGGGTGCCGGGGTGGCCTTCTTCGGGGACGGGCCACTGGTAGTTGCCGTCGCCGATGTTGTCCCAGTTGAGGCCCTTGTAAATCGGGCTGAGGGAGCAGAGTTCGTTGAAGACGTCTTTGGCCGATTCAAATTCGAAGCCAGGAATGCCAAGTTCTTTGGCGATGCCTGAGATGATCCACCAATCTGGCTTGGATTCCCCGTGAGAGGGCACGGCGGCGCGAAGTCGTTGGACGCGGCGCTCGGTGTTGGCTTGCACACCGTCGGTTTCGCCCCAGGCGGAAGCGGGGAGGACGACGTCTGCCATTTGCGCGGTTTCGGTAAGGAAGATGTCGACAACGACGAGGTGGTCGAGAGCCTTGAGGGCTTTTTCGCAATGATTCTTGTCGGGGTCGGTGACCAGGGTGTTCTCGCCATCGATGATCATGGCGTGGATGCCGTTTTCTTCCTGCCCGCACATATTGAGAGCGGTGACTTTGGTCATCGAGTTACCAAGGTCGAGATCGGGCTGCTGGTAGGCTTCTTTGAACTTTTCCTGGAATTCGGGATTTGCGATTGGTTGGAAGCCGGGGTAGTTGGCGGGGACCGCTCCGCAGTCGCCGGCTCCCTGGATATTGTTCTGCCCCCGCATCGGGTTGATGCCGGTGCCTTCCTTGCCGAGGTTGCCGGTGAGGAGGGCGAGGTTGCAGAGGGATTGGACGTTGTCGACGCCACAGATGTGCTCGGTAATGCCCAGAGTGTAGTAGATGGCGCCGAGCTTGGCTTTTCCGTACCAGAGGGCGGCTTGTTCGATGTCGGCGGCGGGGACTTCGCAGATCCCGGAAGCCCAATCGGGAGTGAATTCCTTAAGGTGGGTTTCGAAGGCTTCGTATTCAGCGCAGCGATCGGCGATGAATTCCTGGTCGGTAAGTCCTTCGCGCACGATGACGTGAGCCATGGCGAGGAGGAGGGCGACGTCGGACCCAACGCGGATGGGGAGATGAAGGTGGGCAAGCTCGGCAAGACGGGTCTTGCGGGGGTCGGCGACGACGAGTTTGGCTCCTTTGGTGAGCGCTTTCTTGAGGCCCGTCGCGGCGACGGGGTGGCACTCGGTCATATTGGTGCCGATGGCAAAGATGGTATCGGGCTTGTCCATGTCCTTGAGAGGGTTGGACATTGCGCCTCTTCCGATTTGGGCCGCCAGACCGGCGACGGTGGGAGCGTGTCAGGCTCGACTACAGTTGTCTATGTGATGCGTGCCAAAGCCCGCCCGGATAAACTTCTGCATGGAATAGGCGGCTTCGTGCGGAGCGCGACCACTGGCGATTCCGTAAATACTATGGCGGCCGTACTTTGCCCGGGCGTCGGCGAAGCCTTTGGCGGCGGCTTTAAGGGCTTCATCCCACTCGACTTCTTTAAACGAGCCGTCGGCTTGTTTGATGAGTGGTTTTTTGAGGCGATCCTCATGCTGGATGAAGTCGTAGGTGAACTGGCCTTTGATGCAAAGCGCGCCTTTGTTGGCGGGGCCCTCCATGGCGGGTTGGGCTCCGACAATTTTATCGCCCTTGGTCATGAGGTCGATAGAGCAACCGACGGCGCAATATGGGCAGACCGTGCGGGTCTTTTTGATCTCTTCGGGAAGTTCTTCGGAGCGGAGGGCCTTTTTGTCGGCGAGGGCTCCGGTGGGGCAGGTCTGGATGCATTGGCCGCAGAAGGTGCAATCGGAGTCGCGGAGGTCGTTGTTGAATTCGGTGGTGATTTGAGTGTCGAATCCCCGGTTGGCGACGGTAATGGCGTAGTCGCCTTCCTGCTCGGCGCAGACGCGAACGCATCGGTAGCAGGAGATGCACTGTTCGTAGTCGCGGAGGATGAAGGGGTTGGCGTCCTGGAGATTTGTGGTGCCGGATTTGGCTCCGGCGAAGCGGCCGCTGCGAGCGCCGTATTTGTTGACGAGGGTGGAGAGTTCCTGTGAAGCGAGTCCGCGGAGGGGGTCGACGTCGACCTGACGGTTTTCCGAGGCGACCATTTCGAGGAGCGTCTTGCGCATCTTCTCGATCTTGGGTGGGGCCGTTTTGACGACCATCCCGTCGGAGGCATGAGTGGTGCAGGAGGCGACGGGATTGCGGATCCCTTCGACTTCCACGACGCAGAGGCGGCAACCGCCAAAGGCGTCGAGACGGTCATCGTAGCAAAGCGTGGGGATATCCTTCTGCAGACGCTTCGAGATTTCGTAAATGGTTTCGCCTTCGGAAAAGGTGGTGCTTTGGCCGTCGATGGTGATCGATAGGTCAGCGGCAATAGTGGAATTGGGATCGTTGATCATGGCGAAAGAAAATTAGTTGTTGGTGGAGGCTTCGACTTGGTCGGGGAAGTATTTTTGGAGGGACTCGGTGACGTTGGGGGCGGCCATGCCGAGGCCGCAGGCGGAGGTGGCTTTCATGGCTTCGCCGATGTCGTTGACTTCCTCGGTCCAGGCTTCGTGGGAGAGGTTGTTGGGTTCGCTGTTGAGGCGTTCGGTGAGTCGTTGGGTGCCGATACGGCAGGGGAAGCATTTTCCGCAACTCTCGTGGGCGAAGAAGGCCATGGCGTCGTGGGCGGCTTTGACCATGTCGCGGGTGTCGTCGAAGACCATGATGCCTCCAGCTCCAAGGAAAGATCCATGAGAGCGGATGCAGGGATCGTCGAGGGTAAGGTCGTCGAGGATTTGGTGGCCGAGGAATCCGCCGGAAAGTCCGGCCATCGTGACAGCTTGCACGCTGCGTCCTTCGAGCGGACCACCGGCCCAATCGTAGAGGAGTGTTTTTAATGGAAGCCCGATCGGGATTTCGTAGTTGCCGGGGCGTTTGATGTCGCCGGAGAGGGAGATGAGTTTGGTGCCGGGGTGTTCGCCGAGGCCGAGTGATTGATACCATTCGGCGCCGCGATTGATGATGTGGGGAACAGCGCAGAGGGTTTCGACGTTGTTGACGGCGGTGGGTTTGTCTTCGAAGCCGTGGGTGACGGGGAAGGGGGGCTTGTTGCGAGGGAAGGGGTGTTTCCCTTCGAGCGAATTGAGAAGGGATCCTTCCTCACCACAGATGTAGGCTCCGGCGCCGCGACGGACGTAGAGGTGGAAGGTGAAGCCGCTGTCCTGAATGTTGTTTCCGAGGAGTCCGGCTTCGAGGGCTTCGGCAAGACAGCGCTCGAGGAGGGCGTTGGTTTCGGGGTATTCGTAGCGGAGGTAGATGAAGCCGCGAGGTGCTCCGGTGGCAAAGCCAGCGATGATCATGCCTTCGATGAGGGCATACGGATCGTAGTCCATGAGGGTGCGGTCTTTAAAGCAACCGGGTTCACCTTCATCGGCGTTGCAGACGATGGATTTCGGGTGACGGTCGCATTCGGCGACGGCGTTCCATTTGATTCCAGTGGGGAAGCCCGCTCCGCCGCGTCCGGCGAGCTTGGAGGCGGTGATTGTTTCGATGACGTCCTCGGGAGTGGCGTTGCTGAGAGTTTTGGTGAGGGCGGAAAAGCCGCCGTTGGCTTGGTATCCTTCGAGGGTGTTGTGTCCTTCCTTACGGATGTTGGAAAAGAGGCACTCTTCGTTTTCGCCGGGATAGGGAGCGGGAAGGGGGGAGGGAGTGGGTTTGAGATTATCGGCGGAGGTGCCAGCGAGGGTGGTGTGTCCGGTGAGGACGGGGACGGGTTCGTCACAGCGGCCGGAGCAGGGCATTTCGGTGGCGGCCTGTCCCTGGGATTTAAGGGTTTCGAGAATTTCGTTTCCGCCGCGCATGCAGCAAATATTTCCGGTGCAGACGCGGGGAGCTTCCAGACCGCCAGGGGTGCGGGAAAAGTGATGGTAGAAGGTGACGGTGCCGTAGAGATCGGCAAGCGGGGTTTTCAATCCATCGGAAACGGCGCGGAGAGCGTCGTCGGAAAGAAAGCCGTCGCGATCATGAAAGGCGTGGAGAAGAGGGAGGAGCGGAGCGGGTTGGTTTTTCCACTGCTCGATCAGTTCTTCGTTAGTCGCATCTGCCATGTCCAAGGATTACGAATAGGAGGGACGGGTGCAAGAGGCGAAATTACGTTTTGGGTTTTGTTTCGCCGGGGGTGGAAACGGCTTTTTCGTCGTCGACGTTGGGGTCGACGAGGGTGACTCTGGCTCCCTGGGGGGCGTTGGCGAGTCGTTTGGTGACGAGGTGCCAGCCTTCGGTGAGTCCGTCGCGAACGACGAGGAAGTGTTCTTCGTTCCAGACAGGATCGACAACGACCCGATTAAGTTTCATTTCCACGGGTTCAACGAGAATGACTTCATTGGGGCGGCGGAGGGTTTCGCGGGGAATGACGAAGACGTTTTTAATGAGTTCGCCTTTGAGGGTGGCGCGAATAGGTTGTCCGACCCGGAGGGGCGCGGGGGTTTCGGAATTCAGGCCAAAGGGGTCATCGACGCGGGCGATGACGAAGAGTTTGCGGGATTTTTCGTCGAGGACTCCCTCGGTTCTTACGATCGACCCTTGCCAGGATTGCGGGTTTTCCTTGGCCAGGGCATCGGTGAGGGTGACGGGGATGGGAGCGTCGTCGGGGTTGTTCGGGAGAATGACATGAGGGAGTTCACGGGCGGAGAGCGAGATGCGGACTTCGGCGAAGTCGGTTGAGAAAATGTCGCCAAGATTCGTGCTGGGGCCGACAGATTGGCCTAGGCCAACAAGGCGTTCTTTGACGCGCCCAGCGTAGGGTGCGATGATTTTGGTGCGTTCGAGGTCGCGAGTGGTGTCAGAGAGCTCGGCTTGGGCTGCTTTGACGTTGGCCTTGGCTTCCTTGAGTTGAGGTTTCCGGAGGACGAGTTCGGTGGGAGGTTCGGTGTAACCGAGGTCGTTCCAGTCGAGCAGGGCCTGTTTGGCGCGGGCCTCTTCCTGGGCGAGGCTGGCTTCGGCGCGGGCCAGGCGGGCTTCAGCTCCCGAAACGGCAGCGAGGAAATCTGAGGAGTCAAGTTCGACGAGGATGTCGTCTTTTTTGAAAAAGGAACCGCTCTCGAAGACGGGAGAGATCTTAATGATGCGCCCGCTTACCCGCGAGGTGAGTGAGGTTTCGTTGTGAGGACGAACGACGCCCTGGGAATTCAAGGTGACGCGAAAATCGGTGCGAGTGAGGACGGTGGTTTCGGCCTCGATGGGTGGTCGTTTGTGGCGGATACTTGCTTTGAGCTCCTCCTTCACCGAGAACTGGGCGTAGACGAGATAGCCTACGCCGAGAACGACAAGAGGGAGGAGGTATCGCAGGAGTTTAGCCATCGGTGTTTTGAGTATAGTCCGGATCGGGAAAAAGGCTAGCCGGGTCTCGCCGCCTTCATTACGGCGTTTATTTGGGGAAATTGCAGGAGATGTAAGGAATTGACGAGCTGATAGCGCCTTTGCTTTGTGAAAACGAAACTTCATTTCGGAAGTGGCTGATTCGGCGGGAGCGGCCTTTGATGAGGCCCGGGCGCTTGCCGGGATCGAGCACGCCATATCGTGCCGGTTTACGATGCCGGCCGAACGATGAAGGGAGAGGTCTTCGTTATTTCGAAGTTCATCGACGGGGACTCGCTGGATGGGGCCTTAACGGTGGGGGGCGTGGGAGGAATTTCCTGTGGAGGGCAGATCCAGCTGCAAGCTGACAAAGGAAATCGGGAGACGATTTTTCCAGATCACTGCCGCGTGGCAAAGTCTCCGCCCAGAGCGAGGTGAAGATCGATCCGGTTTTGCAGGCGGTCGTTCTTGAGGCGGATCAGGGAAATGCCGGCGTTCTCCGAGCGGCGTTGGGCTTCGAGGTATTCGAGGAAAGAAGCTCCTTCAATCCCCAGCGTGATGTCGCTCAGAGCTCGTTTTTCAGCCAGCCGGGTTTGTTTGGCCTCTTTTTCGAGGAAGACCTCCTGCTCGCGCAGTGAGATGTCGGCGGCCAGAGCGGCCTCGACCTCCCGGAAGGCTCGAAGAGCGATCCGGGTGTAGTCGTGAATGGCGGCTTTGTTTCTTTCGAGGGCTGCACGGGCCTGGGCGGAGAGGGCTCCGCCGCGATAGATCGTTTGGGCCAGAGAGGAGGCCGCTGAATAGACCAGATAATTGGGATCGAAGGCTCTCTGGAAATTGCCGTCTCCACCGGACGCGCTGGCGGTGAGGCGGAGGGACGGGAGCAGGTTTTTTCGGGCAACTTCGGCACGTTGTGCCGAGGCGTAAAGGTCTGCGCGGGCTGCCTGGAGATCCGGTCGGCGTTCCAGCAATTCCGAGGGAAGTCCGCTGGGTGGATTTGGGGAAAGGTTGGGTAGTTGGTTGGATGAGGCGACGCTGGCAGAGGGATAGCGGCCGAGGAGGAGTTCGAGAGAGCGGGCGGCGTTGTCGCGGTTGAGTTTTCGAACTCGCAAGCTGCGCTCTGCTCCGGCGACGTTGTTACGGGCAAATTGTACATCCACAGAGCGGAGGGTGTTCGCCTTGTAGCGTCGTTCCACCACCGGAAGAGCCTGGCGGTAGGATTCGAGAGTCTTCTGGGCGAGTGCCAGCTGCTGTTCGGCGGTGACGAGGTTGCACCAGGCTTTTGCGGTGTTGGCTACCAGGGAAAGCCGGGCTCCCCGGAAGTCGGCGAGGGTGGAGGCGTAGTCGGCGCGGCTGGCTAATTCAGCATTTCGCAAGCGGCCCCAGAGGTCGGCTTCCCAACTGGCATTGAGGGAAAGCGAGTAGTTTTCCGCGGTGGGAGTTTGTTTTGCTCCACTGCGCCGATAGGAGGTTGAGGCATTGAGGGAGGGGAGACGTGCTGATCTTCCGATAATGGTGCCTTCCTTGGCCGCGCGGAGGCGGGCGGCGGTTGCTTTCAGATCAAAGTTGTGGGCGAGGGCTTCATTGACGAGTTTAGTCATGCGGGCATCGCCAAATTCGCCGAGCCATCCTTTGCTGATCCGGGCATTACTGCCGGTCTTCGCGGCAGCCCAGATTTTTGGAGTGTCGATCTTGGATGTCTGGATCGCTTGAGGGCCTCTCAGCGCGGAGCATGAAATGGCGCCGACGAGAATTGAGCCAAGGATAAGTCGTGAGAGTCGCATATGATTAAAAAAAGATCGGACCGGTTATTTACCGCGTCGGGAGCGGTAGATGGGACGGGGAAGGATACTGCCTTTCTCTTTGACCTCTTGCTTGAGAATTTCGATGGCTTTCTCGAGTTGGGGATCTTTGCCTGATGGAAGGTCATCGGGAGCGACATCGATGATGATGTGGGGAACGGCTCCGTAGAGTTCCATATCCTCTCCGGTCTGTGGAAGGAACCAGCCACGGCCGGGAAGGCGCATGCGTCCGAGGTCGAGAACCGAGGTGGACCAGGTTGAAATAACACCTCCGGCGGTCGGGATGCCGATGACCTTTCCGCGATTGAGCGTCTTAACGGCATGGGTGAAAATCTCGGCATTGGAGAAGGAGTTTTCATTGCAAAGAACGACGATGGGTTTGTTCCAACTGGCGTAGACTTTACGGTCCTGCGGGTAGCCGATCTTGCCATTGCGACCCACGGTGTATGCGTGGAGCGGTTGGGTCAGCACGGTAAGTAAGTGGTCGGCCGTGGAGCCGCCTCCGTTGTCTCTCATATCGATAATGAGACCCTGCTTGCCATTTCCGCGTTCGTAGATGTGTTGCTCAAATTTTTCAAATTCGTCCCATGCCATACGCGCAACATGGAGGTATCCCAAGGTGTCCGAGGATGATTCCTCGACGGTTTCGCGCCGTTGATCGAGGCGGCCGGTATGTGCCAGTGAGCGAGCCTGGCTATAGCTGATGGGTCGAATGGTGATCTCACGGGATTCGCCTTTCTTATTTTTGACAGTAATCGAGATATCACGGTCAAGGCGTCCCGTGAGCATCTGAGTCAGTGGTTTGTCCGAACGAATCGTTTCTCCATTGATCTTGGTGATCTGCTCTCCAACCCGGATGCGGGTTCCGGGTCGATCGACGGGGCCATCGGGGTGAACAAAGGTGACACGGTTGGACGGACTGAGTCTCATACCAAGGTGGGCGGTATAGGTGCGCCAGCTTTCTTCGAATTTCCAATCCTTGGGCCATGGGTTGGGATAGAAGCCCATGTGGGAGGCATTGAGTTCTCCAAGAAGCATGGCCATGACACGCGCAAAAGTCTTGCTGGTGGGAGCTTTGGCGGCGGCGAGTTCGTATTTGTTGCGAATCTGGTCCCAGTCGCGGTTGTTGAGTGCGGGATCGTAAAAGACATCGCGCAGAGTTCGCCAGGCCATGCGGAATCCCATTCGCTGGTGGGCTTCGCGGTTCCGGGCGAAGGGAATGGAAAAACCGAATTTGGTTAGTTTCCCTTTTTGGAGGAAGGCGGGGACTCCACCGGATACGAGGTAGAGTTTGTCGTTGTCCTTGTAGCGGTGAATGGAGCCGGACCCGGTGAAGTGTTTTGCGGGAGTGGAACCACCCTTGGCTGCGACCCGATAGATTGCTCCGCCGGATTGAAAGATCATATTCTTGGAGTCGGGCATCCAATGAAGCGAGCCGGGGCTGAGGCCGTTGAGTTTGATTCGCTGGATCCGTTCGCTGATGCCGTCGAAGTCGATCTCCTGTTCTTCGCTTTCCTCTTTTGATTTTAACCCGACTCCTTTGAGAATTTTTTTGCCGATGCTTTCGGTCTTTTCTTCACCCTCTTTGACTTCCTTTTCTTTGTAAGCAGGGTCCTTTTTCATTGCATTGACGGCGCTGAGAACCCGCCGGTCGCGGTCGCTGGTGAAGTGGGTCGTCTTGTTGAGGTGGACGATAAAGAGGTCGGTGGAAGTGGAATGACGACGACCTGCAAAGACGAGGGTTTTGCCATCGGGGGACCAGCGGGGGGAATGTTCATTGTCGGGGTGCTGGGAAACATTGACTGGTTCGCCATTACCGTCGGTGGGCATGATGCAGATGTCGCTATTGTAGTTGGCGTCGCTGAGGGAGAAGGCCATGTATTTTCCGTCGGGTGACCAGACATACTCGGGCGACGTCCAGGCCGGGAGGAGAAGTCGGGCCTCCGAGCCATCGGGCTTGGCGATCCAGAGGTTTCCGGGGTATTCGATGTAAGCGATTTGATCTCCCTTTGGACTGAAACTGAAGCCCCACTTTCCTTCCGGGCCTTTGGTGACCTGTTCGTGGGAGAAGTCGGTTGCTTCCCACCAAAATTCGGTGGGCTGGCTCTTTGACATGCGCCAGTAGTTGGCGGTGATGCCGTTGTCCTTGAGGTAGTAAAGGTGGTCACCTTTTTCGGAGAAGAAGATGTCGGATTCGTGAGCTGGAGTGTCGGTGAGGCGATGGGGCTCCTTGAGCACGGTGTCCATTGCCCAGATTTCTCCTTGCGCAATGAATGCCCATTCGAGCCCTGTTGCAGTGACGGTGGCGTCTTTGGTTGAACGAATGGTGAGCGCTTCATGTTCGGGGTGCACCAAGGAAGAACGATGGAAGAACTTGGCGCGCTCGGGCTCTGCCCCGGCCTTGGTGGAGAGTTTGTAAAAGTCGAATAGCTGACGGTAGATGAGCGTAGAGCCGTCGGCAGAAATGGCGGGTCCGATGACGCTGTCACTGGGATCTTTGGTGAGTTGGCGGTCATTGTTTTCACCGAAGCGATGTTGCCAAATATTAAACGCACCTGAACGGGCGCAGACGTAGTAGAAGGATTTTCCGTCCGCCGCCCAGAGCGGGTAGCGGCAACCGGTGGGGTCGCTTACCGGTTCGCTGAAGGTTTTGTTTTCGACGTTATAATTCCAAATGCGGGCAGCTTGGGAACCTTGATAGCCTTTGCGGTAAGTGGGGGCGCCTCCGCGGACGAAGAGGATGTTTTTTCCGTCGGGAGAGTAGCGCCCGTTTCGGCCGGTGGCATCGAAAAGGATCCGTTCGTCTTTGGAGATATCGATGGATTTTTCGATGAGGCGGTAGGGTCGACGTCCGGCATGATCGCGCTGGCTGCTGAGGAGAAGAAGGTTCTTTTGTGGGTGAACATCTTCCAAGACGCTGCCTTCGGAATGGAAGGTAATTTGTTCGGCGACTCCGCCGCTGACCGGGATCCGGAAGACCTGGGATGAACCTGTGCGATCCGAATTAAAAAAGAGCGATTTGCCGTTCCGGGAAAGTTGAGGCGCGGTGTCAGGTGCGGGGTGGGTGGTGATGCGGCGAGCTTCACCGCCTTCACTGTTACCCGACCAAATGTCCCCAGCCCAGGAAAAGTAGACTGTTTTGCCGTCGGGTGAAAGCTCTGGTGTGGCGGGGACTTGAATGGTTTCCGCGCTGTGAGCGAGGGACGTGAAACCCAGAACAGTGAGAAGAGGCAAAGAGCTCCAAAGGGTGGACTTGCGAGACATGGTGGGAGTTTGTTCTCTTCAGAGCAAAAGCCAAGCTGTTAGCTGAGTTGAGTAGGCTTGGGAGCGCGAGCCGCCTCTTAGCTGAAAAACGCCAAATAGATCATCACCGCGGCAATTATTCCCAGGATGATGCACAGGCAGGTCATGAGAATTGATCCCAGGTCTTTTTTCGGTTGGATGAGCCGGGGCGGAAGAGGGGTATTGAGCTGCGATTGTAGTTGTTCGGGAGCCCCGGGTTGCGCAGGTGGCGGTTGGGCGGAAACAGTGACCGAGGCGGTGGTTTGTTCCAAAAAAACTTTGGGTGCGGGTTCCGGTTCCGGTGCGGCCGCTTGCGTGGAGAGAATTGGTTCGCGGGCGGCAGCGGCTCGTGCGGCCGCCATGCCTGCGAAGGGCACTTTCACGGGGACCCGCAATTTTTCTTTTCGCAATGGCAGAGCCTGATCGAGAGACAAGGGGGCCTCCCCGAAGTCTGGCTCGAGCTCTGGCTCGGGGGCGCTGGCCTGATGCAAGTTGGCTGCCGGAGTTTCCTGTAAACCAGGAGGGGCGTATTTGTGATCAGGGTCTTCTTTGGCGACTTCGACTGGCTTCCCGAGCTCAAGGATATCCCAGTTTTCCATGGGATCGATTTTTTCGGCGGATGGTGTTTCGAGGCTGCCGCGGATTGTCTCTTTTCTGACTCGAACTAATTTTTGGGGCTTGGGCTGATAGGCCTCCTCTTGGCTTCTCTGGGGTGCCTGCTGCTCCTTGGGTTCCCCTGACTTGTTGAAGATCTCAAAAGAGCTGCTTTTTTGAGCGGCTTGTTTTACGGGGATCTTTTTGGCCGGGGAGGCCCGCTTAACCGCTATTTTTTTGAGCGGAATTGCGGTAGTTTGGAATTTGGCGGGCGGTTTCCCGGATTTTTCTTCAGACGGTGCACTGGGTCGGCTGGTCACCTCCATGACCCTTTTGGTAAGGGCACGGCGCTTTGCCGCAGCGTCTTTGCGGGAAATAGTCGTGCGTTTTTCTGCTGTTAGTTTGCGCTTTTTACCGCCCGGGGAGGTCCGTTTACTCATAGCTCTTGGAATTTCCATCGAGGTGGAAGCCTCTAAATATCAAGTTGCTTAGGCATCTAACATCGCAATCTAAAACCTGGCGATGCCAGATTGGGGATTTTTTTAGAAAATTAAGGAAATCAAAAAACCCTTAATTTTCGCGGCGCAAAGTGCCTGTTTTCTAGGAAACTGTCTCGCGGGCGGTGGCGGCGAGATAGTCGCGGTTGAGTTTGGCGATGTGCTCGGCGCTGATTTCCTTGGGGCAGACTGCTTCGCATTCGAACTGGTTGGTGCAGTTTCCAAATCCTTCCTCGTCCATTTGGCGGACCATGGCGAGTGTTCGTGAGTCTTTCTCGACCTGTCCCTGGGGAAGGTGATTGAGATGAGAAGCTTTGGCGGAGACGAAGAGCATGGCGCTGGCGTTTTTGCAGGCGGCGACACAGGCACCGCATCCAATACAGGCAGCGGCGTCAAAGGCGGCATCGGCGTCGGCCTTCGGGACCGGGGTAGCGTGCGCGTCTGGCGCCGAGCCGGTGCGGGCACTAATATAGCCACCGGCTTGAATGATGCGGTCGAATGACGAGCGGTCAGTGACGAGATCTTTGACTACCGGGAAAGCATTGGCGCGGAACGGTTCAATCCAGATGGTTTCGCCATCGGAGAACTTGCGCATGTGAAGTTGGCAGGTGGTGATGCCCTGCTCCTTGGAGTGGGGGACGCCGTTGATGGTCATCGAGCACATCCCGCAGATGCCTTCGCGGCAATCGTGATCAAAGTGAATTGGCTCTTTGTTGTCCTTGATGAGACGGTCGTTGACGATGTCGATCATTTCCAGAAAGGACGCCGAAGTGGGAATCTCCTTGGCTTCGTATGATTCGATACGGCCTTCGGAATCGGCGTTATCCTGACGCCAGACTTTGAGATTGAGGTTGAGTAAAGGCATGACTTACTTGTAAGAGCGGATTGATGGTTTGACTTCTTCGTAGACGAGTTCCTCTTTGTGAAGAATTGGCGGTTCGCCAGGGTCGGTGTGTTCCCATGCGGCGACGTAGAGATATTTATCGTCGTGGCGTCTGGCCTCACCCGTCTGGGTTTTGCCGTCCTTAACCTCTTCGTCGGCTTCGGTGAATTGGTGTTCCAAACGGAAGTGGCCTCCGCAGGATTCGGCACGGTTGAGGGCGTCGTGGCAGAGGACTTCGGCGAAGTCGATGAAGTCGGCGACGCGTCCTGCTTTTTCGAGCTCATGGTTTAGTCCATTCGCTGATCCGGGAATGCGGACATTGGTCCAGAACTCGTCGCGAATTTTAGGGATTTTTTCGAGCGCCTCCTTAAGGCCTGCCTCGTCGCGGGCCATGCCGCATTTGTCCCAAATGAGGAGTCCGAGCTCGCGGTGGAAGGAATCAACGGAACGGTTTCCTTTGATCTCCATGAGGGATTTGAGGCGGTCGTTGACTTGGTTTTCGACGCGCTTGAATTCCGGATGGTCGGTGGTGACGGCTCCAGGCCTTTGCGTGGCAAGATAGACCGCGATGGTGGACGGGATGACGAAGTAACCGTCGGCCAGACCCTGCATGAGAGCGGAGGCTCCGAGGCGGTTGGCTCCGTGGTCTGAGAAGTTCGCTTCACCGAGAACGTGAAGTCCGGGGAGGTTGGACATCAGGTTGTAATCGACCCAAAGTCCACCCATGGTATAGTGAACGGCTGGGTAGATTTGCATCGGTGACTTATAGGGATCGTCGCCGGAGATCTTCTCATACATCTGGAAGAGGTTGCCATAGCGGGCGCGGATGGCGTCTTCGCCGTCCCGGGCGATGGCATCGGCAAAGTCGAGATACACTCCCAGTCCGGAAGCTGCTACACCGCGTTCGTCATCGCAGGCTTCTTTGGCGGCCCGGGAAGCGATGTCCCGTGGGCAAAGGTTGCCGAAGGAGGGATACTTGCGCTCAAGATAGTAGTCGCGATTTTCCTCTGAGACGTCGATGGCCTTCTTTTTGCCTTCGCGGATTGCTTTGGCGTCTTCGCGAGACTTTGGAACCCAGATTCGTCCATCGTTACGGAGGGACTCGGACATGAGGGTCAGCTTGGACTGATAGTCGCCACTTACCGGGATACAGGTTGGGTGAATTTGGGTGTAGCAGGGGTTGGCCATGTAGGCGCCCCGCTTGTGCGCGCGATAAGCAGCCATGACATTGCAACCCATGGCATTGGTGGAGAGGTAAAAAACGTTTCCATATCCCCCGGTGGCGAGGATCACCGCATCCGCGGCGTGCGAGGTGACTTCACCGGTGACGAGGTCACGCACGACGATGCCCTTGGCGTGTCCGTCGACGACCACAAGATCGAGCATCTCGTTGCGGGTATGCATTTTGACACCGCCTTTTGCGACTTCCTTGGAAAGGGCCTGGTAGCATCCGATCAGAAGCTGCTGACCGGTCTGGCCACGGGCGTAAAAGGTGCGTTTGACTTGGGCGCCTCCGAAGGAGCGGTTGTCGAGTAGTCCTCCGTATTCGCGGGCGAAAGGCACACCTTGGGCGACGCATTGGTCGATGATATTGCTGGAGACCTCGGCAAGGCGATGCACGTTGGCTTCGCGGGCGCGGAAGTCGCCGCCTTTGATCGTGTCGTAGAAGAGACGGAAGATGGAGTCGCCGTCGTTTTGATAATTCTTGGCGGCGTTGATTCCGCCCTGGGCGGCGATGGAGTGGGCACGACGGGCGCTGTCCTGATAGCAGAAGCAATCCACCTGATAGCCGAGTTCGGAAAGGCTGGCGGCGGCGGAACCACCGGCGAGCCCGGAGCCCACCACGATGATTTTGAATTTCCGCTTATTGGCCGGGTTGATCAATTTGGAGTCCACCTTATGGGACGTCCATTTGTCGGCGAGAGGACCGGTGGGGATTTTGGAATCTAAGCTCATTGGTCGGAAAAGTTATTTGTCGCAGCCATACCCGAAGAGTTTGATGGCGATGGGAATGGAGAGGAAGCCGACGTAGATGATGATGGCGTAGGCTTGGGAGACGAATTTGATGGCGGAGGCTGTTTTCTTGGTGCGCAGGCCGAGAGTCTGGAAGATCGAGGCAACGCCATGGCTCAGGTGCGAGCAAAGGAGGGTCATGGCGATTATGTAGAACAGGACGACGATGGAATCTTGGAATCCAAGGATCACCATTTCCCATGGGTCGTTTTTGCCGAGTTCGGCGAGCTCAGAGTCAATCCGGATGGTGAAATGAAGGATGTGGTAGACGACAAAAGCGAGGATGGTGAGTCCCGACCAGATCATGATCAGGGAGGACTTGGGAGCCTGCACGGTGGCTTCGCGGGCGTAGGCGGTGCGGGCGGCCTTGTTTTCCTTGGTCAGGAGGACGGTGAAAACAAGGTGGAGTGCGAAACAGGCGAGCAGGCCAATTCGAGCGATCCAAACCCCCATGCCATGAAGGAAGGTATGGAGGAAATGGGCATATTCGTTGAAGGCGTCACGGCCGGCGAAGATGAGTAAATTGCCGCTAAGGTGACCGGCGAGGAAGAGGACGAGAGCGAGGCCGGTGAGGGCGACGATTAATTTTCGACCAATGGATGATTTTGCGAAGGCGCAAAGGGAGCAAGTGGATGCACTCATGACTGAAGCTGTGCGAAGCCCCAGATTTGGGACTACGGGGGGAACCTAGTGGTGCCGGATGAAATTTCAAGAGGAGAAAAACAAGAGCATCCGCAGGGCTCGGCATGTGGCCCAAGTCAGGCCATTCTGGACGGGGAATTAGAGGGTTTGAATAGTTTTAAGGAATTTAAGCATCTCGAGCGTTTTACTCTGAATGACCGCCGGCATTTTGGCTGAGATAAGCTTTTGAAGCAGATCATGGCGATACCAAAGCCGGAGAAGATCGCGTTCGGCCTCAACTGATGGAATCCTAATCTCGCGGACCGTCAGGCTTTCTGAAAAGGAAAGGCTGAGACCCCATTCTCCGATCTTTGCTCACATCGGTATTCCGAATGGGAAGAGAAGATGGTGATCCTAATCTTCTCCATACAAAGAGATCCTACTTCACCTTTGGTTCGTAGAGTCTTGAGAGTGACGGAAGGCCGCGCGCTTTGAACTGGATGTCGACCTGATCCGAGAGACCTTGGGCGAGGTAGAGCTTGTAGGGCGTTTGATCGGTTTCGATCTCGTGAATGCCGTTCTCGGTCGTTGAAGACAGAGCCTTGGCGAGAGAGGGGAGGTCGGCGACGGGTTTGCCATTCACTTTCTCGATGATCTGGTTGGAGATGCGGTCGTATCCGATGGTGGCCTCGGTGGGGACGACGCGAGTCAGGACAACGACGCGGTCGCGGCCTTCTTCATAGTCGCTCGGGTTGGCCATGACGTCGAGGAGGTTGAGCGGTCCGCGGCTGGCCCATTCCTTGCCGAAGGCCAGGAGATAGGGACGGGAGAGTTCCTGGAAGACAAGTCCGCCTTTGATGAGGTAGGGCGGAGCGTTGCCGTAGCGGTGGAGTGGGAGAAGTGGATCGGGCGCCTTCTTGAGCGTGATTTTGAGGTCAAGGGGCTTGCCGTCGCGGAGAATACCGATGGAGATCTCTTCGCCAATGATGCGGCTGCCACCGACAAGGTGGGGCCAGTAGAGGGTGCCGTATTTTTCGTGCTGATAGTATCCCTGGCGGTTGATGGCATTGCCATCGATGGTGAGAATGACGTCGCCTTTTTTCATGCCAGCGGAGTCGCCTGATCCTCCGGGAAGAACGCGGTTAATGTAAATGCCACCGGCTTCCTTGGGCAGCTTGAGCCAGGCACGGAAGTGCTCGTCTTCTGTCGTGCTGAACCCGGCGCCGAGGCTGGGGAAGCCAAGGTATTTGCCATCGGCGGCGTCTTTAAGAAAGGCAGAGATGATATCGGCTGAGATCACGTCGCAAATTTGGTCCTTGGAATTGTAGCTCGTGAGAACGCCCGCAAGTTTGTTCTTGTGATAGGCGGGGAGAGTGAAGGAATTGCCCGCGGTTTGCATCGAGGCTTTGACTTGATAGCTGAGGTAGCCGCCGCTGCTCACGAAGGTGCTGAGGAGGTCCATCTTGCGAATTGTTCCGCTGGTGGAGAGTGAATCACCGTTATCTTCGAGTTGGTAAAATTCGAGGTCGTCGCCAATCTTAACGGGGTTGCTGACTTCTGCGGGTTTGAGGTCTTTGAGGAAATCGGCCCCATTGATCGGGACGAGAAGGGCGAGGTTGGTCTTGTAGTCGATGGCGCTGAGCTTGGCCGGAACACGACGGGAGCTGTCGGCGGATTCGAGTTCAAGATAAATCGCATCGGCCGCCATGGCCGCTGTGGTGAGGACGCGGTTTCCAGAAAGGAGGGTGCCGAGGCCTCGCCGTTTTTTAGGCGAGTTCTTTTCCCAAGGTTGGGAGGCCTTGTAGGACTGCAGGGTGGAATTGATTCGCACGAGCGAGTCCGAAGGAGCGCCAAGAAGAGGGAGGGCGGTGAGGAGCGTGAAAATAAGAAGCTTCATAAAGATGAGGGCTTTAGAGTTAAGAGATTATTTTTTGAGTCGTGAGGCCTTGCTGATGCCGACTTGTTGCATGATGCGCTTTTGCGCTTCGGCTGCCTCCGCGGAGGGAACGATGAGTGGTCGGGCGCCGCCGTTAAATTCGATGACGTGGAATTCCGGTGGGTTGGGCGCGTTGAAGATCTCGTGAAGATGTTTGAGGTTCTTGATCTTGGTATCGTTGACTTTCTCAACGACCATTCCGGTGAAGCCTCCCATTCTGGTGGTGAGCCGATCACTTTCGACACGGGTGAGGACGACGATGTCTTCGATTTCCTTGAAGAGGCCTTTTGAGATGAAGTCGTTGTAGATTTGGCGAAGCCTGCGGTCGTCGAAGCTGTAGCTCGCGTAGAGGTTAAAGTTGAGTGGTTGGAAGACCAGTCCGCCGTAAAAGGTGAAGCGTGGTTGTTCGTCGTAGCGGATTGAATAAATGCTGCTGTAAGGAAATTCGTTGAGGGTGATTTCGACATCCTTCGTTTCTCCTCCCCGGAGAATGGTGAGTTTGACTTTGTCGCCGGCGAACTTGCGCTCGACGATTTCGTTCATGTCGACGAATTCACCACCGATACGGATGTTGCCGGCGCTGTCGATTTCGTTGCCGTCGATTTTGAGGAGAACGTCGCCCTTTTCGATAACTTTGTCGCACGGACCCTCGGGGACCACGTTGGCGACGAGTATTCCTTTTGCGTCATCAGAGAGCTTGTAGGCCTTCCGCATCGCGGGGTTGAAGAGAGGGAAAGTGGAGAGGCCGATGTCCATATAGTGGTTATATTCATCATCCTTGATGTCCTCGAGAAAGCGCTTCACCACAGGAGTGGGAATAATGTAGCCCACGTTGTCGGCGTCGGTGCGCCCCTGGAAGGCAACCCCGGCGAGTTTACCATCTTGAATGACCGGGCCGCCAGAGTTTCCGGGGTTGATTGCGGCATCGACCTGGATGACTAGGTGGGAATCGGCGCGGGAGTGCGAGTAGGAGGAAAAGTCGATCCGGGAAACGACTCCGCGTGTGACTGAGAGGCGGTCGCCTCCCACGGGGTAGCCAATGGTGCTGACCTCTGATTCGAGTTGGGGCATGTCACCGATTTCGATGGGCTTGAGATCCTCGAAGGGAGCGAAATATTCCAGTTCAAGAAGCGCGAGGTCGCAGTCGTGGGCGATGTGCTTGATGCGTGCGACGTGCTTTTGAGCGGAGCCGCGTCGGGTAATGAGGAGGCGTCGGGCGTCGGAAACGACGTGGGCGTTGGTAAGAAACTGGTTGGGGCCGATGAGGAACCCAGTACCCCGTCCGCCGGAGAAGCGGCCACTATTCCAGGGGGTCCGGTAGTCGGGGACTTGGGTGGAGCATTCGATTTTGACGACCGAGTCGTAAATCGTGGGTTTTGGCTTTGTCGTCAGCGGAGATTCTTTCAGCTGGCCGGAAGCGGCGGCTGTCAGAGCGAGAGGAAGAAGAAGGCGCAGGATTGAACGCATGGCCGCTCAAGCTAGTGCGGGTCGCGTGATTTGAAAGGAGGAATTTTCGGTCGGGGAAGAATTACACGTTAAAGCGAAATTCGATGACGTCGCCGTCTTTGACGACGTAGTCTTTGCCTTCGATGCGGAGCTTGCCCGCGTCGCGGCAGGCCGCTTTGGAACCGAGTTCGACGAAGTCGTCGTAGAAGATGACTTCGGCGGCGATGAAGCCGCGTTCGAAGTCGCCGTGAATGACGCCGGCAGCGGCGGGGGCTTTGTCGCCCTCGGTGATAGTCCAGGCGCGGGTTTCCATTTCGCCGGTGGTAATGTAGGTGCGCAGTCCGAGGAGGTGATAGACGGCTTTGATGAGGTCGGAAACGCCGGAATCGCTCACGCCCATGTCGCCGAGGAACTCGGTGGCTTCATCGGGCGAGAGTTCGACGAGTTCTTCCTCGATCTGAGCCGAGATGACAATAATCTCCGCGCCGTGGGATTCGGCGGCGTAGGCTTTCACCTTGGAGACGAGCGGATGGGAATCGGGATCGGCCACAGCTCCGGCGAGTTCGCTTTCGTTGACGTTGCAGGCGAAGATGGTGCGCTTTGAGGAGAGGAGGAAGAATTCTTTGAGGAGGAGGGTTTCGTCGTCGTTGAGGTCCGCAGTGAGGGCGGGCTTTCCTTCGTTGAGGTGGGGAAGGAGCTTGTCGATGAGTTCGACTTCGGTCTTGGATTCCTTGTCGCCGCTGCGGGCCTTTTTTTCGCGTGACTGGCGGCGCTTATCGAGGGCTGCGATGTCTGCGAGGATGAGTTCGGAGTTGATGATTTCAATATCGCGGGTGGGATCGACGGATCCGAGTTCGTGAATGATGTCGTCGTTTTCGAAGCAACGAACGACTTGCACGATGGCATCGACTTCACGGATGGTGGCGAGGAATTTGTTGCCGAGGCCGGCGCCCTCGGAGGCTCCCTCGACGAGACCGGCGATATCGACGAACTCGATGGCGGTGGGGATGACCTTGGTGGAGTTCGACATCTTGGAGAGGGTGTCGAGTCGCTCGTCCGGCACGGTGACCATGCCCACATTGGGGTCGATGGTGCAGAAGGGGTAGTTGGCGGCCTCCGCGTTACGGGTGCGGGTGAGGGCGTTGAAGAGGGTGGATTTCCCTACGTTGGGCATTCCGACGATTCCGGCTTTGAGCATGGCGGAGCGGAGGTAGCGCAGGATGGGGAGTGTGAAAACCCCCAAGTCGCCTGAAAGCGAAAATAGTTACTCCGAATCCCTGGAAGGCACGGATGGGGATGGGATGCCGGTCTTCATCTCCTTGAGGTCCTCTGGGCGGACTTGTTGATATTTTGGGGATGAGGAGGGGGAGGTTTCGATACGATGAATGATCAAGGAGGCTGAACGAGATGTAGGCTTATTCTCGACAATGAAGGAAGATGGGGTTGAGTGCTGGCAATGAGCGAGGTTTATGAATCGGGGCGATATGTCGGAGAGTATCTCCTTTTTCACTTTGGAAGCGCGGAGGAAATCCTGCCTTGGCCCGGAGGTCCGGCAGAAGCGCTGGATTTTCCGGTGCGAACTGTGGGGCATTTTTCTGAAGGGCGGGTGAAGCGGTCTCTCGATGTGGGTTGCGCGGTGGGGCGTTCGACTTTGGAGATGTCGCGGAGTGCGGATGAAGTAATTGGGATCGATTTTTCCAAGGCGTTTGTCTCAACGGCTGAGAAAGTTAGGAAGGGTGAGAGGGTTCGTTACGAGCGATTGGAAGAGGCGGGGGAGGTGACTTCGCTGGAGGTGAGGATCCCGGAGGGGGTGTCGCCGGGAAAGGTGGGATTTGAAGTGGGGGATGCCATGGGACTGCGAGAGGACCTCGGTGCCTTTGATCGGGTGCATGCGGCGAACTTGGTGTGCCGTCTCCCTGAGCCGCGGCGGTTTCTCTCCCGGCTATCGGCTTTGGTAAAGCCGGGTGGGGAGTTGGTTCTTGCGACGCCGTGCACTTGGCTGGAGGAATTTACCTCGAAGGAAAATTGGCCTTCGGGTTCGACAGCTGAGTGGCTGGAGAGGGAGTTGGGGGAGGAGTTCGAGTTGGTCGGGAGGGCGGACGAGCCTTTTCTGATTCGTGAAACGGCGCGGAAGTTTCAGTGGACTATGTCGATGGTGACGAAGTGGGTGCGTCGTTGACCCCTCAGGAAGCCAGCAACGGCAACATCTCGAAAGATATTGCCGTTGTGGATGTTGTTGTGTGCGAAAACCGTTACAGGCTCCTTCGTGTGTGTGGCTCTCCTTTTATCAATTTATCGCTGGGGAGAAAGAGAAAAGTTACATTAAATTGCACGGGTCCCAAATTTATTCTGGAATGATGGCGTTTTCGATGACGCGGTAGTATTTGGATGCCTGAATGTCATCCTCACCAATGGCGGCATTTTCACCGTTTCCGACGAAAGGAGCTCCGAGAGGGAAGAATTCCTCGAGGTCTTCGGATTCCTCGACACGGTAATTTACTCCGGCCTCGGTCGGGAATTGAACACCGATGCCCGGGGTCTGGGTGGTGGTGAGGAAGGTGTCGGGAGTGGCTGATGCCGGAGCGAGTGTGAGTTCATCGATCAAGACCTCACCTTTGGCTTCTGCTCCCGCGACAGCGCCGGTCGCTCCGAAGATCTGAATCAAGGCAGTTTCAGCGGTTGGCGGGGCAACGAGATTGAGCTGAGTAATCTCGTCCCAAGTGCCATTGCCACCAGAGAAGGGGACAAAGGGCGCGGCGCCCGGGACTTCTGCTCCTCCGGCAGCCAACCACTGGACACGGAAGTTTTGCACGTAGCTGACTCCGCTGGAAATCTGCTTCGCTCTGAAGGAGAAGTTGTAGGTTTCTCCTGGAGTGATTGATCCTCCGACATCGATGATGTTTTGTTGAATCTCAGAAGTTTGAGGAGAGGCGCCGCCGTCGTTTTGAACGGCAAGACGAAGTGAGTTTGAACCTCCAAATGAATCGGTGGTGATCAAGGTCGCTGCCTGGCTTCCGACGCAGTTCCATGAGTCAGCACAGGCGGGATCTCCGAAGTTGCTCAGTTCCAAATCTCCGTTAGTAAGAGCCTCGCCGGCGACGGGTTCGGAAACGACGACGCGATAGAATGGCGCGCCATTCGGGTCGAAGGCTTCCTGTATTGAGTCACCAACGATGGGTGCTCCGAAGTTGGTCCAGGTTACTTCATCTTGGGAGAATTGGGGTTGATGGATTTTTTGGTCATCATTGGCGACCCACTGGACCATGCTACCATTGACAACCTCTGGGCTGGTCAACTCACCGGGTGCCGGGGGAGGCGGGCTGGTGGTGAAGGTGATATTGTCGAAGCCAACCGAGGAGTTGATTCCGGCAACAGGAACGATTTTGAGGCGGTCTGCATCGTCAGGAATGGTCACTGGGAAAGAGTAGGTTTCCCAGGTCGACCCATCACCAATGATGGCGGGGCGGTCTTCGCCGGAGTCACTGAGGAACGCGGCTCCGTTGAGAAACTCTATTTTCAGAGTGCCGATATCAGCGCCTGAGAAAATTCTCATGTCCTGTTGGAAGGTCACGATGTCGCCTGAATTGATGCCCAAGGCATCGAGGGTGATGGGAGAGCCTCCATTGGCGACCCAGATGGCCCAGTTGGTGTCATTCTCAATAAGGCCGTATCCGTCGGGATTTCCTCCGGTTGAGGGATAGCTAAAAGTGGCTGCGCCTCCCTTGAGTTCGAGCCAACTTATTGATCCGCTCTCGAAGTCGCTGTTGGGGATGGGGAGGGTGACGATTGGGTTTGGATCAAATCCGATATTGTCGAAGCCCACAACCGAACCGATTCCCCAAAGAGGAACCGCTTTGATGCCGTCCACTCCGTTGGGAATGGTGATGGGGTAGGTGTAGGTTTCCCAGGTCGAACCATCACCGATTTTGTCGATACGAATGTCTCCGGTTGAGCCTGCGCCGTCGGGGCCATTGAAGAAATCCAACTTGAAGCCGCCAATGTCGGAGCCGCCGAGCAGAATCATGTCTTGGGTGAAGTTGTAAGATTCTCCTGCGGTGAGTCCGAGAGAGGCCAAAGTGAGAATGCCTCCACCGTTTGCCACCCAGATTCCATATCCTCCGTCATTAGCGGTGTGGTCGATGACGCCGTATTGATCGTTGTTTCCGCCGGTGGCGGGGTAGTCGTAGACGTAAGTGCCTGCGCCTGAGGCTTCTTCCCAAGTTCCGTCATTTCCAGTTGCAAAATCCCCGTTCGGGAAGAGGTCGGCCTTGGCGCTGAGACCGAGACTGAGAATGAGGTTGGGATAGATGAGATATTTCATGGTTTGTTCGTAAGTTCGGCTGGAAAGCTGCGCGAAGCCTAAAATATTACAAGTGATTATTGCATTAAATTGCATCGAAATTCCAAGTGGTCGTTTTGCGCTTGCTGTCTTAGCTCCTCGCTCTACTGTTGCATAAAGTTACATGATTTAGGCGAGGTCTTTGGTCCTGATGGTCCAAACAGAGTGAATAGTGATGACGGCGACAGAGATGAAATCTTCTGACAGAATAGTTCCCGAGGCAGACTTTTCGTCTGCCAATCAATGGGTTGTGGAATCGGGGCGGGAATATGTGGTGATTGATGGGATGGAGTCGTTTGATCCTTTCTTTCTCAATATCGTCAGCGCGGGGGAGCAGTGGTTTTTCTGTAGTAGCGATGGCGCCCCTTGTGCGGGAAGGCGCTCGCCGGAATCCGCTCTCTTTCCCTACTACACCGTCGACAAGATTATCGATAACTGGAACAACACCGGACCCTGGACTGCGATTGCTTCCGAAGGTCAGCTGTGGAATCCTTTTCGTCCCTCGATTGCGCACCTGGCGCCGATCAAACGACGTCTCTTGAAGAGTGCGCTGGGCGATGAGCTGATGTTCGATGAGGTTCACGAAGAGCTGGGCATACGCGTGAGTTATCGCTGGATGCTCTCGGATCGCTTTGGCTTTGTTCGAAAAGTCAAAATCAGCAACGAAGGTAATGAGGTGAGATCGATGAAGCTCGTCGATGGCTTGGACAATTTTCTTCCGTCCGGTATCGATAGCAGGATGCAGTTGCAATACAGCTGCCTGGCCGATGCCTATAAGATGAGCGAATTGGAATGCGACGGGCGCTTGCTCGTGCATCGATTGGCGTCGGGGATTGTGGACGCGCCAATTCCTCTGGAGTGTCTTCAGGCTACCACGGTGTGGACGCAGGGTTTTGAGGAGGCGCAACGCTTTCTCTGTCGTCGGGATGCCGAAAAGTTTTTGCAAGGCAAGTCTCCTGCGGCCCCCGAACGGGCGCGTGCCAAGAGAGGTGGATTGTTCCTGGCGGGTGAGATGACGCTTGAGCCGGGAGAGTCCCGTGAGTGGATGATGGTGGCAGAGATCGAGCAGAGCCAGATTGAAATTGCGGAACTCAGGCAGAGTCTTGCAGACCCCGATCACTTGTGTGCCGGGTTGGAATCTGATTTGCAGGAAGGACGTGAAAGTTTGCGGGAGGTTGTGGCTTCTTCAGATGGCTTTCAAGAAACCGCCGACCGGGATACCGCGCTTTATCACTACTACAATGTTCTTTGTAATGTTCTGCGGGGAGGTGTTCCCGAGAGGGGAGCGACCTTTCGTAAAGAGCAGTTTTTGAGTTACCTCGAAGTGCATCATGGCAAGTTGATCGAGTTGCATGGTGAAGCGTTGAATGACTTGCCCGAGGTGCTTGAGCGGAGTCAGTTATTGACGCTGGCTTCTTCACTGGGTGATGCCGATTTGATTCGTTTGGCAGAGGAATATTTGCCTCTCGTGTTGAGTCGTCGACATGGCGATCCGAGCCGACCGTGGAACCAATTCGATATTCGCGTGAAAGATGAGGCGGGAGAAGCGGTGCATCATTTCGAGGGGAACTGGCGCGACATCTTCCAAAACTGGGAAGCCCTTGCCTGGAGTTATCCCGATTTTGTCGATGGGTTCATTTCCAAGTTCCTCAATGCCTCTACGATCGATGGTTACAATCCTTACCGGATTACTTCGAAAGGAATTGATTGGGAAGCCCCGGATGAGGATGACCCCTGGGTCTCAATTGGTTATTGGGGGGATCATCAGATCATTTACTTGCTCAAGCTCCTGGAAATGGAAGCCAAAATTCGACCTGATCGATTGGCGGAGCGCTTGAATTCCCCGGCTTATGTTTTTGCTGATGTGCCTTATCGTCTGAAGTCTTGGGCCGACATCGTGACCGATCCACGCGACACGTTGGAGTTCGATGTCGAGCGTCATCAGAAGTTGATGTCCTTGAAAGAAGAAGTCGGAGCCGATGGGCTTTTGCTGAGAAATTCATCGGGGGAATTGGTAAGGGCAACTTTGACGGAGAAGCTACTTATTCCGGCGATCGTAAAGCTGGCGAACCTTGTTCCCGGAGGTGGAGTCTGGATGAATACCCAGAAGCCCGAATGGAATGATGCCAACAATGCTCTCGCAGGATGTGGCCTTTCCGTGGTGACCACGGGTTACCTTTTGCGTTATGTGAAATTTCTTAAGGATCTGCTGGGTGATGGAAGCCCGGAAGAGCTCCTCATTTCCCGTCCATTGGTGCGTTTGATTCAAGCGATGAGCAAAGCCTTTTCCGGTGCGGGATGGCAGAAACAGGATCTTAATAACCAAGAGGGAGTTTATTCTCTCGTGGAGGAAGTAGGCCTCGCCCTTGAGCAATATCGTAGTGAGGTTGTTCATCCGGAAGATCAGGAACCGGTGCCCTATGCGACGAATTCAGTGCGAGAGTTTCTGGATCATTCCCAAGGTGCGATCGAGCAGGTCTTACAAAGCAATCAGCGCAAGGATGGACTGTGGCATGCATACAATGTCCTTGAGATTGGGCGTGAGGAAAAGACGATGGGACTCCGTCGTCTTCCGGTAATGCTGGAAGGGCAGGTTGCTGTTTTGAGTTCCGGTTGTCTCGATTCTGATGAGTCGCTGGCTTTGCTTGAAGCCCTTCCTTCGAGTGACCTTCGTTCGCAACGTCATCCAACCTATTTGCTTTATCCTGATCGCGAATTGCCCCGATTCATGGAAATGAATCACCTTGGCGAAGACCAGGTGACCAAGGTGGAGGCGCTTGGGGAAATGATCGCGAACGAAGATGAGCGTCTTGTGGTGAGAGATCCGGAAGGAGGTTATCGCTTCCATCATTCCCTGACAAATGGCTACGAATTGACTGGAGCGATGAATGCTATTGAGGAGCTCTCTTCTAAAGACCAAATTGAAATCGAAGCGCTCTATGAAAGTATTTTCCAGCATCAAATGTTCACTGGTCGAAGCGGCTCGATGTTTGGATACGAGGGTTTGGGATGTGTTTATTGGCACATGGTTTCCAAGCTGATGGTGGCCGCCCAGGAGGTGACTTTTGAAGCCATAGAACAAGGAGCGGATGCCGAGACACTTCGTCGATTTGCCGGGGCCTACTTTTCGGTGCAAGCCGGATTGGGCTATCGTCAATCTCCCGGGCAATACGGAGCATTCCCAGCTGAGCCCTACTCTCACAGCTCCGGACAAGCCGGGGCACAACAGCCCGGTCTGACAGGTCAGGTGAAGGAGGGGATCTTGTGTCGTCTCGGTGAGCTTGGGGTCGACTTTATCGAGGGGCAGCTGGCTTTTCGTCCTCGTCTTTTGAGAAGTGCTGAATTTGAGGGCTTGGGGGCCGGTCCAGATCACGATGCAATTCCTGCTGATACGATCAAGTTTACCTTTGCGGGGACTCCCGTGACTTACCATCGCAATGTGAACGCTGAAGGCGTGCTTGTGAGGGTGCGATATTCCACCGGCGAAGAAAAAGCTTTCGACGGTATTCTAGACTACGAAACAAGTTCGGAAATCCTTAGCCGCTCTGGTAAAATTTCATCCATCGACGTGCAAGTGCCAGCAAGCTGGCTGATCTACTAACCTAAAAAAATATGACTTCTCAACCTTCCAACAAGCTCTCCGTAAAAGAGAAAATCGGCTACGGACTCGGGGATACCGCGTCGAACTTCGTGTTCCACATCGTGAACGCGTTTCTCATTACCTACTTTACCGACGTGATGGGCTTGGATCCTCTTGCGGTGGGCACCTTGTATTTGGTGGCTCGAATTTGGGATGCCATCTCTGACCCTCTTATGGGTGGATTGGCTGATCGCACGGAGACTCGATTTGGCAGATACCGGCCATATTTGCTATGGATTGCGATCCCATATGGATTGATTGGATACCTGACATTTTTAGGTCCAGATTTGGATCCTACCGGAAAGCTGATTTTTGCGTATGTCACTTATATCGCCCTGATGACAGTCTACACCGCGATTAATGTGCCTTATTCAGCTATGATGGGAACCATTACTTCGGATCCCGAAGAGCGGACATCGCTTTCGAAATTTCGATTTGCAGGAGCTTTCTCCGCGCAGGTGATCATCGGTTTAGCTCTATTTCCGATGCTTTATAAATTCGGGGGTCGGGATAATCCTGATGCCTGGCGGGTTGCCATGGGGGTTTTTGCGGCCATGGCGACGATCTTATTTTTGTATACCTTCGCCACCACTCGGGAGCGTATTACCCCTCCCAAAGAGGAGCGGTCACATTTTGGGAAGGACGTCGTATTTTTGGCTCAAAACAGACCTTTGGTTGTGATGTTGGTGGTTGCTTTTATCACCCTGACATTTTCGGGATTGCGGTGGGGAATTACCTATCCGTATTTAAAGTATATCGCCAATTACAGTAGTGATACCTATATGCTGGGATTGGATCGAATTTCCATTTTCTATTCCACAGCTCCGATCGCTTTGTTGATCGGAATTCTGATGACCCAGCCACTCAAGAAGCGTTTTGGGAAGAGGAATGCCCTGATCGGAATGACGATGTTGAATGCCTTTTCGGTGATTGCCTTTTATTTTGTCCCTGCGAGCAACTTCGAGGCGATATTTTGGCTGAATATTTTTTCAGCCTTTGTAGCTGGACCGATGCCAGTGCTGGTCTGGGCGATCTATACCGATGTTGTTGATTACGGAGAGTGGAAGTTTGGTCGCCGAATTACCGCGTTGACCTTTTCCATCGCGATGTTTGTTCAAAAAGTTGGCCTCGCCGTCGGAGGCTCGATGGTGGGAATCCTACTGGCATACTACGGATATGTTGCCAATGAAGTACAGTCGGAAACTTCTGCGAATGGAATCCTGCTTATGTTCTCGGTATTTCCAGGCGTGCTGACGATTCTCTCGGGTATCGCGCTGTTCTGGTATCCCCTCACTGATAAGCAAGTCGACGAGATCGCCAAGGAGCTCGAAGCGCGCCGGAAAGAGAGCTAGACCCTCGGAGGCCCCACCGATTTCCCCTCTTGGAGGTCTCCGGCGATATAGATGTGCTGTTTTTCGCCGAAGCGTTTGCGTATTCTGGTGGCGAGTCGTTCTGCTCCGGTCATCCCGATGGAGCGGAAGGGGATTTTGATCGTGGTCAGCGAGGGAGTGGCCCCGGGTTGCTGAATACCATCGAATCCGGTGACGGAGACGTCCCTGGGAACCTTGAGTCCGCGCTTCTTGAAGTCGTTGATGAGGTCGTAGGCCTGATGGTCGGCTGCACACACCCACGCGGTCACTCCCTGGCGGGTGCGTTCGGCGGCTTCTTCGATTCCCTTGGCGACATCGGGGAAAGCTCGGGGATAAATACCGATGGTGTCCTTTTGAGTTGCCTTGAGTTTTAGGCGGGCCATTTTTTCAAGGAAGGCACTGTAGCGTCGGAAGGACCAACTTGCGTCGACAGGATAGGCCCTGGTGTAAAACCCGATCCGCTCGTGGCCTTGCTCGACAAGATGGTCTACGACGGTGGAGATGCCGTCGAAGTGGTCGACGTCGACACAGTCGATGCTGTGCTGTTGAACCTGATCGATCAGGGAGATAAGCGGAAAGCGCACCGAAAGTTCGTCGATAATGGGGGAAGGAAAAGGGTAAATGAGGAAGATTCCCCGGGACTGGCGGTCCTTGAGGCCTTTGATTTTTTTGAAAGCCGGATCGTCGATTCCGGTGACATTGGGTGGGATGAAATGCACATCGACCTGGGCGTTGTTGAGTTGGGCATACTCAGAGACTCCGGCCAGGATTTGCTCTCCGGGGCTTTCGTAGTCCTCGCGAAAATACTCGTCGGTATCGGTGCAGATCAGGACTGAAAAATTGGTGGGCTTCCTCTTGGCTTTTTTCTGAGCCTTCTTGCTTCGGCTTTCCAGGTGAGTGTAACCAAGCTCCGCGGCCAGTTGGAAAACCTTGGCGCGAGTGACGGCGCTGATGCCGGCGTGATTGGTGAAACATCTCGAAACAGTTGCTTTCGAAAGTCCGAGACGATCCGCGATCTCTTGTTGGTTTACTCCTGCCATCCGTTTTGTGTGGGCAATGGATGCCTTGATTGAACTGGAATGGCAAGAATCAAGGGATCATACTTGGAATTGAATAAGGAGTTCACGAATGCAAAATAATGCAACAAAATTGATTGAATCTTCCGTGGTGAGTCGTAGAAGAGATCATGCGAATGATCGTTCTCATCAGGCTTGTCGGATTGTTAGGGGTAACTCATGTGGGGTTAAAGGCGGATGATTTTATAAAGATCGGGCCGGGAAGTTATACGGCGCAACGTCCGGAGGGATGTGAGCCATTACCACGGGAGATTTATAAAGTGAAATCGCTTAAGGGGGCAACGCCGACCAATCAATGGTGGAGTTCGGTGGTTTGGGAGAAGCATTCGCAAAACCTTTTCCCTCATCCTCTGGCGATGGTGTGTCATGGAGGAGGGATGGCGGTGACTTATCCCGGAGCGGGAATCGATGGGAGGTCGGGAAATATCATGGGCGGTGGTGTGTCCAAGGGGGGCGATTTTGTCATCGGGCATTCTTCCTCCGCAAAATTTACCGAAACCCGTTTGGCTGAATATTCCGCATGGATGATCACCACTGAAGTGCAGGAGGGGGAGGCTAAGATGCAACTGACCTTCGGTCATGGAAGCCCGTTTGTGTATGGAAAGATCAGTGGCGGCAATCCGTTGATTCGTTTTGCCCACAAGCCGATCATTTGGTCCGGAAAGCAGGGAGAGAGTGTCCTGGGAATCACGGTGCGGGGAAATCACTACGGAATTTTTGGCGCGAGTGGTTCAAAATGGCTGGGAGAGGAGACGGTCTATGAAAACGAGGGATCGAAAGGATACTTCTCGGTAGCGCTTCTGCCAGATAAGGAACCTGCGACCCTTGGGGCTTTCACCCAATATGCCCACAACCATGTTGTGACGACCAAGGTCAGTTCGTCTCATGAGAAGGGCATTCTTTCGTCGATTTACGAGGTCGAAACAAAGAAATTGGAAGGCAAGAGCGAGGGGACAATCTTTGCGCTTTATCCTCACCAATGGAAGTATACCTCTACACCTTTGACCTCGATGAGTTACCGATCGGTGCGTGGTGCGATGAAGGTCGCTATGGGCAGTTCTTTTGAAACAGCAGTCCCCATACAGGGGCTGCTTCCGATGTTTCCTAAAGAAGGGATTCCCGATCTTGTGAGAATGAAAGGTTATTTGACGGCTGAAGCGGCCAAAAAGAAAACGGACTTTGGCGATACTTATTGGGAGGGAAAGCATCTTGGAAAGCTGGCCACCTTGAGTGGGATTGCCGAAGTCATTGGCGAAGAGGAATTACAGACTCAATTCGTCGACGAAATCAAATCTCGTCTTGAGAACTGGTTTACTGCGAGTCCGGGTGAGAAGGCTCCTCTGTTCTACTATGATGCCAATTGGGGGAGCCTCATTGGAAGTAAACCGTCGTACGGAAGTGATTCGCAATTGAATGATCATCATTTTCACTACGGATATTTTCTCCGGGCCGCAGCTGAAGTGGCCCGGTTCGATTCCGCATGGGCAAGGAAATGGCGGCCGATGGTGAACCTCTTGATTCGTGATATTGCCTCGCCAAAGAAAGACGATGCGCTTTTCCCATATCTCCGGTGTTTCGATATCTATGCCGGGCATTCCTGGGCTTCGGGCCATGCTAAGTTTGGTGACGGGAACAATCAGGAGTCGTCCTCTGAATCAATGAACGCCTGGTATGGCATGATGTTGTGGGGCGAGGCTATCGGTGACGATGTGGCGAGGGATCTCGGGATTTATCTCTACAATACCGAGCGGACCGCAGTAGAAGAGTATTGGTTTGACGTTTCAGGAACGAATTTCCCTAAGGATTTTCCCAACGTTGCACTCGGTATGATTTGGGGAGGCAAGGGTGCGTTCGCGACCTGGTTTTCAGGAGACATCGATTGCATTCACGGGATCAATTGGCTGCCCTTTACTCCCGCTTCAATCTATATGGGACGTTTCCCGGGCTACGTAAAAAGGAACCACGACCGCATTGTCGAGAAACGGGAGAAGGGCGCAGACTACAACAATGGTTGGGGTGATCTGGTGGCGATGTTTGGAGCGCTCAATGATCCGGCTCCGGCGGTGAAATATCTCGATACGACTCCGGACTGCAGTCTTGAAGGAGGCAATACCCATGCCTTTATGTATCACTGGCTTAATACCCTCGATCATTTTGGGCAGAATGATGCCTCGGTCACAGCTAATCATCCCTATGTGAATGTCTTTAAGAAAGGCGGGAAGAAAACCTACGTCGTTTACAACTTCGAGGAAACGCCTCTCACCGTGCGTTTCTCGGATGGGGGAGTCGTTGAGTCAAAAACAGGTGGTTTGACCGTGAAGTCGGATTGATCTCTCCGGAGATCCCGGCGCGATGGCGCCATGCTGGCGCGCGAATGCTTTGACTATTTCCGTATCATTGACCCGGAGGAACTGGTTCCGATCGGCGACAAATTGGCGGATCGAGTGGAGGAGGATTTCCCTTCGAGTCTTGGTCGAAGTCTGGAGATGATGAGAGGGTAGGGCCTGGAAACTACTTAACGTCTCTAAGGCGTTCCTTGAGCAGGGACTGCATCTCATTTCTAATTGCCGTGAATTCTTTGTTCTTCGCGAGATTGTGAAATTGCTCGGGATCTTTCTCCATGTCGTAGAGTTCATCATCGCCATTCTTGTAGCGTAGATAGGCCCAGCGATCGCTGCGAAGTCCGTGACCCCCGCGATTGAATGAGAGAGCTGCTTTGCGAACCTTGGCCTCAGGATTTTTGAGAACGGGAACGAGGTTTTTTCCCTGCACACTTTCAGGGGCGGGGATGCCGAGAAGCGAGCTCAATGTCGGATAAATGTCCATGAGTTCGGTGACGGAATTTGTTCTGCCCGGCTTCATGCCGGGGACCGAGATGATCATGGGGACGCGGGTGACTTCTTCGTGGAGGTTGCTCTTCTGCCAGAAGTGGTGCTCGCCGAGATGGTATCCATGGTCGCTGATAAAAACGATGGCGGTGGAGTCGGTGAGTTTGAGTCGGTCGAGTTCATCGAGGACCTTGCCGAGTTGTTCGTCCATGTAAGTCACCGTGGCGTAGTAGGCCGACCACATACGCTGAATGTTGGAAGGCCACTTCGCGATACCGCTCTTCTGGCTGGTGGTTTTTCCAAGTCCTGAGTTTGGAATATCTTTGAGATCACCTTTGAGAACGCGAGGGATGGGCATTTTGTCGAAGGGGTATCTTTGGAAGTATTGCGCCGGGGCTACGCTGGGGTAGTGGGGGCGCACAAAGCCGGTCGCGATGAAGAAGGACTTCTCCTTGTGCTCTTTGAGCAAGGCGATGGTTTTATCAGCGGCCTGCCAGTCGGGTTGGTCGGAGCCATCGCCTTCGTATTCCACCGAGACGAACATGCGGTGCGGCATCCGGGTGGATTGCCGGCCTTCGAGCTCTTTGGTAAAGATGTTCAGATTGAGACAGGCGTAGTCACCGGGAGTGTGGGCCTCCTGGCCCTTGGTGTTGAATTTTTCATCCCAGGTACTGGGGATATCGTTGCCATCGGTGCCTGCGATGATATCGCCGGGAACGCGCATGTGGTAGATCTTGCCGACCCGTGCGGAGTGGATTCCGTTTGCGCGGAAATGCTCACCCATGTTCGTTCCTTTGCTTCCTTCATAGCGGCTGTGCATGAACGAGATGCGGGAGGGGGCACACCAGGTTCCCTGGCAATAGGTTCGTTCGAAAACCATGCCGCGCTTGGCGAGGCGATCGAGGTTTGGTGTTTCGCAAACGGTGTTTCCGTAGCAACCCAGCGAGCTGGCTTTGAGGTCATCGGAAACGATCAGGAGGACGTTTTTGATCTGTGTTTCCGCGCTCGCAGGCGCAATGACCAGAAAGATGGTGGCAAGAAGGGAACGGAGTTGTAGTGACATGATTCCGTTTCTTAGCGTGAAACGAATGATTTGCCGACTACAGAGATTCTCTGTTTGAGATGACTAAGTTCTCAACGCCTGCGGAATGCCATTCCTGCCAGCAGCCCGAGGATTCCCAGTGCAGGGACAGAGGGCTCTGGAATAGGGACGGGGACGTTGGAAATCGCAGTTTGAATGCCAGCGTCGTAGGAGCCAAGGTAGCTATAGAGTGTTCCGGGTCTTTCCTCGAAGCCACTGGCGGTAGTATCGAAATCTCCCGTAAATCCCGGGGGGGGAACGACGGCCCATGCAATGCCTTCTATTCTGAGAGTGCCTCCTTGGTTTGAAAAAAGTGGTGAGCCGGAATCTCCGCTTTGGAGTTGGGATTCGGAATTTTCGAAATTGTTAGCGTCGTCAGTGGGTATATTTTCAAACATGACGATTTGATCGAAATCCGCATTACTGCTAAAGGTGTTATTGACTCCTCCGGGGCCAGGAACCTGGATAACGTTCGTTCCCTCCTCGAACCACGATTCAGCCTGATTTTCAGCCACGACGTGGTCCAAGATTGTTCCTGCGGAGCCCGCAACGCGATCCCCGCTGGTGTAGACGGTGGTTCCCGCTATTCCGAGGTCGGCCAGGGCGTTGGCATTGTTTGTGTTGTAGGTGTAGCGGGCGATGGAGGGATCGACTACCTCGTTGAAATAGCCAATCCGAATGTCGGTGCCTGGAACGTTAAAGCTCCCCGCGACGGTGTATTGGAAAATGTTACCCGAAGGATCATTGTCTGCGAGGAATTGGACATTTCCCGTTGCGGGAAAATGGATGGCCGTGACGAAGTAGTTGTCACCGATCATGGTTACCCAGCGGCCGCTTGTTGTTCTTCCCACTCCGGAAAAGTCCAGGCCAGCTCCGACGAAGCTAGGATCATTGTCAAAGCGGTCGTTTACGGGACTTGAATAATTAGCAACTACGATTCCGCTGGAAACGCCAGGAAGTAGGAAAATCAAAGGGAGAATGAGCGTTCGCATGTGATTCATTTTAATAGAATTAAGAGATCAAGTTAATATAGTTTTAGAGTTCGAATATGCAAGATGAAACTTATTAATAGATTCGATTTCGAGTTATTTAGTGTGATCCTGCCTTCAGTCGCGATTTCAGTTGTCCGGCATCCTCCGGTTCGGCGGAATAGCGGAGTTCTCTCGCTTGGTAATTCGAATCAACTTCCGAGACCCCGATGTTCTGTTCCCCTTCTCTCCAGGCAATAGTCTCGTCTCCGATTGAGAAGATTAGCTCGCGAGAATTTCTGCTGGAGTGCAATCCCTTCGCTTATTGATCTCGGCTATTTGAAGAACTTTGCAAACTGGGCGGTTGCTTCTGGTCCGGCTTTACCGAAGTAGAGGTCGGCGGCTTCGAGTGAGCCGGCGCATTCGAGGTAGAAGGCGGTGATGCCGAAGAGGAAATAGTTGTCGGGTTCCTCTGCTGAGAGGGAAAGGGTGACTGCGGCCCGGTCAGGGAAGGGGAGTTTGTCAAAGGTGACCGGTGGGAGTTCCTTGCCGTCTTTTTCGATAAAGTGGAGGAGGCCGGTTTTGTCTACATCCACCAGAGAGGCCGTTCGGCGAACGGAAGGTAGCGTGACCGGAACCTTAGGCAGTTTCTTGTCGGCGTTGAGATCGGCGAGTTTGATCGTCATTTCGTGATCCACTTGCGCGAGGGCTTCGGGTTTGGGTGTGCGTTGGCTACGGGCGTTTCCGGCGATGAGCTTTTGCTCCAGGGCGGCGGCCTGATCGATACGGTGCACGCGGATCTTGTTTCCGCCGGCGGGGACGGCCCAGACGATCGCTCCGTCGTCGAGGGTGTAGAGGTCGTCGTAAGGCGAGAGCTTGGCGCTGGTGTTGGTGCTTTGGGGCGTGACGATGTCGAGCGAGGAGTTGAGAACGATTTGCTTCATTCCGTCGGACTCGTGCCAAGCGACGAAGATGTTTTTGCCATCGCGGGCAATGCGTGGGTAGGCACCATAGCCACCTTTCTTGTGTTTGGTGAGCCATTTCTCTTTGGTGGTCTTGCCGTTTTCATCGAGGATGAGAATGCAGACGTCGTGACCTTCCCGTCCGTTAGCCGAGGCGAAGACGACGCCGAATTTTCGATTGGGAAGAGCGAGCAGTCCACCGGTTTGGCAGTTGGTGACGTTGGCGCCGGATTCTCCTTCGATAGCGTGGTAGGTTTGATTGGCGATGGCTTTTCCTCCGGAGCCGGGCCAGCGACTAAATCCAAGGGCACGGGGGTAAGCGTCGCCGTGGGCGAGGGCGCAGAATTCACCGTTGGCGAAGATGAGACGTTGGTCGAAGTTGTGACTGTAAAACCAGCCGCTGCCTCCCGGGAGCTTTTTTCCTTTTTCGTTGAGGAAGCCAACGTAGCCACCCTGGTGTCTCACTCCGTCGTTAAAAAGTTGATTATTGGCGAGATAGAAGGCGATGGTTTTGCTTTTTGGGTTGTAAGCAATGCGAGCAGTTCCAGCTCCCCCGGGGCCGCCTTTTGAATTTACTTCTTTGTGGTTCTTTTCCCCAAAGATTCGTGTGTTGAAAATTTCGCTACCATCGAGGGCGACTCCGGCGACCCAGTATTCGGAGTTCTTGTTGCCGTGGCTGTTGTCTTTACAGTAGCCGATGGCGTAGCCCATTTCGTCGGGCAAGCGAGTCGCTCCGAGGAGGGCGCCTGCGCCCGAGATGAAGGACGGCGTGAGTTCCTGCCCGTCCCCCGAGCATTGCATGATGTGAATAGTGCGCTGGCTGGAGTTGTGCCAGGCGAGATCGTATTTGCCTCCGGCAACAGGCATGAGGGTGAGGGAGGGTTTGTTGCCGTATGGTGAGAGTCGGGTCACGGAAGCAGCACCCGGGACTGGGCCCTTGGTGGAGAATTCTGCGAGTCTGGCTGGTCGGGAGGAGGCGAGTGTCTTGTAGAGACTTTGGTGCCAGGTTTTCTCCATGGCCGAGGCGGCCTTGGGGTTTGCCTTGGCGTCGGCGGAGATGAGCTGAAACGTGGTCTTTTGGAAGTCAGGATTAGAGAGAAGAGTGTAGGCAAAGCGACTGGCGAGTGCTCCGTTGAGGTTTTCTTCTTCGGTGAAGGCTTCCTTGCTGAGGTTGAGTTTCTCCGAAAGATTGGGGCGGAGAATGTTACTTTTCAGGATTGTTTTTTGAAGGGCGTTCCGGAAGCTGGAGCGGTGAATGCCTATCGTGCGGGCCTGACCTTTATAGACGTCGTAAGTTTCGAAATAAGATTCATAGCCATGCGCGAGAAAGGGAGGGAGTGGTTTGTCCGGGCGCCAGAGTTTGAGGTAGAGGCGGGCGAGGTGTCCTTGCAAGAGCCCGACGTCGACGCACTTGGTGAGGTTGTTTTCCGCGCCGGGATGGACTTCCCATTTGCTGAGGAGATGAATCTCGGCCAGCGAACTGCCATCGATCTGCTCCGTGATCTGGGAGAAGCCTTCGTCAGTGTCGTTGTCCGGAAATGATTCCTCGGTGCGGTGAATTGTAAACTGAAAGCGGACTTTTTTAACGCGGGTTCCGGAGGCCGGAAGTTGAATGACCTTGGGGAGCGTCTTGAGGGATTGGCTGAAATGAATGAAGGCTTCTGCGGCGAGTTTGCTTGAGACGTCGGTTTGCGCGACAACGGTGGACTTTCCCAGATTCCAAAATCCACCGCGTTCTTTTGCGGCTGCTTTGGTGAGGTTTCTAATTTCGTTGTCCTGTAAGGCGGACCATTTCCAGGAGCCCGGATAGCGGGTTTCCTCGGCCCTGATCGATGAGCCGAAGCAGGAAAGGACGAGAGGAAGGATTGAAAGGAACCGAGTGGTCATGCCGGGAGAGGTGGGTGTTTCCAAGCCTTGATCCTAGAAGTGTTTGCGGAGAAGTTCGAGAGATTTGGGGATCGCGGTGAGGGGATCTTCGAGGCCTTCGAATTCGAGCGAGACGTAACCCTTGAAGCTGGCCTTCTTCATGATCTTGGCGATCCGGGCGTAGTCGAGGTCGAGAGTATACCAACGACCTTTGCCGTAGTAGGTCTTGGCTTGAAGGAGGACAGTGGAAGGCGCGAGTTGGGTCAGGCGGTCGTAGGGGTCTTCAAGGAAGTTTCCGGTGTCCAGAGTGACCTGAAGCCAGGGTGAGTTGATTTCGTTGACGACCTTCATCACGCCCTCGGGAGTGACCCCGAGACCCCAGTGGTTCTCGAGTCCCATGATGACGCCGCGCTTGGCGGCTTCGGGAACGAGTTTCGAGTAGGCTTCGATGACCCATTCGTAGGCATCTTTTTCGGTGTATCCTTTGAGAGGTTCTTCGACGCCGCGCTTGGCCATGAGGTCGTCGAAGCTTTTCGAAGTGCCCCAGGTTCCGGAATTCACTCGCATGGTGGGGATGCCGAGTTGGTAGGCTTGCTCGAGGCACTCCAGAGTGTGGTCGATATTCTTCTGTCGCTTCTCCTTGTCGGGGGAAAGAAATCCCTGGTGCGTGGAATAGCCCATGAGATCGAGACCGAGAACAAAAGCCTGGCGTTTAATTTTTTGAAGCGCGACGCGGTCGGTGTCGACGAGTTGGCGTTGCAGGATTTCGAGGCCATCGAATCCCATGCGCGCGGCGTGCTCCAGATTGCTTTCGAGCGGGCGAAGTTCGTCGCGGCGGAATCCCCAGAAGGAATAAGAGGAGACGCCGATGCGGTTGCTTTGGGCTGGAACGACCTTGGCCGTCTCTTGTGCAAAAGAAGGAGTGAGAGCCAGGGCGCTGGCGGCAGTGGAGCCGGTGAGAAGGTTTCTTCGGTTCATTGAATAAGGCTGAGGCTTTATTTGATGAATGTTAAGGGAGAAATTTCAGGGGATGCCAACCTGTGAAGGTTGAGAGGTTCGACGGGCTCAAGCCCACCTCCCCGGCGAGGGTGTCGAGCTTGGGTTATTCTTCGAAATTCAAATTGAGGAGCTCGATGACTTGGGTGATGCGATCGTCGTCGTTCATGATTCGTGAAGCATGCGGCGGAAGGTGAGATTGATACGGGGTGAGGTGATCTTTTTGCTCTTGGGAATCTGGTGTTGCCAGTTGCTTTGTGTCGTCCCTCGCATGATGAGGAGGCTGCCGTGTTCGAGCATGACGGAGACTTTCTCGCGGCTCTGTTTGTGGCGGAAGTCGAAGCGGCGTTCGGCACCAAAACTCACCGAGGCGATGTTGGCATTTTTGCCGAGGCCTTTTTCATCGTCATGATGCCAGCCCATGCCTTGGCTGCCATCAAGGTAGAGATTGAGGAGGCAGGAGTTGTAAGTGTAGCCCGCGATTTCTTCCACGACAGTCTTGATGGTGAGAAGGGACTCGGTCCATTTTAGCGCGACATGATTGTGGCCCGAGTAGGTGTAGGAATAATTCTCGTCGCCATACCACGCGACCTTCCGGGCGGTTACGATGTGTTTGCCAAACATGATGGCCTCGTCGTGCCGCCAGGGAATGTCGCGGAGGAGAGATCCCAAGAAGCCATCGGCTTGCGGGAGGTCGAAAGTCACACCGTGGTAAATCGCTTCACCATTCGAAGGGAGGACGTTGAAGGGCGGGGTGGGGAGATCATCTAGCTTGAGTTTGAATTCCATGAATCGCGTTTGAAGTAACTATCTCATGGAATCAGAGAATGCCCACCCGTTTCCTGCTGTGATTATTGGGATGCTACAAAAGTCCAATCGAGAGAGACTTCGATGAAATGATTTTTTTCGTCAGTGATAGTGACGCTGTGTTCGTCGAGAGGGGTGATTGATTTTACGGCGCCGAAGTTATCCGGTACGGGGGCGACGGCTTGAATCATTTTGAGAGAGAAGAATTGATCTTTCTGAAACTCGCGGGTGGTGGGGATTTTTTCTTCGGCGAGGCGGTCTTCGCGGGAGATATCGGCTCCGTGGCAGAAGTGGGAGCAGACTTCTTCGATGCCGAGGCGGCCGGTATGACGTCCATTCCAGGGGGCGGTAGGACGACCGCCGTTGGAGATCCAGAAGAGAGTGGCGGGAAAGTCGGCGGGGTTTTTGAGAGCAAACCAGAGGTAGCCGTCAAGGACGGCGGCGGACCAGGCGAAGGGATGTTCTTGAGTGGCAGCTTCGTTGACCATCATGACGAGGTCGTCGTTGCCGGGACGGGCGGGGTAGCGGGTGAGGTCGGTGGTTCCTCCGTCGTTGAGGGGAACGGATTTTAGATCATCAAAGCGGGCGCCGATTTTCAGAGACTGGGTTTCACCGTCGTCGAGATTTGCGAAAGAGTCGGTGAAAACAGAGGCCCAGCGGAAGGGGCTGGTGGTGATGCGGCCTTGTCCTTCGTTGAGGTGAGAAAGGTCGAGAATGGGGTGGGTGCCGTAGCTGAAGCGGCCTTCAAGATTTGAGATTTGGTGCTCGACGAAGAGAGCGTGTTGTTCAGGACGAACTGAGATTGTTTTTTGAATTGCAGCTCCCGAATCCCGGGCCTTTTGATGAAGGATGAGAGAGCGTTCGGTTTCCCCGGTAAGTTGCCAAGGGGCATTGGCGGGATCTCCGTGGGGTGGGCCGTTTTCTTGTCCTCCGAAGGGGAGGCAGAGGAAATCGCCGCGCAGGACGGAGAGGAGCGCGGGTTGGTCGGGGTATTCTTGGGTTTGCCAGGGAGCGAGGGCGTAGGGGGAGACGTCTCGGTCGGGGAGGTGGAAAACCACGGGTGCCAAATGCCCTCCTCGCGCGGTGAGATCGAGGTCGAGCTCGGGAGTGGCGAGGTGATGTGACGGCTCTCCGTGGACGTCTTGCATGATTACAGTTTGGGCGGAGTCCAGTCAGGAATGCCACCGGCTTTCATCTGTTCGTCATACCAAACGTGGTAGGGGCGGGTGGGTGACATGGGCGCGTCTTCGTTGACCATGAGAGGGCGGGCGCTTTTCCAAAAGGCGTCGTAGGCCGCGCGCATTTCTTTGACCTTTTCGGGGTGCTTGGCGGCGACGTCGGTCTTCTGGCCGGGGTCGGCGATCATGTCGTAAAGGGCACTGTCGACGAGGCGGAAGCGAGGGCCGCGGACGGCGAAGTTTTTCCACTGGTGAGCGTTGGGCTCGGCGCCGGTTTTCCAGCGGGCTTTATTAGTGAAGAGGTAACGGGCTTGCTGGAGGATTTTTTGTCCTTTGAGCAGAGGGAGAAGGCTGCGGCCCTCCACTTGTTTTTCGGGAAGCTTGGCTCCGGCGATTTGGGCAAATGTTGGAAGGAGGTCAATATGTGCGGAGACATTTTTGATGTCGTGGCCTGCCCGAAATTTTCCGTCCCAGCGGATGAAGAAAGGAACGCGGACACCGCCTTCGTCGGCGCTGCCTTTGAGGCCTTTTTGGTCGGCGTTGAACATCTTCATGGGAGTGCCGTCGGAAGCTTTTCCAACGACGCCTTTTCCGGAGCCTCCACCGGTCATGCCGTTGTCGGACATGAAGATGAGGATGGTGTTGTCCATGATTTTCCATTCATCGAGCTTGGCCTGAAGACGACCCAGGTTTTCATCGATGTTCTCGATCATGCCGTAGAAGCCGGCGGTCTTTGCCTGGAAGCCAAGATCAGTGAAGCGTTTGGTATTGGACGGCGGGGCAATGAAGGGGCCGTGCGGCGCGTTGGTGGTGATGTAGGCAAAGAACGGCGCGTCTTTGTCTTTCGCTTCCTTGATCCAGCCCATGGCGGCGGTGAAGAAGAGGTCAGTACAGTAGCCTTTGGTTTTCACGAAGGATCCGTTGTGGCGAATGACGGGGTTGAAGTATTTGTTCTTCGGAGCGTCGGCGCAGGAGCAGTTGTAGGCTTGCCCAATTCCGCCGGCGCCGTGGATGAAGACTTCGTCAAAGCCGCGTTGGTCGGGTTGGTATTCTTTTTCGTCGCCGAGGTGCCACTTGCCGAAGATCCCTGAAGTGTATCCGGCGGTCTTGAGGACTTGAGGAAGAATAGTGGCGTTGAGAGTCATGCGTTCGCGCTCGAGAATGGTGTGGGTGATGCCATTCTTCATGGGGTGCCGACCGGTCATGATGGCTGCGCGGGTGGGCGAACAAGTTGGGCTGACGAGGAAACGCGTGAAGTGCGTGCTCTTTTCGTAGTGCTTGTCGAGATTGGGTGTCTTGATCCAGGGGTGGCCATGTTTCCCGACGGGTCCATAGCCCTGGTCGTCGGTAATGACGAGGATGATGTTGGGCTTCTTGGCGGCGAGAGCAGAACTTACGAGAGCGAGGAATAGAAGGATGCGTTTCATGAGTTAGAGAGGATTTTCTTGACGACCTTGGCGGCGTCGACGCCGGTGAGTTTGAAGTCGAGGCCCTGAAATTTATAGGTGAGTCGATGGTGGTCGATACCGAGTTGCTGGAGAATGGTGGCGTGGAGGTCGTGGACGGAAACGCCATCTTGTGCGACGGCGTAGCCGAGCTCGTCGGTGGATCCGTAGGTCGTGCCGCCTTTGATTCCAGCGCCGGCCATCCAGAGGGAGAAGGCTTGAATGTGGTGGTCGCGGCCTGAGCCCTGGGCCATGGGCGTGCGGCCAAATTCACCGCCCCAGATGATGAGGGTGTCTTCGAGCATGCCGCGGGCCTTAAGGTCTTTGACGAGGGCTGCGGTGGCTCTGTCAACGTGGCGGGAAACCGTTTCGATTCCTTTCTTGAGGCCGCCGTGGTGGTCCCATCCGCGGTGGTAGAGTTGAATGAACCGCACGCCGCGTTCAGCGAGGCGACGGGCTAGGAGGCAGTTGGAAGCGAAGGAGCCGTCGCCCGGAGTGGCGCCGTAATCTTCGAGAACGTTTTTGGGCTCTTCGGTCACATCCATCAGTCCGGGGACCGAAGTCTGCATTTTGAAAGCCATTTCATATTGCGCGATGCGGGTGGCAATTTCGGGATCGTTTTGACGATAGCCGAGCATGCGGTTCATCTGGTTGATCGTTTCGAGAAGCTCGCCCTGGTCCGCGCGGGTGACACCGGCTGGATTGTTGACGTAGTGAACGGGATCGCCTTTCGAGTTGAATTGAACGCCCTGGAATTTCGAGGGAAGGAATCCGCTGTGCCACTGGCGGGAGGCGATAGGTTGATCTTGTCCGCCGCCGGAGGAGGTCATGACGACGTAGCCGGGGAGTTCATCGGTCTCTGCGCCGAGTCCGTAAAGCAACCATGATCCCATCGAGGGTCGACCGGGGATGATCGAGCCGGTGTTCATGAAGGTGTGCGCCGGGTCGTGGTTGATCTGCTCGGTGTGCATCGAATTGATGACCGCGATTTCGTCGGCGATCGATCCGATGCTCGGGAAGGCGGAGGACATCATGCGACCGCATTTTCCGTAGCGTTTGAATTCGTGCTGTGGTCCGAGGCACTTGAGCTTGTTGCGATTTCCCTGAAGCTGGGCAAGCTGTTGTCCTTCGGTGAAGGAGGTGGGCATGCCCTTGCCACTGAGCTTTGCGAGCTCGGGTTTGTAGTCGAGAGTCTCGAGGTGGGATGGGCCGCCGGCCATGCAAAGGTGAATGATGCGCTTAGCCTTGGGCGGGTAGTGCAGTTTTTCGGCGAGGGTGCCTCTCCATTGAGAGCCGGTTGCCTGATCCTGCCCGAGGAGCGAGAGTAGGGCAGCGCTTCCGACGGAGTAGGAAGAGTTTTGTAAGAAAGCCCGGCGGTTGAGAGAATTGGCGAGAAGTGGGTTCATCTTAGTAGCGGGTAATGGTTTCCTGGAGATTGAGAAGGGCGCGGGTCACGGTTGTGGTCGCGGCAAGATCGACGGGGTCGACTTTGTCGGGGAGCAGAGCGAGACCGGTGGCGATGAGTTTTTTGGCGTCCTCGGGTGCGGCTTTGTAGCGCTTGAGTTGCTTGTTGAAGAGCTCGGTCAGGAGCGTCATTTCTTCTCCGCTTGGCGGTCGATTGAGGAGTCGCTTGAAGGCGATCTGCAGGCGAGGCTTAATTGCTTTTTCCTCCGCAACCAACTCAGTGGCGAGCACGCGGGCCGCTTCGACGAAGGTTGGATCGTTGAGTTGGTTGAGGGCTTGGAGCGGGGTGTTGCTACTTTCGCGGGCGGCGGTGCATTCCTCTCGAGCGGGCGCATCAAAGGCGGCGAGCATGGGGTGGAGGAAGGATCGCTGCCAGTGCATGTAGAGGCCGCGACGGTATTGGTTTTCGTCGTTATGCTGCTGATATTTTCGCTTGGGGAAATTGAGCTGCGCGTAGTATCCGGAAGGTTGATAAGGCCGGGCGCTGGCTCCTCCGAGTTGCGGGTTCAGCAAGCCGGAAACGGCGAGGGCATTGTCGCGAATGAACTCGGCAGGAAGACGACGCGGGTTTTGGCGGGCGTAAAGGTTGTTATAGGGATCTTCCTCCATGAGTTGGGGAGAGGCGTTGGAAGATTGGCGGTAGACCTTCGAGGTGATGATGAGTTTGACGAGGTGTTTTACGTCCCAACCGGATTCGACGAATTCGACCGAAAGCCAGTCGAGCAATTCGGGGTGAGTGGGCCATTGTCCCTGGTTGCCGAGGTCCTGGAGGTCACGCGAAAGTCCGGTGCCGAAGAAGAGCGCCCAGACGCGGTTTGTGAAGGCGCGCGCGGTGAGTGGGTTTTCCTTGGCGGTGATCCACTTGGCGAGATCGAGACGAGTGAGACGTTCTTTGGATGGTTGCCCTTCGGAGGAGAGAAACTCCGGAGCGGCAGGAAGGAGAACTTCGCCGGAGTCGTCGGTCCAGTCGCCGCGTGGGAGGAGTTTGATCGTGCGCGGAACGGTGGAGAGGGTGACGAGAGTGGAACGCGTGTTGGTTTTAAGGTGCTCCTCCTGTTTGGTAAGTTCGGCGATCTTCATGCGGGCGGGCGCCAATGACGGAGCGATGGTGCGGTAGTGCGTGAGGAGCTCCTTGCGATCTTGATCTGTGGGCTTGCCCTTCTTGACGCTGAGGAGAGCTTTTCGGGGCTTCTCGGAAAGGCCGGCGAGGACGGCATTGGCGTCGTTGGTGTGACGACCGGCTTGATCCCAAAGAACGGAGCCACCGAATTGCGTGTAGGCGAGCTGGGTGATTTTGGAGCCAGCGGGGAGTCCGACGCTTTTCGCGGGGACTTCAAGGCGGACCCATTTTCCGGTGGCGGGAAGTTTTCCAACCTTGTGGTGGTCGGATTTCTTGCTGCCCTTGCCATAAGGGATGAGATCTTCGCCCCACCAGGCGCGGTGATCCCAGTTCTTGCCATAAAATTGCAACATGAGTTGCTTGGGTGGGTTTTTGGGATCGAGCCAGACCCAGGTGTAGAGGGTGTCGCCTTCGGTCAAAGTGACGGGCTTCTTGTTGGCATCGACGATGTGTTGGATCAGCTCGCCGCTTGTTTGAATTCGGGCGAGGGAGCCGGAATGGACATTGTTGGTGACGGTTTTGGCTCCCCCAAGAGGGAGTTCGGCGTCCTCGAGAATGACGACGTCCTGTGGTTTGCTGGAAACGATTTTTCCGAGGAGTTCATTGGTCCATTTGTTGAAGGCAGAGAGAAGCTCGGGGCTGTCTTTCTTGGTCTTCGCTTCAAGCGCGTGTTTTTCTGCCTGAACTTTGACGAGCGCTTTTTCCTGCTCCGGAGACGGGACGTCTAGAGTAGGTCCGTATTTGCCGAGCTTGAAGCCAGGGTGGTTTTTAATATCGGCTCCTTTGTTGTAGGAACCATGGCCGGTGTAGGCGCCTTTTTCGTAGATGTCAGAAAAGAAGGCCTGCATCGAATAGAAGTCTTTTGCGGTGAAGGGATCGAACTTGTGATCGTGGCACTCCGCGCAGCCCATGGTGGCTCCGAGGAAGGCTCCGGAAGTGGTGCGAACGCGTTCGGCGTAATACTTGGCGATATACTCTTTGTCTTGAATACCACCTTCTTCCGAAACTTGGTTGACGCGGTTGAAAGCGGAGGCGACGTAGTTTTCCGGGGTGGGATTTTCAAAAAGATCTCCGGCGAGTTGCTCGGTGACAAATTGATCATAGGGCTTGTTCTTGTTGAAGGAATTGATGACATAGTCGCGGTAAGGGGTGACGTCGCGGACTTTGTCGCTGTGGTAGCCGGTGGTGTCGGCATAGCGGGCGAGGTCGAGCCAGAAGACGGCCATGCGCTCGCCGAAGTGTGGCGAAGCGAGGAGCTTGTCGGGATCGGAAGTGCCGGTGAGGTGAAGAGGGAGCCCGGTGAGGTCGAAGGAAACCCGGCGATCGATCGTAGCCTTGTCGGCGGGTTGGGACATTTCGTGTCCGCTGCCCTTGAGGCCGGCTTTGATAAAGTTGTCGATGGGGTGTTTTTCGCCGAGCGCGGGAACATCGGGGCGGATAGCCGGAATGAATGACCAATGGGCTTCGTAGGGAGCGCCTTGCTTGATCCACTCCGCGAGCGTGTCTTTTTGCGCCTGAGTGAGCTTTTTGTGCGACTCGGGCGGAGGCATGATCTCGTCTTCGTCCTCGGAATTAATGTAGAAGATGAGGTCGGACTTCTTGAGGTCGCCCGGGATGATAGCTTCCTTCTCAATGGCAGCCTCGCGAATGTCTAAACGGAGCTTGGCCTCGCGGGAGGCCTTGTCGGGGCCGTGACAGGCAAAACAATTTTCCGAGAGGATCGGGCGAATGTCGCGATTGTAAGAAAGGGGAGCTGCGAGCGCCCCAGCACAGGTCGTGAGGAAGGTAAGAGAAGTGAATCGCATTTGAGTGAGAAATGTATGAGAAAGAAAACGGTTCGAAAGACGTCGAGCTATCGGATAGTCTCCGGAATTCTTAGTTGAGATAACGGAGGAACGATGCGGCGGCAAGGGGAGAATTGGCGTCCCCGGACGCGGTAGCCAGATATCATCGGTCGTGCCAGTCAATGCGGCACAGCTGTCCCAATCCCCAAAAGTGGGAGGGCACTCTCTGAGTAATGGTCAGGGGAAGAAAAGTTACTTTGGGAGTCCCTTTTTGGAATAGGGAGGATAGTCGAATTGATTTCCGTTGATGCGGGGATCGTGGTTGGCAAGAAGCTCGGCCATGAGGTCGGCGTGGAGTTTCTTCTGGACTTCAGCATAGGCTTTTTCGTTTGCGACGTTGTTGACCTGGTGCGGGTCTTTTTTGAGGTCGTAAAGTTCGAGAGCAGGACGTGGGCCGAAGCCGAGATCCCAGTGGTATTTGTAAGTCGGGTCTTTGCGGTGCTGAAGCATCCAGGTGCGGGTGGGGCCGGCATCGACATCGCTGTAGGTTACCCGGGTGTTTTTTCCGACGATCTCCCAGCTGGGTGGATTGTCGGAATCGAGAGTGAGAGGGACTCCTTGCGGTGCGCGGTCGGGAGTGAAGTTAATGATGAATAGGTGGTTGGAGGTGCGGATGGCCCGACTGGAATAGGGAAGCTCGAAGGGGCGGGCGCCATTGACGTGTGTCTCGCGTCCGATAAGAGCCCAGCCGCGGAGTTTGTTGGAATCTCCCGATTTAAGGGCGGGGAGGAGGCTCTGTCCGTTGGTTCCTGCTTCGGGTGGAAGACCGGCGGCGGCGAGGAAGGTGGGGGCGAGATCGATGAGCGAGATCGGGCGGGTGATTATCTGACCGGCTTTGATGTGGCCAGGCCAACGGGCGGAGAAAAGAACGCGAGAGCCGAAGTCGTAGAGGTTGGTTTTCCCCCGGGGGAATCCGGGCGCGCCGTGATCACCGGAAATGACCACAAGGGTGTTGTCGAGCTCGCCTGATTTTTTGAGCTCCTCGAGAATGATTTCGCAGCATTTGTCAAAGGCCATTCCTTCGCCAAGGTAGTCGGCAAGGTCTTCGCGAACGACGGGAACGTCGGGGAGGAAGGGAGGCATTTTTTCTTTGAGTTTGTCGGGATCGAGGCCCCAAAGTTTTTTGCCCGAGCCCTGGGTCCAGGTGCGGTGTGGATTGGTGGGGTGGAAGGAATAGTAGAAAGGCTGGCCGCCTTTTCGGTCGGCGAGGAAGGCTTTGAAGTTCTGTCGGCACTCTTCGTAAAGTGCTTCTTTTCCTTTCGCGACGTCTTTGGCTTGGGAGACGGTTTGGGAGAAGGTGTTCACCTTGCGGCCGGCCTTGGTGTAATTCTTCTTCTTACCACCCATGCGGTCTGCCGAGATGTGCATTTTGTGGGACCAACCGATGTGGTATCCGGCGTCCTGCAAGCCGAGGGCAAACCCTCGCACTCCGTTCCAGGGGTCATTGGCTTTGTTACCATTCCAGGGGGAGTGGAGTTGGGAGTGGGAGCCGTTCCGGAAAAAGTGGCGTCCGGAGATCAACGAAGCGCGGCAAGGCGAGCACGAAGGGACGGAGACGAAGGCATTGGTGGCAAGGACGCCTTCTTTGGCGATGCGATCGAAGGTGGGAGTTGAGACGATGTCGTTTGCGGAGGGATTGGCTGGGTCGGCATAGGCCGAAGCGTAGCGCCCGAGGTCGTCGGCGAAGAGAAGGAGGATGTTGGGCTTATCTTTGGCGAGGGCGGAACCGACCAAGAGAGTAGGGAGTAGGAAACGAAGCATGGGATTGATTAGGTTGGATATTTGGAGATTGGAACTACAGAGTTTCTGCGCTCAAATTTTTTATGACAGTCTCATTTAACGGTTTAATTTTCCAAACAGGCTCGAAGGGCGCGGACGACTCCCTCGGCGAGAAGGTTGGAGCCTTCCTTGGTGTAGTGGACGTCGGCCTTGCGTTGGTGCTTGGCGACTTTGTCGAGCGAGGCGTGTCCGTGGAGATCGTTGACGGCAACGTTCAGCTTCTCCATTAGTTTGACAGCGGCGGCGTTAAATTTTTGTTCGTCGCCGGGAATACGGCCACGGCTTCCTTCGGGAACGGGAGTGGTGCTACAGAAGATGAGGGTGGCCTTGGTTTTCTTGAGTCGTGTAACGATCTTCTCGAGATTGGCGAGATAGTCTCTGATTGAGGAAAGCTGACGGGCTTCGGGGTTCTTCTTAATGGCGTCGCCCTTTTGCGGGACGATCTTAGCGTTGGGAAGGGGTTGGCCGATATACTTGAGATCGTGGAGGCCAAAGTTGAAGTGAATGACGTCCCACTTGGTGTCGCCGAGCCAGGCCTCGATTCGGGTGGCGCCGTTCGCGGCGTAGGCGCAGTTTTCGGGGCGCTTGCCGTCCCTCTGCATTGGCCGAACAACTTTGGCTTCGCCCTTGAGCATCTGCTGCACGAAGGGGGTGTAGCCGATGGAGATGGAATCCCCGAGAAGGAGAATGTTGGGGGATTCTTTTTCCTGGGAGTGAAGGAGGGAGCTGCCGAGGAGCATGATAAGCAATGCGCGTAACATCCTTCCTATACGTTGCGATTACGGGAAATTGTCAGGCTAAGATGGGCTTCACTACGTGGCCGTGGACGTCGGTGAGACGATAGTGGCGGCCCTGGAATTTGTAGGTGAGCTTTTCGTGGTCGATACCGAGGAGGTGAAGGATCGTAGCTTGGAGGTCGTGGACGTGGACTTTGTCTTCCACGGCATTGAAGCCGATATCGTCGCTGGCTCCGTAGCTTATGCCGGGCTTCACGCCGCCGCCGGCCATCCAGATTGTGTAGGCGTGTGGATGGTGGTCGCGGCCCCACTTGGGACGATTATCAAAGGAACCCTGGATGAAGGGCGTGCGCCCGAACTCGCCGGCCCAAATGACGAGGGTGTCTTCGAGGAGGCCACGGGATTTAAGATCACTGACCAAAGCGGCGGAAGGTTGGTCGGTGTCACGACATTGATTGTAGAGCTCGGTGGTGAGCGAACGATGCTGGTCCCATCCGGCGTGCATGAGTTGGACGAAGCGCGTTCCGCGTTCGACGAGACGGCGGGCGAGGAGACAGTTGCGGGCAAAGGTGCCGGGCTCGTTGACACTGGGGCCGTACTGTTCGAGCGTAGCTTTGCTTTCTCCGGAAATGTCGGCGAGCTCGGGCACGCTGGTTTGCATTCGGTAAGCCATCTCGTATTGCGCGATGCGTGTGGAAATTTCGGGATCGCCGACTTCGGCAAGTTTGCGTTCGTTGAGTTGGGCAATGCCGTCGAGCATGTTACGACGGAGCTTTGAATTCATCCCCTTGGGATTATTGATGTAAAGAACGGGGCTTTCGCCGGCGCGGAATTTGACGCCCTGGTGACGACTAGGAAGAAAACCGGAGCTCCAGTAGGAGTCGTAAAAGATCTGTCCACACGTCGTGCCTTTACTGATGGAAGTCATCACCGCAAAGGTGGGGAGATTTTCGTTCATACTTCCCAAGCCGTAACTTAGCCAGGCACCGGCGGTAGGGCGTCCGGCGAGTTGATTGCCGCTGAGGAAAAAGTTAATGGCGGGAGCGTGATTGACCTGCTCGGTGTGCATGCTCTTGATGAAGCAAATGTCGTCGGCGATCTTTCCGGTGTATGGCATGAGGTCGCTGACCCAGGCGCCGCTTTTGCCGTATTGCTTGTAGGGTTCGATGGGCGAGAGAAGCTTTCGTTTGTCGGCGGCAGCGGACATCGTGCTGAAACGTTTGCCTTCCATGTAACTGGCCGGGACGGACTGTCCGTGGCGTTTTTTGAGCTCCGGCTTGTGGTCGAAAAGCTCGAGGTGGCTGGGTCCGCCGTTTTGGAAAAGAAGGATGACGCGTTTGGCTTTTGGCGCGACCCGTTTGATGGCGGCGGGCAGTTCGGCGCCATCGGCCTGCGATTCCTGACCGAGCAATGAAGCGAGCGCGGCGACACCAATCCCGGTGGAACTTTTGCTAAAGAACTGGCGTCGGTTAACGAGGTATTGGCGTTCGAGAAGCGGGTTCATTTATTCTTTGGTCAGAGATTCGTCGGTATTCAAAAGCGAGAGGCAAACGGACGTGAGAGCGGCTTGCGTGATCGGCGGAAGATCGGGATGCGCAGGTGTTTCTCCGATGGCAAGGAGGGCTTTCGCTTCTTCCTCGGTAATGAGCGGAAGGGCCTGCTCGTAGTTCTTCAAAAGAATGCCGAGTTCTTCGGGATGTGGTGATCGCGAAAGGAGAATCTTGAAGGCTCGCGCGAGAATTGCTTCGGGATCGGTGGACGATTCTTTGGCGGCTCGGTTCACCAAAGCACGGGCGGCTTCGGTGTAGTGAGGATCGTTGAGAATGGCGAGTGCGTGAAGTGGGCTGTTGGTGAGAGCGGTTCCGACCTCACACATTTCGCGCTTTGCGGTGTCAAAAAACATGGGCGGAGCGCTGATGCGTCGCCAGAAGGTGTAGAGGCTACGGCGGCGGAGTTTTTCTCCGGAGTCGGGGGCGTATTTCTTTTTGCCGAAGGTGACCTCGGACCAGAGTCCTTCGGGCTGCCAGGGTTTGACGGGAGCGCCGCCGATTTTGGGGACAAGAAGTCCGCTGGCAGCGAGGGCCTGGTCGCGGATCATCCAGGAGGGGAGTCGATGGCGCGGGCCGCGGGCGAGGAGGCGGTTGGCGGGATCGTGTTCAAGTTGGAGCGATGAGACGAGGGCCGATTGTCGATAGGTGCGGCTGGTAACGATGGTGCGGACAAGGTGCTTATAGTCCCAGTTGTGCTCCATGAAGTCGGCGGCGAGCCAATCGAGAAGGCGCGGGTGGACAGGGATTTCGCTTTGCACGCCGAAGTCTTCGGGGCTTTTGACGAGGCCGATACCGAAGAATTCCTGCCAGAGTCGATTGACGGTGACGCGGGAGGTGAGTGGATTTTTGGCAGAGACGATCCATTGGGCGAGATCGAGTCGATTGGCGTTCTCTTTTTTGCCGAGCGGGGGAAGGAAGGCGGGAGTGTGGGCTTCGACTTCCTCGCCGCGTTGGTCGTAGGCTCCGACGGAAAGGATATAGGTTTTCCGTTTTTTCTCCTGATCCGCCATGATCATGACCTTGGGGAGTCTATTGCGGAAGTCGTTGAGCTTCTTGGTTGCGGCGGCTTCCTTCTTTTGCAATTCGGCGAATTGGGGATTGCCGTTTCCGTAGCTGTCATTGACGAGTTCATGTTGGGCTTTGGTGCGGCGTTCGGAAGGCGTTCTCAGGGCGTTGATGAGACTTTGATCCTTGGGGAGAGTCGGAGCGGTTTGGCTTGTTCCCTCGATGCTGAAATGCCCGAGGTTGTGGTTCGCGTGTTTTGATTCGTGTTTGAGAGTGGCGACGAGGGTGTCGCCGGGCGCGGGTTGGAGGGTGTGCTCGAATTCGAAGACGGCGGCGTGGTCGGTGGGGATGGCGTTGTTATTTAGGATCGCCCAGCCGCTGGCGGGGTTTTTATCGAGGACTCCGGCAATCTTTAAGCTTCCTTGTTCGAAAGTGGCCTGGACTTTCTTAATCTTGATGGATTTGCTTGTCCCATCGGTGGAACGGAGTGCGAGATTGAATTCGGTCAGGACGAAGTTTCCGCTATTGGATCGGGCGATGCCTTCCTTGGTCATGTTGGGATGGCGAAGGGCTTTGAGGAGAATGCCGGTGAGGGGAGCTTCATTGAGCGAGAGTTCGATGGTGTAGTCGTCGTTGGGGGGATTGGCTCCAGTGGCGAGGAGAGTGCCATTTTCGAGAGTGGAGATTTTTTGGCCCTTGGCTGACTTCGCGGATTTAACGGGGAGGATGGACCACGGGGATTTGTGAGTGGCGAGTTGGGTGTTTTCCCATTTTTTCTGATCTCCGCTGGCTTGTTTTGCAGTTCCGAAAAGTTGCTTTCGAATGTCTCCGAGTTGATTGGCGAGTTTTTCTTCCTCCGCCTTCTGTGCGCCGGAAGCGACGGGGAGAATGGGTTTGGTTTGTGGATCACCGCCTCCACCGCCGACAGGTGTTTGGTTGAAGAAGGCGTTGAGGCCGTAGTATTCTTTTTGGGAGAGCGGGTCGTATTTGTGATCGTGGCAGCGGCAACAGTTGAAGGTTAGGCCCATCCATACGGTGCCGACGGTTTCGGCCATGTCGAAGACGTAGTTGACGCGGTTCTCTTCCGGGATGCTGCCGCCCTCACCATTGATGGCGTGATTGCGGAGAAAGCCGGTGGCGAGTTTTTGTTCGGAGGTGGCGTTTGGAAGAAGGTCGCCGGCGATTTGCCAGACCGTGAAGTCATCGTATGGGAGGTTCTTGTTAAAGGCTTCGATGACCCAGTCGCGCCAGGGCCACATCGTGCGTTCGCGGTCGCCCTGGAAGCCATTGGAGTCGGCGTAGCGGGCGGCTTCAAGCCACGGCCAGGCCATGCGTTCGCCGTAGGCAGGATGGGCAAGGTAATGTTCGACGAGGATAGCCCAGGATTCCTCGGTGGGATTGGCGGCGAACTTTTCGACTTCTTCGAGCGTGGGTGGAAGTCCGCGGAGGTCGAAGGAAAGACGTCGCACGAGGGTGCGGGGATCGGCGAGAGGAGAGAGTTCGAGTTCTTCCTGTTTGAGTTTCTCGGAAACGAGTTGGTCGATTGCGTGGCCTTTGGTGAGATCGGTCTTTGGTTTTTCGGCAGCGACGAAAGTCCAGTGCGGTTCGTATTCCGCGCCCTGTTCGATCCAGCGTTTGATCAGGGCCTTGTCGGCGTCGGAGAGTTGACGGAGCGAGTCGGGCGGCGGCATGACCTCATCGGCATCATCCGAAATGATGCGCAGCCAGACCTCGGAGTCCATCGGGTCGCCTGGTACGATGGGCGCGATGCCGTGCTTGTCTTCGGTGAAAGCGCCCTCTGGCGTATCGAGGCGAAGATCGGCCTCGCGGGCATTGGCATCGAAGCCATGGCAGGTGAAGCAACGGTCGGAGAGAAGCGGACGAATGTGGTCGTTGAAATCGATGTGGTCTTCGGCGAGTGAAGGAAAGGAGAGGGTGAGAAAAGCGGGCAAGATGCACCCAAAGGGCATTCTACTCACTCTCCATATTGGAGAGCTTGAAAGGGAAAAAGAGCGAACCATTGCTGCGGGAACTATTTAAGGGGAAGGAGGGTTTGTCTAGTTCGGAAGCGCGATGAACTCTGAATATCTAAGGTCTATGGTTGAATTTTGAATTGATACTGCGATGACCTGCTTTGTGATGAAGATGGATTGCAGGGTTTTTGGGACGGTGTTGTTGACGGGCTTGGCAACGTTGGCTGGAGCGGAGCGGGTTTCGACGATGCCGAATGTCGTGATCTTGTTAGCGGATGATTTGGGATATGGGGAATTGGGGTGTCAGGGAAATGCGGAGATTCCGACGCCGCATATTGATGCGATCTCTGAGAATGGGGTGAGGTTTACTTCGGGGTATGTCACGGCACCGAATTGCAGTCCGTCGCGGGCGGGCTTGTTGACGGGCAGATACGGAACGCGGTTCGGGCATGAGTTCAATCCCATCGGGGCGCGGAATGAAGATCCGGGGACGGGCTTGCCGCTGAGGCAGAGGACGATGGTGCAGGCCTTGCAGAAGGCGGGGTATGTCACGGGTTTGGTGGGAAAGTGGCACCTGGGAGGAGCGGCGGATTATCATCCTTATCGCCGGGGCTTTGATGAGTTTTTTGGGTTTACGCATGAAGGACATTACTTTGTGCCGGAGCCGTGGGATGGTGTGACGACCTGGTTGCGTCGGGTGCCTTTGCCGGGAGGCGGGGAAGGACGGCGGACTTTTGGGAAGGTGACTTATAGTTCGCACATGGGGCATGATGAACCGGATTATGATGCCAATAATCCTATCGTTCGCGGGAGCCAGCCAGTGGATGAGGAGTTGTATCTTACCGATGCGCTGACGCGGGAGTCAGTGAGTTTTATCGAACGTCATGGGGAGAAGCCATTCTGTTTGTTGGTTGCTTACAATGCGGTGCACAGCCCCTTGCAAGGGGCGGATGCATATATGAAGAAGTTTGCGCACATTGAGGATCTGCAGCGCAGGATTTTTGCGGCGATGCTGGCAAATCTTGATGATAGCGTAGGAGAGATTTCGAAGAAGCTTCGCGAGGAAGGATTGGAGAAGGACACCATGTTGTATTTTATCAGTGACAACGGAGGACCGACGAAGGAGCTGACGAGCAGCAATCTCCCTTTGAGGGGCGGAAAAGGAAATATGTATGAAGGCGGCGTGCGGGTTCCGTTCATGATGCAGTGGCCGGGGATGGTTCCAAAGGGAACGACTTATGATCGTCCGGTGATCACGACGGATTTGTTTGCGACGACCTTTGCGGCGGCCGGGAAGGAGATGCCGAAGGGACCGAAGCGGGACAGTGTGAATTTGTTGCCGTTTATCAAAGGGGAAACGCAGGGCGATCCGCATGAGCGGATTTATTGGCGGCAGGCCGCACGCCAGGGATTGCGGCAGGGAGATTGGAAGATTGTCAAAGCATCGGCGAAGGCGAAGTGGGAGCTTTTTGATTTGTCCGGGGATCTTTCGGAAAAAGTGAATTTGGCAGTAGCGAAGCAGGAGGTCTTGAAGGAGTTGGTGGGCGAGTGGGAGAAACTCGACGGGGAGATGGTGGAGGCAGAGTTTCGGCAGTAGGGTTTTTCTTGGACAGATCGCAGGGGCTTCGCAAGAGTGGGGACATGAACGAGGATATTGAGAAGGTCTTGATTGCGGAGGAAGTGATCGAGCGGAGGTTGGATGTCATTGCGGAGCGGATTCGGTCGGACTTTGCGAAGGAGGAGTCCTTGCAGGTGGTGGGGATTTTGAAGGGGGCTTTGGTGTTTATGGCGGACTTGTTACGTCGGGTGCCCTTGCGTCTGGAGATCGAGTGTTTGAATGTGGCGAGTTACCACGGCGGAACGGAGAGTTCGGGACAAGTAGATTTTTTGGATGTTAAGCTTCCCGAGGTTCAGGGGCGGAGCGTTTTGGTGCTGGATGACATCTTAGATACCGGGCGAACCTTGGCGGCGGTGTCGGAGAAGCTTTATGAGATGGGCGCCCGGAAGGTGAAAACTTGTGTCCTGCTGACGAAGGATAAGGAGAGAGCGGCGGAAGTAGAGGCGGACTATTCGGCTTTTGAAATCGGGGATGAATTTGTGGTGGGGTATGGTTTGGATTACGACGGGAAGTATCGGAACCTGCCGTATGTAGGGGTGCTGAAAGAGTCGGTGATTGGGTGATTTTCTGTCCGCGCTTCTACGTGAATCTTTGTTGGGCTGGAAGTCCGGGATTTGCTGACTTAGGTTGTTGGCATGAAATGTTCGATTTTTCGTGAGATTGATTCCTTGAAGCGGCTGGAAGGCGGAGTGGTGAATTTGAACTGCTCGGCGGTGCAGGGCCTGGATTTGCGGGAGGCGGGGATTGATTGGGAGAGGTTGGAGTGTGAGGGAGCAATCTTTCTGGGGTGTCAATTTCCTCCGGATCTTTCGATTTGCGATTTGCAGGAGAAAGGGGCCCTGATTTTTCCAAACTTCGGGGATTTACCATTCAATCCTTATCGGCCGGAGTTGTATACGAGGGAGGAATTGATGGAGGGTTGGACCAAGGAGGAAGACCGGAGTGTGGATAAAGAGATCTATGATCACTTTGTGAAGCACGGAAAGAAGGATCCTGATATCGTGGAGGCTCTGGCGGAGCGATTGCACGATCACGCTATTGACGACGGGCTCACGGATTTGCTTGAGGGACGGATTGAAAAGGATGGGAGGAAGCGCGTGGTCGCGGTGATGGGAGGACACGGGACAGGGCGTGATGACGAGTCGTTCAAAAAGGTGGCGCATTTGACGCGTCGACTGACGAAGGAGGGATACTTTATTGCGAGTGGCGGTGGTCCGGGAATTATGGAAGCAGCGAATCTGGGAGCTTATCTTGCGGATTTGCGTGAAGGGGAATTGGATGCGGTCTTGAAGGTGTTGGAAGTAGCGCCAAAGTATGACAGCGACGGGTATATCGAGGCTGCGCAAAAGGTGATTGATCGTTATCCCACCGGGCATTCCAGTCTGGCGGTGCCGACCTGGTTCTACGGGCACGAGCCGACGAATATGTTTTCGAGCTATGTTGCGAAGTATTTTTCCAACAGCATTCGTGAAGACGGTCTGCTCGCGATCGCGAGGCACGGAATCGTCTTTGCGCCGGGGAGTGGCGGAACGACGCAAGAGATATTTCAGGATGCGTGTCAGAACCATTACGCGACCTTTGAAGAAATCAGCCCGATGGTTTTCCTGGGGACGAAGCGATACACCGAAGATACGATGCTCTGGGAGTGTCTTAAAAACCTGGCGGAGGGAAGGGATTACGAGAGGTATCTTCACCTGAGTGATGAGGTCGATGAGATCGTGGAATTTATCAAAGCGAATCCTCCCGTGGCGAGCAAAGGATAGCAAAACGGCGACCCCTTTCGGGATCGCCGTTCTTCACACGCACACACAATCAAATTTTAATTCGCGAGGATATTGATTTTCTTCGGAGCGAGTTCCTCTCGCTTTTGAAGACCCAGAGTGAGCACCCCGTTTTGGTATTTCGCGGTGATCTTGTTGGTGTCCAAGTCTTCGTGAAGTTGCAGTTTTAGTTCGTAGCGTCGCGCTTCGTGGGAGTCGTCTCCCCCGGGGTTGCTTCGCTCACCAGTGATGGTGAGGAGTTGTCCCTCCGCGTTGACGCCGAGATTTTCTTTGCTCACTCCGGGAAGAGCGACGGTGAGACCGATTCCCGTATCGGTCTTGTCGGTTTTAAATGGAGGTCTTGAGGTCACGGTCGATTCGTTGGTAATAATTTGATTCATAATTTTGGCTGGTTACTTAATTTCGATGGTTTGGACAGCGGGCACGCTTTTGGCCACTTTGTTGATCACGAGGTCGAGCACGCCGTCTTCGAGTTTGGCGGTGACTTCCCCGGCGTTGGCGTCATCGGGAAGATCAAACACGCGATCAAAATCAGAGCGGAAGGCGGCTTCGCTTTCGGTTTTGGCAGTGATCTTGAGCTGGCCGTCTTCGAGAGTGAGCTTGATCTCCTCTCTGGCGAAGCCGGGAAGATCGAGGCGGAGGCGATAGTGCTCATCTGTCTCGTAGCGGTATGAATCAGGGACGCGGGAGACGGGGGTTGGTCCGAAGTTGCGGAAGGCCTGATTGAAGAATTCGTCGAGATTTCCGAAGAGGCGGTTTGGGATACGGTTTGTCAGAGTCATTTTAGTTTATTGGCTTTTGGTTAACATCTGCTTTCTATGGCAGTTTGTGCGCCAAGTGGTGGGAAATCGGCTGTAATGCAGCTAGATAATAGAGTTTTTGAGATTTGTGAGGGTGAATCATAGTGAAAATTTGACACAAATTGACGCATGGTGGGACAAGGTGTCACACGGTTTTGGCGCAGCTTGCAGTTGGCATTGGCCTGGCGGCTGGAAGTCACCGCCACATGATGGCCGCAAAGAAGGACATTGGGCTGGCCGGGAAGCAGGGCTCGCTTGATAAACTCGGGCGGAAGTCCAAGCTTTTTACTTCTCAAACTTGATGGTCCAATTGACCTCGGCGTTTTTTTCGGAGCTCAGGGTGAAGCGAGTGAGATCGTGTTGGCCGGTGGCGATGCTGAAATTCCCAGTGGAGACTGTGATTGCAGTGGTGGCGTAATTGTTGTTCGCGATGGTGATGGTGAAGTCTTCTCCGCCGATGACTTTGGCGATGCCGGAGTAGATGCCGGTTTTTGCATTCCATTTCACATTCTTGAGATCGATGAGGCCTTGCATGATGTGGCGGTTGGTGGAAATGAACTGCGGGTGGTCTTTGACCTGGTGAACGGAGTAGGAAAGAGCCTGGTCGGCTTGAACGGGGAGTTTGGCTGATTGCTTGCCTGGGATTTTACCGATAAAGCGATCGTTCCAGAAGTCGTAGAGGTAGTAGTGCTTGTTGGGCTGAAGTCCGAGCGCTCCGGTATCGGCCTGGTTGCCGGAAAGTGGCACGGAAATGGTGGTCGGCTTGTCGGTGAAGTTGCAGGTAATAAGTTGGTTCCACTCGCCGTTGATGGAGAGGCTGTAAATGTTCGGGTCGGTGCGGCCGGGGAGAAGCATATCAACCGGGCGGAAGGACTTGCGTTGATCGTAGAGGGGATAAAAGCGGGTGAGGTCGTGTTGCATTTCAGGAGTCATGCTGCCGAAGGATGTGCCAAGTTCGATACGGCCGGAGATGAGTCCGACGAGGGTGAGCATGGTACGACGATGAAGGGCAGTGTGCGGTTTCTTGGTCTTGGGGTTTTTGAACGATTTACCATCCGGGTAGTAACCGAAGACGGTGCGGTTCTTGAACCAACGCAAGCCGATACGGGAAGCCATCTCGGGTTCGAAGTGAGAGGAGTCACCCCAGACACGTTGCAGGTCGGCGAGGCCGGCGGTGATGTCGAGTCGTGGTGTGCCGTATTCACCGAGATTACGTTCGTGAAGGTAGGCACCCTTGCCGAGACCTTTGCGGGCGAGATTGAAAACCTCACGATAAGCGGAAGTGGCGGTGAAGGATTTGTCCTCGAAGCCACCGTTCGGGCACCAGGCGGATTCAGGGTAGTCGAACTTGATACCTTTCATGCCCTGGCGGGCAAGGCGCTGCCAGGTGGCGAGGGTGTATTCTTGAAAGCCGGGATCCGTATAATCAAATTTCACGAAGGGCATGTGGTGCGGGTGTTCGGCGTGGAGGCGGGAGATGTCGTTGTTGAGCATCCAGTCGGGGTGGGTCATGGCGAAATCCTTGCTCGGCATGTTGCTCTGGAAATAAGTGAAGGGAATGCCGCCGAGGCTGGAGATTTTTTTGCAAAATTTGTCGAAAGTTTCGTAGGGCGGAGTGAGGGCGTGATACTTGGCCCAGTGATGGTCGTCCCACCAGCCTTGCTGGGTGTCACCGTGGTTGGAGTAGCAATAATAGTCGGGCTCGAGACGAATCGCGACGGGCGTGTAATCGAGAATGCCGGATTTCTTGGCGATCGCCATTTGTTCGACGAGGCCTTTGGAATTGTTGATCGGTTTTCCTTCGCCGTATTTGCCGGTGGAGACCATCCAACCGCAGAGAGTTGGGAAGTCATACTGGTTGAGGTTGACCTTGTTCGCATAGCGCATCGAAGTGCCGTAACGTTCGAGGGAGATGAAGGGATCGGGTGAGACGAAGTCGACGTAGGTCGTGTCGTGGGAATGGAAAGTCGCTCCGGCTGGGATGTTTTTTCCATAGGGATCTTCGACGGAGATGGTGAGCTTTGAGCCTGCCTTGCTGAGGGAAACGGTGCGGAGAAATTCTTCGTAGCGCATGCCTCCGGCGACAATGGAGTGGCGTCTGCCGTCGATCTTGCCGGTCGCCATCAGGCTGTTGAGGGCGGTGATCTCGAAAGTGTTTTCAACGACGTTGGGCTCCGATCCCGCGCCGCCGCGGAGTGATTGTTGATGAGTGAAGTTTTTGCCCGGGAAAAAGTTGGCGTTGTTGAGGATGTTGATTTTGGAAACGCGGATGGGAAAGGCGTGGGGATTGATGATGGAGAAGCCGAGGGTGAGGTAGGGTTGGTTGGTGTGGAGTGTGAGATGAAGAATTTTGGTGGGCCGGTAACCAGCCTTGGGTGTTTCGAGGATGCTGAGAGTTTTTCCGGGTCCGAGGCGGTCGTGGATTTCGAGAGTCTCCCAGGTTCTGGTGAATCCCTCGCGTTGTTTCCAATTGCTTTCGTCGATGGCAATCCGGGCGTCGGAAAAGGCGGTGGTTCCGGTGGTGAGATCGACTCCCTGATAAGTTCCGTTGGCGAGGTTGTAGGTAACCTTGAGAAACTTATTTTCGATAGAGAGCGTGTTGCCTTCCTGGGAAAGGTTGACAGCGTTGGAGATTGCGGTGGCGAGTACCAAGGTAAGGAAAGCGACTAACTTCATTGGCGGAGATTAGATCGCGGTTCTGTCCTCGGCAAGGCGCGACTAGAATGGTGGCGGGGTGGCGAAGCTGAGGGCTTCACCGGTGGTGGGATGGGTGAAGGCGAGGTCGGCGGCGTGGAGTTTGAGTTGACCGAAGCCAGTGCCGTTCCCGTAGAGGTTGTCGCCTACGATGGGGATGCCGAGGCCTTTGGGGTGGGCCGAGTGGACGCGGAGTTGGTGGGTGCGTCCGGTAATGGGGTGGAAGGCGATGCGGGTGTGATTGTCTTCGATGCCGACCTTCCTCCACTCGGTGGTGCCGACCTTGCCGTGAACTTCGTCGTAGATTTGGTATGGGCGATTGTCGATATCGAGACGGAAAGGGAGGGTGATCGTTCCTTCGTCCTTGGCGAGGATTCCGTCGAGGAGAGCGAGGTAGTTTTTTTCGACGGTGCGATCTTGAAATTGAATCGAGAGATGGCGATGGGCTTCGGCGGTGAGACCGAGGACCATGAGGCCTGAAGTGTCCATGTCGAGACGGTGTGCGGCCGGGTGGGAAATACACTCCGGGATGAGTTGGCGAATGCGGTGAACGACTGAGTCGATTTTTTCGGGGCCCCGTCCGGGGACCGAGAGGAGTCCGCTTTCTTTTTCAACGACAACGATGTCGGAATCCTGATAGACGATTTTCACGAATTGCGCGGAAGTCGAATGGTGATGTAGGAAGTCACGGCGAGCATGGCGGCGCTGACCCAGAGGCAGGCTGGTAGTCCGCCATAGTAGTAGGAGAGACCGGAGGCGAGGGTGCCGAGGAGGCGGCCGCAGGCGTTGGCCATGTAATAGAAGCCGACGTTAAGCGAGACCTCGTCGTCGTCGGTGAAGGCGAGGATCAGGTAGGAATGGAGAGCAGAATTGATGGCGAAGACGATGCCGTAGATGAGAAGGCCGCCGAGGACGGCGTAGAGGACGAGTTGATCGAGTTGAACCAGGAGGGCGATAGTGACGGCAATGAGGGTGAGGATGAGTCCCCAAACAAAGGCGGCTTTTGAGGCGTGGGTCGCTCCGCTTTTTTTGACGAACTTGGGCGCGCTGGCCTGGACGATGCCGTAGCCGATGACCCAGGCGGCCATAAAGGCTCCGACTTGGTTGAAGGACCATTCGAGCTGTGCTTTGAGGAAGACGGGGAGGCCGACGACGAACCAGACATCGCGGGCCGCGAAGAGGAAGAGGCGGGCGGCGGAGAGGCGATTGATTTCGGGAGACTTGGAGAAGAGTTCGGTGAACTTGACTTTCTTTTTGGTCTTGCCGAGGTCGCCTTGAATGCAGAAGTGGGCGAGGAGTAAGACAAGGAAGAGAGCACCTGCCATGACCCCGAGGGTTCCCTGGAATCCGAAGGTTGTGAGGAGGAATCCGCCGAGGAAAAAGCCCACGCCTTTGAGGGCGTTTTTGGAGCCGGTGAGGACGGCGACCCACTTCATGAGGCCGCGTTCTTGTTGTTCGCTGGAGGTGGACTTGGGAACAAGGACTTTGACCGCGCTTTTTGCGGACATCTTGGTGAGGTCCTTGGCGACGCCGGAGAGGGCCTGGGTCAACATGATGTAGGCGATGACCAACCAGGGAATCCAGTCGAGGTTGACGAAGGCGAGGGTGGAGAGGGCGACGACTTGTAAAAGAAGTCCGCCGGTGAGAGTGCGCTTGAGGCCGGTTCGGGAGGCCCACCATCCGCCGAGCAGGTTGGTGAGGATGCCGCAGAATTCGTAGAGGAGAAAAAGAAAGGCGAGGGTGACCGGGCCGTAGCCCTGGCCATGGAAATAAAGGAGCACGAGCATACGCAGCGCGCCGTCGGTGAGGGTGAATCCCCAATAGGCGGCGGTGACGATGGCGTAGGCCTTTTGATTCATTTGGGGTGTATTGGTGCGATGGGGTGTGGGGAGCTGGCTTTTTGCGGTTGGCTTTGAGCGATTAGCTCTCTTTGTTGGGGGGATCAGGCTAAAAGAAACTATTCGATGGTCTTGCTACTTGAGAGAGCTGGCGACTTTTTGGGTTAACTCGGCCATGCGGACGGAGTAGCCCCATTCGTTGTCGTACCAAACGAGGAGTTTAAGTTGGGTGCCGTTGACGACCATGGTGCTTTTGGCGTCGATCACGCCGGAGCGGGGGTCGTTGGTGTAGTCGGCGGAGACGAGGGGTTTTTCTTCGTAGCCGAGGATTCCTTGCAAGGGACCTTCGGCGGCTGCTTTGAGTGCGGTATTGACTTCGTCGACGGTGACTTCTTTTTCCAGTTCGAGGACGAGGTCGGTGAGGGAGGCGTTGAGGAGGGGGACCCGGACGGCGACGCCGTTGAGGCGGCCTTTGAGTTCGGGGAAGATCATGGTGACGGCGGTGGCCGACCCGGTGGTGGTGGGGATGAGGGAATTGACGGCCGAGCGGGCGCGGCGGAGGTCTTTGTGGGGAGCGTCGACGATGGTCTGGGTGTTAGTGAGGTCATGCAGAGTGGTGAGCATACCGTGTTTGAGGCCGAAGGTCTCGTGGATCACCTTGATGACGGGCGCGATGCAGTTGGTTGTGCAGGAGGCGTTGGTGATGATGTGATCGGTGGCGGGGCTGTAGAGTCCGTCGTTGCAGCCCATGACGATATTGAGGACACCTTCTTTGACGGGGGCGGCGACGATGATTTTTTTGACGCCGGCGTCGAGGTAGGTTTGCAGGCTTTCGGTGTCGCGGAAGGCACCGGAGCATTCGAGGACGATGTCGATGCCGGCCCAGTCGATTTTGGAAGGATGGTCCTCGGAAGTGTAGGCGAGAGCTTGGCCGTCGATGAGAATGGTGTCGTCGGTGCTGGAAATATCGCGATCCCAGCGGCCGTGGACGGTGTCGAATTCGAGGAGGTGGGCTGCGGTTTCGGCGTTGGCTTTGGAATCGTTGAGGCGGACAAATTCGAGTTCGGGATTATCGAAGGCGGCGCGGAGGACGAGGCGACCGATACGGCCAAATCCGTTGATGGCGATTTTCATAGGCGTTTTATGATGACTGGGACGGGAGAGGGGAAGCGGAGAAGTGTGAACTTTTTTTGAGCAAATGTCACATTGGGCGGTCTCAGGATACGATTGGGACAATCTCAGTATGGTCGATCAGACGAACCGGGTGGTAAAAGCACGCTGTCGCCAGAGTGGCGGGGGCGGTGAGCTTGGCGATGGGTTGCAGGGAAACCGAGTCGACGAGCTCGAGGTAGTCGAGGGAGAAATCAGCCAGGGCGTCGCTAAGAAGATGGGATTTTGCGGCATCGAGATAGACCGCGGGAGATTGTTCGCCGGTCTGGACGAGATCTCGGGCTGCGGAAAGAGCGCGTTGGATGCGCGGAGCGTCGGCGCGGTGTTCTGGAGTAAGTTTACGATTTCGGGAAGAAAGGGCGAGCCCGTCAGGTTCGCGGATGGTCGGGTGGCCGATAATTTCGACCGGCACGTCCAGATCACGGACCATGCGATTAATGAGGGCGAGTTGCTGGAAATCTTTTTTGCCGAAAATGGCACAGTCGGGCTGGAGGATGTTGAACAATTTCAAGACGACGGTGAGAACGCCGTCGAAATGCCCTGGGCGGGTGGCTCCGCAGAGGTGTTTGGTGAGGAGAGATTCCGTGACGAGAATGGAGCGATCGGGGAGATACAGTTCGTCGGCATTGGGGATGAAGGCCAGATCGACACCTTCGGCTTCGCAGGCGGCGAGGTCATTTTCAAGAGTTTTGGGGTAATTAAGGAGGTCCTCGGGGCGGTCGAACTGGATTGGATTGACGAAAATCGAGATCGCGACCGTGCCCCCGGGGCCGACTTTTTCACGCGCCGCACGGAGCAGGGCGAGGTGTCCCTCGTGGAGCGCTCCCATCGTAGGGACGAGGGCGAGGGGACACGGAGCGGTCGAAAGTGCTTCCCGAACCGAGGAAACATCGTGGCAGCGGCGGATCATCGCGGACAGTCATGTGCCCTCGGGCTATTTTTTTCAAGCTTGGTCCTTGCCAAGTGGGGTGAGGAGCCCATCTCTTGTCTTTCAGTTTTTTACCGATACGAAACTCAATCGCGTGATTGACTCCTGAAACTCTCAAAACCATAGTCAGCCAACACCCCAATCGAACATAATTTATGAAAGTCCGTTTCTTTGCCCTTCTTGCCGGTTTTTTGATGCTCCAGAGCGGAGCCAATGCCCAGCGTCTTAAAATTGCCACTGTCGATATGGAGCGGCTCTTTAACGAGTATCACAAGACCTCTTCGGTTCAGCGTGACATCAATATCGAGCGCGCCCGCATTCAGAAAGACAACAACCTCCGTCTCAAGGATATCCGCGATATCGACGATTCTCTGCAGAAGATCCGTGAGCAGCTGAAAGACAAGGAGCTCGGTGATAAAAAAAGGCAGGATTTACGTCAGGAGGCCGGTGACCTGAGCCAGGACGGGATCCACAAAGAGCGTGAGCGTTCTGAGTTTCTGGAGCGCCGTAATCGTACTCTCAGTGAGAAAATGACCAAGCAGATGCGCGCTATTCTCGTAGCAATCCAGCGCGTCGTAAGCGAGCGAGCCAAAGCCGGTAACTACGACTACATTTTCGACCAGTCGGGAAACAGTAACCAGGGAATTCCCTTTGTGTTGCATGCCCGTGATACCACGGACCTGACTGATTCTCTTTTGGAGGAGATCAATCAGGATGCTCCGAAAGATCCCAAGGAGGGCGAATAATCCTTTTTTCAAGTGTCCCTCAGTTGGCAACAGCTTCACGAACTCGTTGGTGTTCCTTGCGAAGATCAGCGGGTCGTTTTGTTTTCGGGGATCTCTTCTCTGGATGAAGCGGGTCCGGATGACATCAGTTTTCTCGGGAATCCCCGTTATCAATCTCAACTGCCCGACACTCGGGCTGGAGCGGTGCTTGTTGCCGAAGGGGAGTGGGAGGTGCCCGACGGCTGCGCCTTGATTAAGGTGGAAAATCCTTCGGCTGCTTTCAGTAAGATCATCGATTATTTCCAGGCGGCGGCGCGGTACTTTGTCCCCGGAATTTCTTCGGGTGCTCATATTGCCGAAGATGTGGAGATCGATCCTGCTGCGGTGATGATTAGCGCAGGGGTGGTGATTGAGAGTGGAGCCAAAGTCGGCAAGGGTACTGCCATTGGTGCGGGTTGCGTGGTGGGACGAAAGTCCGTGATTGGAGAAGATTGCCTGCTCCACCCCAATGCGACCGTGCGGGAAGAGTGCATTCTCGGGAATCGCGTTATCTTACAACCCGGCGTGGTGGTCGGCTCAGATGGATATGGTTTCGAGCTCGTAGACGGACGCCATCAGAAAGTTCCCCAGGTTGGCATTGTCGAACTCGAGGACGATGTAGAAGTCGGGGCCAACAGCTGCATTGATCGGGCGAGATTTGGGCGCACCTTGATTGGGGAGGGAACCAAAATTGATAACCTCGTGCAAATCGCCCACAATGTAAAAGTTGGCAAGCACACCTTGATTGTGGCCCAGAGTGGAATTGCCGGGAGCACCAGGATAGGAAATTATGTTACGGTGGCAGCCCAGGTGGGAGTGGTGGGCCATATCGAAATCGGCGACCAGGTAGTTCTAGCGACCCGAACTGCAGCGATGAAGAGTCTGAAAAAGCCCGGTGTTTACATGGGCTCGCCAGCGAGACCAATGGCTGACGAGCAAAAAAAGATGGCCGCGATGCCCCGCGTTCCCAAACTTCTCGCTGAAGTGCGTGAGCTAAAAAAGAAGCTGGATGAACTCAGGGGAGAATGAGACCTTCCGCCCGGCGGACCAACTGATTCAATTTTTCACTTACTGATTATGAAACGAAACCAATTTTTGACCCGACTGACGGCGCTAGCCGCCCTCGCAGCCGTGCTTTTGTTGCCCTTGACCGCAAGCGCTGATCCCAAGATGAAGCTGGGCACGGTCAACATGACGAAGTTGCTGATTGAGTATCATTTGACCAAAGCGGCCCGGGCTGAAGAGAATATCGAGCGGGAGGATATCAAAAAGGACGATCAGGAGCGAATCGTGGCGATCAAGGCCATGAGTGATGAGATGAGGCTGTTGGATGCCGAGCTTCGTGATCCATCACTGGCGGAAGCCAAGCGGAGGGCCAGCCTGGAAAAACTGAAGCTTTACGATTCCAAAATTAAGGCTTTGAGCAAGGAGCGGGATGAGTTTCTTAAGCGTCGAGGGAACGCCTTGAACCAGAAAATGGCGAGTATTATGAACGAAATCCGGATCGAGGTGGTCAGTAGAGTGGCTGCACATGTAAAAGATTCGACCGACGTGGACTTTGTTGTCGACAGCTCCGGCTTGACTACGGCCCAGATCCCGTTTTTACTTTATGCTCGTGAAAGGGTAGATCTTACCGATGATATGCTAAAACTCCTCAAAAAAGAGGCTCCGGCGGAAACAGCCGAAGAAAAGAAAACGAACTAATAGTCAACCCACCCACTTGTGATGAATTTTTTCCAGCCAATTGCCGCTCTTTTGGGCGCCGCTTTGATTTTTTCCACTGCACTCGCCCAAGAAGGTGAGGGTAAGCCCGATAAGATCGCTACGGTAAATATGCAGAGGCTTGTGAGTAGTTTTTACAAGACCAAGCTAACCCGCGATTCCTTCAAGCAATACGAAGATCGCCTCAAGGATGCCGATAAGAAAAAAGTCGAGGAGATCACTGCTCTCAACGAGGAAGCCGAGGCCCTGCGTAAAAGCGGGGAAGGAAGCTCTGTCAATGCCGAGAAGCGCAGTCAGATCTTCCGTGAGGCATCCTTTAAAAAGCAGCGGGCGGATAATTTGCAAAAGGGGCGTGTAGCTTGGGCCAGGCAGAAGCAAGCGGCTTTCAATGACAAAATCAATACGGAGCTCGCCATGCATCGCAAGGAAATCATCGCGATCATTCAGGAAGTCGCCAAGACCGAGGGATATGACTTCGTGTTTGACCGCACGGGAGCGAGTGGGGCCGGAATTCCGATTCTTTCCTATTCCAAGGATGCCACCGATATCACCGGAAATCTTCTGGAGCGGATTAACAAGGATGCTCCCGTGGAAAAGAAGGAGGAATAAGCTAAATCTTACTTTCCAGTTGAAACCATCAGATTCTGGCCTTTAGGTAGGCGGGTGAAACTGGTGGTTTTTTTCTGTCTGTGTGTCGGGGTGGCGCATGCTTTGCCCAATTCAATTCTCGGAGTTCTGGGCGTAAGCAATAGCCCGCTTGATGACGAAGATCTAACTGAAGAGTTTCTCGCGGGGGCAGGGTGGCGTGACGATGGCGGACTACCCGGTCGTTGGGTTCCCGGTGTGGCCACGGATTATTCAGAGGAAAGGTATCTGATGGCCCGGCCAAAAATATTTGGGGTGGAGACCATTTTGGTGAAAGCAACCCGCCGGGGAGAGGAGCTAGAGGAACTCCAGGTGACTTTCGCTGATGCCGGTTCATTTTTTGGATACTATCAACAGGAAAAAGTCCCAAAGAACCTCAGTCGTAAAGAGGCCATCGCAGAGATGCGACGTCTGATGATGATTCGGCAGTCGGAATTCAAAGAACTTTATCAAGACCGGCTGGAGAAGCTGGAGAGGGAATTAAAAAAGAGATCGGGAAAAGCGCGCGGTGCTCAACGGGGTCGCACTCGTGCATTGCGGGCTGAGATGACGGAGTTTCAAATAGATGACCGGACGGTGAGATTGCTCTCGGCACCGGATCGGTTGTTGAGGCTGTCGATTCGCAAGAAAGGAAAGATCCCGGGGTCGTGGTTGGATCAATCGGCGGAGAAAGTTTCGACAAGCGAGCGTCTGAGAAGCTTGGCCCAAAAAGCCCAGCGGAGTGAGAACGGCGATGTCCTTCTCAATAAGGTGCCCATTGTTCCGCAGGGTTACCGGCCTTATTGCGGGTTGAATACCCTCACCATGGTGGCCCGGTATTTGGGGCTCAACCTCGACGAAGACTGGCTCGCAGTTGCGGGAAAGTTTCAGAACACCGGCTCGGCTGCTGGGTCGGATATGATGGGGATTTACAAAGCGGTGGCCAAGGAGGCCGGATTCTCGATGGACCGGTCACGCGATTACAGTCACGCTACGGTGCGACGTTCTCTGCAAGCAGGAATGCCGGTGATCGTGTGGCGACGTTGGAGGCAGGATCGGGATCGCCTGCATACGCGAATCTCGCGCGATTTAGAGGACGGTGGGGAATCCAAATTTCCAACGATGAATTTTAAAACCCTGCCAAATGACGAATCGCCATTGCATGCCTCGGTTGTGGTTGGCTTCAATGATGGGCGAAAGGAAGTGCTCTTTCTAGAAAGCTGGGCCGGTCAGACCAAGCCGCGTCGCATGCCCGTCGCCGAGCTCGACGCCACGGCATACTATACCTTTTCCTTCCGACCATGAAACGGGCTACCGTGCTTGCTCATGAACAACTGGCTGTCGTTCTTCGAGCAGGGGATCTGGCGGTTGATGCGACTTTGGGGAATGGTCACGATACTCTTTTTCTGGCCGGATTGGTTGGAGAGGAGGGGCGGGTGATTGGATTTGATATTCAGGATCAAGCCATCGAATCGTCACAGAGGCGACTGACTGAAGCCGGAGTGATGGAGCGTTGTGAATTGGTGGGAGCGAGTCATGCCCGGATGGGGGACTTTGTGCCGGCAGAGGTCTCCGCGGTGACCTTTAATCTCGGCTATTTGCCAGGAGCGGATCAGGGGATGATTACCAGATCGCGATCCACGCTGGAGGCCCTGAATGTTTCCCTCGAATTGTTGCGATCAGGGGGAGTCATCACCTGCGTGTGTTATCCCGGTCACCCGGGGGGATTGGAGGAAGCCGAGGAGGTATTGGCCTGGGCTGTGCGCCTGCCTGATCATTTCCGCGTGGAATTCCACAACGAAAAAGGCCGCCACGAGGGGCGACCTTTTTTAGTAAGTGTTTGGCGTTTGCCGGTGACCTAGAGATCGAAGAGTTCGCCTTCGTTGAAGAAACGCTTGAGCTCGGCTTCAGCTGCTTCGGGGCCATCGGAAGCGTGGCAGATGTTACGCATCTTGGAGTCGCCGGTCTTGTCGCCGTAATCACCACGGAGTGTTCCCGGAGCGGCTTCGGTTGAATCGGTTGGTCCGAGAAGGTCACGCACGCGGCTGATGATATTGTCTCCGGAGAGTGCGAGAGCGATGACGGGAGTTTCCTGCATGAAGCCACGCACAGAAGGGAAGAAAGGCATCTCCGCGATGTGCGAGTAGTGTTCAGCGAGAAGTTCGTCGGAAAGGGACATCATCTTAATGCCACGGATAGTGAAGCCTTCGGCTTGATAGCGGGCGAGGACGGCACCAACGAGGTTCTTCTGAACGGCGTCGGGCTTAAAGAGGATCAATGTAGTTTCGGTAGCCATGATTTCGGGAGGGAACTAAGCCGACCACCGCGGAAGTGTCAACTGCGGGCTTAGAGTCCGAGGGTAACCTCGAGCATCTGATCCCGGACTTCGACTTTCTTAAGAAGCCATCGCGCGGCTTTGTTGGTGAGGTCTTTGGGCTTGAGCTCATGGACAACAACATCTTCAAGGAAGTTCTTGGCCAGCACCGTCATGAGAATTTTAAGTGGATCTTCGAATTTCTTTGGAATTTCGGTGCCGGTGAGTCCTTCCACCACGACGTCTGTCAGACGGAGGGTTTTGTCGGAGGTTTCGTAGCGAATACTTCCGTTGAAAACGGTGGAGGCCTCGTATTTTTTAGAAAAGGGAATGTCGACACGGGCGGCCAGAGAGAGCCGAACCCGGTTGCTCCCCTCGGTAAATTCCACCTTGGGCTCTTCGATGAGGACGGGAATGACCTCGAGGAGCTTTTCTGTTTTAGGGAACTTTTTGCTCAAGCGCCCCCGAATGTCCTCCTCGCTAAAGGAGAGAGTCAGTCCATCGGAACTAAATCTTCCGTATTTCAGGAAGACACAGCCGAAAATGACTGCGAGTAGCACCAGAAGACCAAGGATGAGGAGGATGCCGCTTTTCACCATGGAAAGAGTGCGGGAAGCCGCCAAAATAGCAATTTTTAAGAAAAGTGCTCTTTTGAACACTTTTTTCTTGATTGAACACTGTTCATCGGAATAAGTTCCACGCAGTTACCTACACCAAACATTGTCATGAGTACCACTACCGTTAAAACTGCCGCCATGTCCGAGAAAAAAGCCAAAGCGGCTACCACTACCACCTCCGCCGCCGAAGATAAGTTGGCCGCAGCCCGTAAGAAAAACCTCGATCTTGCCATCACCCAGATTCAAAAAGACTTCGGCGATGCCGCCATCATGCGCCTGGGCGACGACACCAGTATGGATGTCGAAGCCATTCCAACCGGAAACCTCCTGATTGACCGCGCTCTCGGAGTCGGCGGCTTCCCTCGGGGACGGATTGTCGAGATCTTCGGACCGGAATCCTCTGGTAAAACCACGCTCACTCTCACTGCGATTGCCCAAGCCCAGAAGAGCGGGGGACTCGCGGCCTTCATCGATGTCGAACATGCTCTCGATCCTTCATACGCCCGTCGGTTGGGCGTGAATCTCGACGATCTTCTCGTCTCACAGCCCTCTTCCGGTGAAGAAGCTCTTCAGATCGTGGAAACTCTCGTTCGCTCAAATGCCATCGACGTCGTTGTGCTCGATTCCGTGGCTGCCCTTGTTACCAAGCAGGAACTTGCCGGCGAAATCGGTGATTCCACCGTCGGCGTGCAGGCCCGCCTCATGAGCGCCGCGATGCGGAAGCTCACCGGCCTCATCTCGCGCGCCCGCACTACCTGCATCTTCACCAACCAGATCCGTGAAAAGATTGGCGTCATGTTCGGCAGTCCCGAAACCACTCCCGGTGGCCGCGCCTTGAAATTCTTCTCCTCTGTTCGTGTTGATATTCGCCGTATTGGCCAGATCAAAGCAACGGATGGAACGGTTCAGGGCAACCGCACCAAGGTTAAGATCGTGAAGAACAAAGTTGCTCCTCCTTTCCGCGATGCCGAGTTCGACATCATGTATAACGAAGGAATATCCAATGTTGGATCACTCCTCGATCTCGCCTTAGAATTCGACATCGTACAAAAGCGCGGCAGTTGGTTCAGCTACGATGGTGCCCAACTCGCGCAAGGCCGTGATGGCGCAAAAGTCGCTCTGAAAGCTGATGATTCGCTCTACGCCGAACTCGAAGAGAAGGTTAAGGAGAAGCTTTCCGAAAAATAATCGAGGTCTTTGACAGCCTGGATAGAAATTGTGCTTTAAAATGCCGCTCCGAATGGGGCGGTGTTTTGCGTTTAGGCAAAGAGCTTGGATTCAACCTTGCCAAATACGTCGGTGAGGCGGAAGTCGCGGCCAGCGTAGTTGTAGGTGAGGCGCTCGTGGTCCAGGCCGAGAAGGTGGAGCATGGTGGCGTGAAGGTCGTGCATGTGCAGGCGGCCGCTGACCGCTTCGTGGCCGATCTCGTCGGTTGCTCCGTGGGCGAAGCCGGGCTTGGTTCCGCCACCAGCGAGCCAAGTGGTGAAGCCGCGCGGGTTGTGGTCCCGTCCGTCTTTTCCCTGCGAGAATGGCGTCCGGCCAAATTCGCCGCCCCACCAGACGATGGTGTCTTCCAAAAGCCCGCGTTGTTTGAGGTCCTGGAGGAGAGCCGCGACCGGTTGATCGGTAGCCTCGGCATGAACCTTGTGCTTGGGCATGTTGGAATGTTGGTCCCACTTGGGATTCACCGATTCATCAGCGTAGTTCACCTGGATGAAGCGCACGCCGCTTTCGGCAAGTCTGCGTGCCATGAGGCATTGCCGACCGTAGGTGTCGGTGGATTTTTCTCCGATGCCATACATCTCTTTGGTCGATTTGGATTCGTCGGAGAGATCGAGAATATCGGGGGCATTCATCTGCATGCGAAAGGCGAGATCAAATGATTCGATGGCTGCATCGAGATTACGATCGGATTTTATGCCGGCTTGCTGGCGGTTGAGTTCCTGCAGGAAATTGAACTGACGATTTTGGACGTCGTGGGGGAGGTGGGTGTTGTTGAGGTTGCGAATGGTCGCTTTTGAAGCCGGGAGTCCGGCCCGTCCGACCGAGGTGCCCTGGTGGATCGCGGGGAGGAAGGCATTCGAGTAATTGCGCGGTCCGCCTTTGCTAGCGGATGGCATGATGGTGACGAAGCCGGGGAGGTTTTCGTTTTCCGTTCCCAGTCCGTAAGTCACCCAGCTGCCCATTGAGGGGCGGACAAGGTTGGTCGCTCCGGTGTGCAGGAAGAGTGTCGACGGGCCGTGGGCAACGCCTTCGGTATGCATCGAGTGAATGAAGCAAAGGTCGTCGACGTGCTTGCCGATGTGGGGAAAGAGTTCGCTGACCCACTGGCCGGATTCGCCGTATTGTTTGAAATCCCAGAGTGGCTTGAGGAGTTTACGCTCGCTCTTTTTTCCGAAGGTGGTTTTACGGACGCCGACAAAGTCGAAGCCCTTGCCGTCACTTTTGATGAGATCCGGTTTGTAGTCGAAGCTGTCGACATGGCTGGGACCGCCGGACATGAACAGGAAGATGATGCGCTTGGCGCGGGCGGGGAAAAGCGGGGGCTGAGGAGCGAGGGGGTTGGAGTTTCCCTGCGCGGTGCCGGAGAGCATGGCATTGAGCGCCAGCGAACCGAAACCACATCCGGTGGTTTTGAGAAACTGACGTCTATCCGGGCACATCATGGATTGGGAGGGAGTCTAATCTAAAAATCGAAAATCAACACACGAAAAAAGCGTCTGGCAAAGTTGGGTCCAGGTTTCTTCTTGCTGGTCCGGCGGGAATTGGGAAAGAAAATCGGAAGTGGTGGCTTGTTCGGAAGTCGAAGGCCGACGTCCCAGGAGCAGTAAATAAGCGTCCTCAATCTTCGCGCCTTTGCTGATGAGTTGCTTGGCGGTGAGGATTGACTGCTCCCGAATGAAGGGGCTGTTCATGAGGAAGAGCGACTGCGTGGGGATATTCGAGGTGGTTCGTTTTCCAACGACGAGGTTCGGGTTGGGCGCGTCGAAGACCTCGAAAAGATCAATCATGGAATTGCGAAACCAGGGCGTGTAAATGCTCTTGCGGCTGGTGTTGAACTTGTAGTTAAGATCGTATTGGCCGGCTTTTTTGATGGTGGGACCGCTGCGGGTGGGGTCGAGTTGCCCGCTCACGAGGAGGGCGGTGTCGCGGATGCATTCCGCTTCGAGACGTTTGCGGTTGGCGCGCGCCAGAAGGCGGTTTTCGGGGTCTTGGTCGGACCGAGACAGCGAGGAAAGTTGGTAGGTGCGGCTGAGGGCGATCTCGCGGATGATCGTTTTGATCGACCAGTTGTTGTCAGTGAAATTGAGTGCAAGATGGTCGAGTAGTTCGGGGTGGCTCGGGAGTTCGCCGGTCTCGCCGAAGTTGTCGGGCGTGCGGACGAGTCCTTCTCCGAGGAGGTGCTTCCAAATGCGATTGACCATCACGCGGGAAGTCAGCGGGTTGTTGGCGTCGGCGACCCAATGGGCCAGCTCCAAACGGCCTGAGCTTTTGGCCGAGATCTTGAGCTCGGCTTTGGGGTCAGTGGCAACGGAAATGAATCCGCGAGGAACTTTCGGCCCTTTGTTTCGCACGAGGCCCCGGATGTGGACGTGACCGTCGGCCGGGTTTTTCGATTCGCGCGGAGCCATTGTCATCGGCTCGAGCTTCTTGATTTTGGAATCCAGATCCTTGTGTTGTTTTTCGAGGGCTTTGATCTCGGCGTTGATGGCTGCCCGGTCGACCTTTGGCTTCTTGACCTTCTTGACCCTCTTGCCGGTATCGGGCCCAACGAATCCGACGGCATCGACGATGACATGAGAAGTGGTTCCTTTGTTGGAAATAACGATACGGGCCGGTTGATCTTTGGTGAATAAGAACGAGCCGACGCTTGCGAAGGATTCGTGATGGGTGGGAGGTTTGGTTTGGTCGAGAAGGATTGTGGTTTCACCTTCGGCGTGGAAGATCGTCACTGGAGCTTTCTTCGATCGTCCGGAGCCTGAGGAGTATGAGATGAGAACTTCGTAGTCACGGGACTCGGGAAGAGTGGTGGTGAACTCGGCGGCCTTTTCGCCTTTACCCTGATTGTCATCGTGGAGGTAGTTCTCACCAACCCAGTTTGCAGTGTGGGTTGAAGGTTTCCATATTCCGGTCAGTTTCGCTTTGTCGGAATCAATGGTAATTTCGGGAAGGGTGGTGGATGCGTTTTCGGGAGACTTCTTCTTTAGCTGGACAATTTGGTTTTGAAGGGAAGCGAGTTCCGCACGGTGCTTTTTGAGCTCAGGTAGATTGGTTATTTTGAGTTTAACCGTGGCGACGGAGCTTACTCCGCTGGCTGCGCTGCCTTCGCCCATCGATTCGGTGCTCTGAAAAATTCCGGCGAGGGCGTAGTAGTCGGTGGTGGGGATAGGGTCAAATTTGTGATCGTGGCATCGGGCGCAGCCGAGGGTCATACCAAGGAAGGTGCGCCCCATGGTGTCGATTTGTTCATCGACGAATTCCATGCGAAGGCGTTCCTGGTCCTGGAGTTCGTAATTCATTGGTCCGAGGACAAGGTATCCGCTACCGACTAATTGCTCGTTCCGTCGTTCGGGCGACTCGTGGGTGAGGAGGTCTCCGGCGAGATGCTCGCGGACCAGTTGGTCGAAGGGTTTGTCTTCGTTGAAGGATTTGATGATGTAGTCGCGGAAGCGCCAAGCGTGAGGGAAGACCATGCTGCGTCCGCCGCCGCTGGATTCGGCAAAGCGGGCCACGTCGAGCCAATGCCGTCCCCATCGTTCGCCAAATTCGGGACGGGCCAGGAGGTCATCGACGACTCTTTCGAAGGCCTTCGGTGATTGGTCAGCGAGGAAGTTTTTCAATTCCCCGGGTGATGGGGGGAGTCCGATGAGGTCGTAGTAAATCCGGCGTAGTAAGGTCTGGCGGTTCGCGTCCTTGGTCGGAGTGAGTTTTTCGGATTCCAGACGGGCGAGGATGAAGCGATCGATGTCGTTTCGGGGCCAGGTGGCGTCTTTGACCTTGGGCGTTGGATGAGCGACCGGTGGTTTGAAGGCCCAGAATTGGCGTCCTTTTTCGAGGTCGATTTTAGATCGCGATTTTTTGACAACTCCGTCGCGGGGATCCGGAGCCCCCATCGTGATCCAGGTGCGAAGTTTTTCGATCTTATCACCGGAGAGCTTTTCATCCGGCGGCATCTGGAGGTCGCTGTTTTGATGGGAGGTGACTTCGATGATGAGCGACTCGTCGGGCTTTCCCGGGATAAGAGCTGGGCCGGAGTCACCGCCGGTTTCCCAACCGGTCCGCGAGTCAAGGTAGAGATTGGCTTTGAGCTTCTTGGCACTTGCGGAATGGCATTCGTAACAATGCTTTGCGAAAAGAGGACGAATGTGGGTTTCGAAATAGTCGATGCCTTCGTCGGCGCTCGCCGGCAGCACCAGAGAGGAGGCAAAGAGAGTCTTTGCGGCCTTTCTGAAGATGTTTGCGAGCGGAGGCATGTTTGGATCAGGCGATCAACTCGGTCATCTCGCTGGTGCTGTCTACGAAGTTTTTCGTGGGCATGCCGAGGCGGTTCATCATCGTGACGAAGAGGTTCGAGAGTGGGACGTCGGAGCCGAAGCGGTGGTAGCCGCCGTGCTTGAGTCCAAGGTCGTCACCACCCGCGACGACGAGCGGGTAGTTGGTGTTGTTGTGCGTGTTGCTGTTGCTGCTGCCGTAAAGGACCATCGTGTGGTCGAGGAGCGTGCCGTCTTGTTCCGGGGTGTCTTGCAGGCGCTGGAGGAAGTAGGAAAGTTGCTGGGCGCGGAAGCGGTCCCATTTTCCAAGAGCTTCGGCGCCACCGGGTTTGTTCCATCCGTGGGCGAGGCTGTGTTGGTTTTTTCCGAAGCCGAGGAGGGAAGGGAATTTTGTGGCGATGGACGTCGCGCCGTTCATGTTTCCCATTTGATAGGTTAGGAAACGGGTTGAGTCGGTTTGGATCGCGAGATACATCAGGTCGAGCATCGTCTTGATGAGCTCGCCCGGAGTTTTGTCATCGGCATCGAGATGCAGGCCGGCCGCGTTGACCTGCGGCTTGGGAACGTCGAGCCACCTTTCTGAACGTTCGACCCGTTGTTCGATTTGACGGACCGACTGGAGGTATTCGTCGAACTTATTCTGGTCCTGTTTGCCGAGCTTGCGTCGGACTGACTTGGAATGATCGAGAACGAGATCGAGCATGTTCTTGGAGTTCTGCAATTCCTTTCGCTGATCCTGAAGGGAGCGATCTTCTTTTCCAAAGAGGCGATTGAAGACCACGCGCGGGTTGTGAAGAGCAGGCACGGGTTGTCCGCTGCGGCTGAAGGAAAGAGTGCTGGAGCGGGTGGCCTCGCCCACGCCTCCGTCGACCGAAAGACTGAGCGACCGGAAGCGGGTGTCGTCGCCGAGTTGGGCCGCCATGAGTTGGTCGATGGATGCCGAGTTTTTCAATTGGCCGCCTTTGAGCTCGGCGGCGGTCAGGAAAATGTCGGCGGAGTCGTGGCCGCCTATCTTCCGCCCGTGGGGGTGGGAGAGTCCGCCGAGGATGGAGAGATGCTCGCGGAGTGGTTCGAGGCACTTCAGGCTTTCGTTGAACTTGTAGTCGCGGCCGACAGCATCGGGGAACCATTGCCACTTTGCAGAGGCGTCTTTCTTTTTGGGAAGGCTCACGCCGTAGGGGAAGTAGATCGAGCAGAAGCGTTTCGGGCGCGGGAGGGTTTTCGCGCTTGCTCCCATGCATTCCAGGAAGGGCAGGGCGAGAGTTGCGCCGGCTCCGCGAAGGAAGGTGCGCCGATGGAGATGCCAGGGTTTGCGACTCATGATCTATTTAGTTTGAAAGGTTTCGCTCGCCACGACGAGCTGAATGAGTGGTTTTATGCGAAAATTGTTCGCGATGAATTTCCCGGTTAAGTCTTCGACGGCCTTCTCGTCAGTGATTTCGAGTCGTCGCCCGAGGGCGTAGGTCAGGAGCTTGGAGGTGAAGGCTTTCGCAAACTGATTCTTCTTGTTCTTGAGGAGGTAGCTTTTCAAATCAGCGATGTTGCCAATCTCATGCCCGTCGGGGAGGATGGCTTCCGTTTCGACGGGGAGCTTGTTCATCCCTTTGCCCTTGGTCTTCTTTCGCAGGATATTGTCGCGCCACAAGCCGTCGCCGCCGTAGTTCTCCATGGGAATGCCCCAGGGATCGATGCCGCGATGGCAGTCCTTGCACGAGGCTTCCTCGCGATGTGCGGCGAGTTGATCGCGCACCGAGAGATTGGCGAAATCAGGGTTGGTTGCATCGAGGTTGGGGACATTAGGCGGGGGATCGGAGGGCGGGTCGTCGAGGAGACGTTCGCGAATCCAAACCGCGCGCTTTACGGGGTGCGAATCTTCGCCCGTGGAATTCCCCAGGAGAATGCTGCCGTGGGTGAGGACGCCGCCGCGATGGTCTTTCGGATTCAAAGCCACGCGTTCGAAGCTGCTCCCGCGTGGTCCGGTGAGGCCGTAGTGTTTGGCGAGCGGTTCGTTGAGCATTGTGAATTTCGAGTCGAGGAAGTTGAGCGCGCTAAGGTCCTGCTGGAAGATCTCTTTGAAGAAATGGAGGCTTTCCTGTCGCATCGAAGTCTTCAAGGCGTCGTCAAATTTAGGGTAGTAGTTCGGATTGATCGCGACGCGTTGCACCGCGCCGAGGTCGAGCCATTGGTCGGCGAATTGTTCAATGAACTGCCACGAACGTTCGTCGGAAATCATCCGTTCAATTTCCGACTGAAGGACTTTCGAATCACGGAGCTTTTTCTCCCGGGCCAGTTTGAAAAGCTGCGGGTCCGGCATGGTGCTCCAGAGGAAGTAGGAAAGGCGCGAGGCCATTTCCCAATCATTGAGAGGGCGTTTGGTTTCGGAGGAGGGCTCGACGAGGTAGAGGAAGTCTGGCGAGATCAGAATCATCGCGAAGGTTTCCTGCATCGCTTCTTCGAAGGAGGGCAGGGTCGGGCGGATCGATTGGTAGAACTTGAGGTAGGGTAGAGTTTCCGACTTGTCGACGGGGCGACGGAATGCCCGGCTCATGAACCTGGTGAGGAGCTTGCTCACATGAGCGGCTTCGTTCTCACCTGACTTCCGCGGCGCAAGAAGCGCGGTGTGGTGTCGTGGTGGCCATTGCTCAAAGACCGGTCCGATGAACTCCACCGATTGCACTTCGATTTGCGGATAGCTCAGCGGGCCTTTGGTCTGCTTTTTCTTTTTGCCATTGCCGCGCGCCTTGAGTGGTTTATCCCGGCCTTCGGCGTAGGCATTGTCGAGCCAGACCAAGAGGCCGGGAAACTTGCTTTGCGTCTTACTGGGGAGGGGGAAGTTTTCGATACGACTGCGAAATTCAAATTCCTGCCAGTCTTCGCTCACCACGTCTTGTGATTTGATGAATTCCCGCGGGGCCTGGACGTCGGCACGGTAGCCGATCGCGGCGCGGAGTTGCGGGTAGCCGCGATTCTCGGCATGTTTGGCCCGAACGGTGGTGCGGATGATGACCTCGCCTTCCTCGGGGTATTCCATCAACTTGACGATGAACTGCTGGTCCTTGTCGAGAATATTACTGCCACGATTTTTGTCCTTTACCGTCTTGGTGAATTCCTGTCGGGTCACCTTCGGTCTCGGCCCAAGGACGATGGCCTTACGAAGTCCTTCGCGGGCCGCCTTGAGGTAGTATTCCATCTGTAGGTCGGAGATTTGCAAGGTCGACCCGTCATTGCGAAAGCCATCTTCCGAGAGACTCTCGGGCGGGAAATCCTTTACGTAATTGTGCTCGATACCGAGAAGATCGCGCATCGTGTTTTGGTATTCGCTGCGGTTGAGGCGGCGCAAGACCACGCGCCCGCCGGTGCTCTTTTTGGCCTCGATGAGGGCGTCGATTTCCTGATTGACCCAGCCGACAAGAATCTGACGTTTTTCGCGGAATAATTCCGGTTCCTCCTCGGGCGGCATCTCGCCGAGGTTCAGGGCGTCGCGGACATCGTGCCAGGTCTCGGCCGCGATGCGGCTCTTGAGAAGATCGGGCGAAAGGGTATCGAGACGGAGTTTGCCTTTCTGCTTCTTCTCGCCATGGCATTTAAAGCAATGCTCCTCAAGGATTGGCAGAACCTGAGATGGGAAATCGATCGCACCCGAGCAAGCGCTCGCTGACCACAGAATGGTGAGGGGCAGAGTAAGGATACGCGTAAAAGACATTGAGGCCGGTGACGGTTTAAGTCGTCCTTGATACCACCGAAAAACGGGGTGTCTTTCATGGTGGGGAAGGGCGCAGAAATTGAGGTAGGAGGGAGTTGGGAATAATTAGGTATTTCAGCTAAAAAAATAAGGTTTAAGCGATACTCGCCGTCGTGGAGCGATTAAGGCCGCTTGGGTTCGGGTGAATATCAAGAGTGTGGAAAAACGATGGAGGAAGTTACTGATAGACAAAAAAATGAAGATCACCTTAACTCAGGTGAACGGGAAATGACGAGGAGTTGCTCCGACCGTGCTACTAATTTAAGTGTTCGGCATGAAAGGTAATCGCTAAAATGACTAGGATAGATCATACGCAGGAAGAGAACCCTCCGTCAGGATTTCCGACCAAGAGTGTTGCCGCTCCGCAGAAAATTTCGGACTCCATTCAGCTACTTCCATCCTTGAAGCCTGACTCACACATCATTTCCTACGGCCCGCAGGATATGGGATCCCGAATATTTGGCGCGATTGCGATCTCCATCTTCGCAGGTGTTTTCAGCGGGGTGCCCTTGTATTTCGGGATACGGGGCTGGCCTATCCTTTTCGAACGTCCCTTCGAGCAGGCTGGATTCGTGGTGACGGGGGCATTATTGATTGGGCTTTTCTTCCTTGTCTATTTTGGACGCCTGATATTGTGGAACTTGTTCGGATCCACCTTCTTCACAGCCTCCAAGCAGGGGCTTGAGATCAAGAAGCGGTTTTTGTCTTTCTCCAGCAGTAGCTTCATCAGGGCGGATGACATCCAGTGTTTGCGTATGCACATCAAGCGAGTTAGCAGCTCGAGTGGTAGCGGTAGATCGAGTTGGTATACTCTTTGGGTGGTGGGTCGAAAGAAATACATCTTGGACTCTAAGACCCCCAGCCGTGAAACTGTCGTCTGGTTGAGCGAGACTCTGTCAGAGTGGTTTAGCGTTCCTTGTGAATGGGATCGTTAAGTTCTCGGAATCGCCCTTTTGAAGGCTGCCGAACAAGATGCGGCTGGACAACCCGCTACCTCGCCGTGAGTTGACATGCCACTCTCTATTTGGACACTTAACCGTGTTGCCACCTGGCGCTCCCGGCAGCGGGTGCTAGCGCTCAAACGTTCGGCTTAGAAAACATTCCTAATTTTGTAGTCTACAAAACGAGAGTTGAGACGATTATCGTCGCGGCCACCACAAAACAGAGAACCCATGAGAAAAGCAATTATAGTCGCGCTGGATGTCAATGCACTTACTGGAAGGAAAAAGGAGCAAGCTTCTGAAAATGCGCTCAATGAACTAAATCAGTATCTAGATGAGGGTTGGAAAGTAGAGAATTCCATTCCAATGAGCGGGACGGGACATGGACTCCAATCTGTCTCTATCGTTATTTTAGAAAAGGGTTGAAGCGATCAGTATGAGCTCCCTGACAAATGCTGGTCGTGTCGATCGACCTCTCCGATAAGCGAGATGCCGAACAAGGCGTTACGACCAACAGGCTGTGTCTGGGCGTCGGCTACTCTTTGCGTTCTGCAGATTCATGCACCATCAACAATTTATGAAAAATACAAACCAGAAGCTGATGACACGCCGGAACTTCGCTCGGACGACAGCATTGACATCAATTGGAGTGATGGCGGCGGGAAATATACTTGGCGAGGAAGCTGATAAAAAAGGGGTTGGTCCGGTTCTCGGACATATTGATGAGAATCGAATTTTCACATTTGTGCGCGCCTCTCGTGAAGGGAAAGTTGAGTTGATTGTGACCGGTGGTGACAGTCAAGAGGCTGCCCGATTGCATGGGGTAGCAGAAATGGAGAATGATTTATGTGTTCAGTTTGAAGTCTCAGATTTAGAGCCAGACACCGCCTATACCGGTAAGTTTTTGGACTCAAAAGGAAAGCCGCTATTCGAAGGGGCTGTTTTTTCTGCCCGCACACCACCAAAAACAAAGGACATTGAGCGTGTGGTTCTGGGAATGGGATCGTGTGTTTCGAGCGATAAATTTGATAAAATATGGGGTCAGATTTCCGCTGAAAAAATTGAGGGTTTCTGCCTTCTTGGAGACAGCCCATACATTGATTCAAATGATCTCGCGAAAAACCGGGCCAGACGCCGTGCGTTTTGGTCGACTTTGCCAGGCTTGGTCGAATTGGAGAAAAAGATCCCGTTTTGGGGAACATGGGATGATCATGATTTCGGGAAGAATGATTCCGATGGCCTGATGCCTAAGAAGCGAGATATTCGTAAGGCGTTTGTTGAATATAGCGCCTTGGCGAGCTACGGCGAAAATGAGGAGGGGATTTATACAAATTTTCGTCGGGGTCCAGTTGAGGTTTGGTTGCTGGATGACCGATGGTTTTCACAAACGGCTCAATCTTTCGCGGATCCTTCGCAGAGGACATGTCTGGGTGCAATGCAGTGGGAATGGCTCAAAAAATCGCTAAGAGCGTCCGACGCTCCATTCAAAATGCTGTGTGGCGGCATGGTGTGGTATCCCAAGGGAAATGCCGAGAAGGACCACTGGGAAACCTATGCAGCTGAACGCGAGGCGCTCTTCAAGTTCATTAAACAAGAAAAGATCCCGGGAGTCATGCTGGTTTCCGGCGATATTCACGTCTGCCGTCACCATGACTATGGTTCTGCTTCTTTGGGCTACCCCTTACATGAATATGTGATCTCGCCAATGCATGACAAAATCATCCCCTCTCTTGATGTAAAGCATCCTGATCGTAAGTGGAGTGAGACCGCAAAAAATGTATTTCTAAAAGTCGATGCAACAAAAGAAAAGTTGGTCGCAATTTGGGTCGATATGAATGGGGTCAAACGATACACTACGGAAGTCGAAGCGGTGGACCTGAGTTAGACTCATTGGTTTTGAGTTGAGTCGCTGTCGGGCGGCTATCGGCAAGTCATAGAGGGGCCTTACTTTTCCAGCTCGAAGATGGAGTTGTGGATGAGACGTTTGATTTTTTCGCCCTTTGAGTCGGTGAGTCTCATTTCGATGGACATGCCCCAGGTGGGTTGGAGTTCGGCGATGGCGAGGCTGAGCTTGTTTCCGGAGAGCTTGGCGGCGGTGACTTTTAATTCACGTTCGTTGTAGTGTTTCGAGCCGTAGCTTTTGGTGCGCTTGAGGTCCCAGGCTTTGATCGTGAAGTTTTCGGGTTTCACGGAGGTGGAATCGATGGGGTCGGAGAGGGTCAGGGCGACGCCTGATTTTGTGGCCTCGATTTTGGTGGGGAGGTTGGCGGGCTGTTTTGTTTTGCGGATGCGGTAGAAGCCTCCGGCCTGCCGTTGGGTGCCGGCCCAGGCGAACATGCCGCAGCCGTAGAGTTGTCCGTCGCCGGGGTGGAAGCGGCCGCGCATGATGCCGGTTGGGAATTTCTCGAGGGGAAGTTCGCACATGCCGCCCTGACGTTGCTTGCCGATGGTTTCGTGTGGAACGACGAAGATCTTCCCGTAGCCGTAACTGAGGTTGAGAAGTTGGCCGTTGAGCGATCCCCACTTGGCGTTCTTGGGAACCCAGAGGAGTTCGGAGGGCGAGCGGTCGAAGGCGTTGGTGATCCAGCAAAGAGGATTCGACATCGCGGTGTCGCTGGTGTCGGTGACGGGGGAGTAGCCGTAGACGTTGCCAAAGAATTCAGTTGGTCCGTCGCCGTTGACCCAGTTAATACGGTTTTTGGGATTCCAATGGCCTTCCTGGTCGGTGACGATAAAAGTCCCGTCGGGGTTGAGGCAGACGCCATTGGCGGCGCGGAATCCGGTGGCGAGGATGTCGGTTTTGGAGCCGTCAGGTGAGATTCGTAAGAGGGTGCCGTGATGAGGAACGAGTGAGTCCTTGGCGTGGCGGGCGGACTTGGCGTAGTAGAAATTTCCGGCCTCGTCAGTTTGCAGCCCCATCGCGAATTCGTGGAAGTGCTCGGTGACCTGGTGGTCGTTGTTGAGGCACTCGATGATGTCGATCATCTCGTCGCCATTGATATCGTGAAGTCTTGCGAGTTGATCGCGGCAGGTGACGTGGATTTTTTCGTTCACGATCTTGAGACCAAGTGGCTGGAAGAGCCCCGAGCAAATGCGTTTCCAGGTAAGCTTGCCTTCGAGTTGATCAATGCCTTCGACAATCCAGACGTCGCCCATCCAGGTGCAAACGGCGGCGCGTTTTCCATCGGGGTAGAAGTCAAAGCCGCTGGTGCGCATCCAGGAGCTGTGTGGATTGATGTTGCGATTGGGAACGGTGAGAACGTCGACGGCGAAGGGGCCGGATTCGTCTCCGCGTTGGATTTGGGTCGTGACGGTGACGGGGGATTTCTTGACGACCGAATCACGAAGCACCGGGTCACCGGGAACAGGTTCAATGGAGACCTTGCCATCGGACTGAATCCAATAGGAAACTCCGACGGTTTCGTCGGTGAGTTTGATTTCGTGGCACAGGGCGCCATCCTCAACAGTGAGTTCGGGATCGGGGGAAGGTCCATCGTGCTTTGCGAGCCTGACCTTGATTGATCCATTTCCCGGACCTGCCCAGATGATTCTTCGGAAGTCTCCCTGTGACCGTTTTGAGATCTGTTCCTTCACGTCGATGTTGCCGACTTTATAGGAAAGCAAGGGACCATTTTCGGTGATTTTCAAACCTTCGAAGGAAACCCAGTCCTTCGGTAGTGGTCCGAAGAGACGTCCGTCTTTCCCTTTGACCCGAACGGGATCCCATGAGCCTGTTTTTGGATGGGCCCAGCCGGGGCGGTCAGGGTTAACGAGGATGCGTTCTCCGGCAATGGAGGTGTGTGTTCCGTGTGAGCCGTCGAAGGCGATGCCCTTCCAGTCGACGAACTTGTCGCCGGTGTAGATGGCGGCGAGGCGCATGGTGTCGTGATCGTAAATGGCCCACGAGCTTCCTTTCGAAATGCCGCCGAGTCCGTCATCGAGACGAATGGCGAGACCTTTCTGGGCGATATTGACGTCCTCATTGAGCGGGCCGGGTTCAATTTGGTAGGTCCAGAAAAGGTAGTTTCCGAAGTCCATCATGTCATACGGCGGAGGAGTTTTCTTGGACTCTTTTTCCTCGATGCCGGAGATGCCTTTGGGAAGAGCGTTGAGATAGTCGTCGTCGATTTTGGTGAGTTCGCCCTTGTTGTGTTTGGCGAGGAATTCTTCGCGGATGTAGTGGATGACGTCGTATTTCTGGCGCGTGGAAAACTGCGGCATGGGCATCATCATACCATAGCCTTTGTTGATGGTCTGCCACATGCGGTAAGGGTCCTTGCCATTCTTGAATTTTCCTTCGTGAAATTTGAGGGCGATGGGAATGGAGCCTTCTTTTTCGGCGGTGCCGTGGCAGGTGACGCAGAGTTGTTGGTAGATTTTTTGACCGCGATTGAAGGAGTCCTTTCCCCAGTCGGCGACGAGGGCTTTGTGGTCGGAAACTTCGAGAGGTTGAATCCAAGCCTGGTGGAAAGTGAGGCCGGGAGTTTTGGTCACGGAGATTGTGGTGGGATAGCCCGGGTGAGTGGAGGTGGTGAGCAACTCCCGCTTGGCTGCAGGTTGGGTCCTGCCGGGCTTTTTTAAGTGGAAGTCCGGGGTGTTGATTTGGTCGACCTTTTTCTGAGCCATCAACTTGATTTCGTCTTTGGATAGAGTGCGCTTCCAGAAAAGGATCTGCTCGATAGAGCCGTCTTTGAAATCACCGGCGAAGTCCTGGGTGGTTGAGCCGACCTTGAAAACGTGCCCGGATTTGTCTTCGGAGGTGAGGTTTTTGTTGGACTGGATTTCCTGTCCGTCGAGGTAGAGAGCGACTCCGCCTTTTTCGGTTCCGGAGAGGACGGCGATGTGTTCCTTGCCGTCGTTGACTTTTTTGCCGCCTCCGATAGCGCCCTCCCAACCGACATCGTAAGTGAGCTTGCCGCCTTTGAGGAAGAGGGTTTTGCCTCCGGCCTCCCACTTGCCGGTGGGGGGAGCGATGGCGGCGAGGGTGCCGTTTGCGGCGGTAGTTTTAAATCGGGCCATCAAGGTGAAGGCCTTGTCCATGGGGAAGTCTTTGCCCGGGAGGGGTTTGAAGGAGACGTCTCCCCCGGAGACGAGGGTGTTGGGAATCTCGATGCGCTGGACGGTGGGATCTCCGGAAGTGGAAAGGTGGACGAGGGCGGGGGAATCGGGGAGGTGCTCGAAGGTGAGGCTGGCGGTGGACTTATCACCAGCGGGAAGCTCGATGGGGTGTCTGCCAAGACTGAGAGTGAAGCTTTTCGGGGAAGTGTAGTTTAAAAAGAGGCGGAAGTTGGTCGCCGGATTTTCGTGGTCCAGTGACGATGAGTCCTTTGAGAGAAGGGAGGTTCTCGTCTTTTCCAGAGGGACGGAAGTCGGCGGGACATCCTGACCATGGGAGAGTGCGGAGCTTAATAGGAAGAGTCCGGGAAAAAGGGTTCTTTTCATCACGCCGGAGCGTCGCAAACAGAGAGATGATGTCAAAGAAGAAGGAAGTTAATGGCTAACCACAGAGAACGCGCAGGACACAGCATCCTGAGTAAGAGGAACCTATCTTAGTTCCGTGTCTTCTGTGTATTCGGTGGTTGGAAGTATGGGGGATTCATCAGGTTTGGGTAGAATACGCAAATGGTTTGGTGCTCGGGACGGTGGCTGCTTCTTATTCAATACTCCGGAGTTCGACTTTGTCGGTGGTCTTCTCGAGCGATTGGATGATTTTACGAACTCGTTCGGTGTGCGCTTTGAGCATTTTTGCCTCGCGGTGCGAGGAGAGGTCTTCCTCGAGTTGCTTGAGTTTTGGCAAAAGGGACTTGGCGGCCGGGCCGTATTTTTCGAGGGCATCGAGGCATCTCTTGATTCTCCCGTTTTTACCCCACTTGGTGAGTTCCATGACTTCGAGGCAAAGTGGAAGGCCCTCTTTGATCCGGTGTGTTGCGAGGACTTCGAGTCCGGAGACCCGTACGCCGCTGGCGAACATGATCCCGCTCGGTGCAGGGGTGATAATCGCTTCGTGAATGGCGGGGAGGAGTGGTTTGATTTTTTCGTAGGAGAGCTTTTGGTAGATTCCGCCGATGGTTCCCCGGGCGCGACCGTCTTGGTTTTGGAGGCCGGCTACGATGGCTTTCTGGAGGAGTGTTTCGTCCACGCCGTCGAGCGATTTTTTGAGGAGTTTTCCGAAGACGGCGAAGCTGAGGTAGCGTTGCTCCATGGCGCGGGGATCATCTTTGGTTGGACCTCTGGCGATCATGGTGAGGAGTTCGGGGAGAACTCCCATGGCGGGTTGTCCGATGTGCGCGAGGGCTTCGGCGGCTTTGACGCGGAGCCAGAGGTCTTCGTGCTTGAGCTGTTTTCTCAAGGTGGCGACGGCTTGGGGAGAGGAGGTTTTGACGTGTGCCAGAGCCTGGCATGCTCCGTAGCGGGCGTGGAGGGAGGGGCTGTCGATCATGATGATGATGGGTTCGATCGGGACGTTTTTGCGTCGGGCGAGAGCCATCGC
>JAQWZU010000217.1 GCA_029253285.1 Akkermansiaceae bacterium | reverse complement strand
CGAGCCTTCCTCCCTTGCTCTGCTTGGTTTGGCCGGACTCGCCCTGATGGGCCGCCGCCGCAAGTAAGAAAATCTCTCATACCTTCCATCGGGGCGATCGAATTATCCGACCGCCCCGTCCACGAAATGGTCGGCTATTCCAAGCCACTCATTGGAGCAGGATGAGGAGGTAGAAACCCATACAATGGCATGAATGCGAAAATAAACTTCGGCACCAGAAATCTCCTGGCCGGCTCCATCGGTTTGTGGCTGATCACGGGCGCGGGCGCGGTCACCATCGGCTTCGGGCCGACCCTAACCGGTGCCCAGGATACCCAGTCCAACGGCACAAACAACCAGATGCGTCAAAACATCAATATCACCGATACCGTTTTCCTCGCCGCGGGAACCTACCGGGCAACAACTTGGGACTATCAGGCAGCAGAAGACGCCACAAATGGCGCCACCCAGCCGGTGTTCCCTTTCCTGACGCTCGTCAACGGGCCCGCGGCCCACACCGTTCTGGCCTTCGGGGTCACCATCGACACTGAACCAGGAATCCAGAATCTGGTTCCCTTCGGTGGAACCAACGACACATTCGTTGTTCCCGACGGAGGAGCTACTATCGCGGCGGGAATTCAGAACACCAATGCCGATGCGGTCCAAAACAGTATCCTGACTGATACAAGCTTCGGCACCACCGACCACGCGAACGGGCTTAATTTTGACGAAGCCGGCAGCGTTGGGGCTTCCCTTACTTCGTTTGGGCATGCCAATCTCCCCCGCACCTATGCTTTTTCGATCGAGGTAGAACCAGTCGGGGACTCCAACCCGACGCCCCCGGTAGTCACCGGTCTGACACCAAGTACGAGCTCGACCGAAGTAGCGGTCAGCAGTGACCTGATGGTGACCTTCGATGAAGTGATCGTGGCCGGCACCGGCAATATCATTATCAAGAACTTGACCGACTCGACGCAAATCGCGATCCCGGTGGGCGACGCCCAAGTCACCGTCGAGGGTGTTTTCCTAACCATCTCCCCTGCCCAAACTCTCGTGGCGGGCAAGGCCTACGCCATCCAGATCGAGGCGACCGCTATCGACGACACGACAGGAGACAGCTTTGCTGGAATCGATGATGACGTGACGTGGAATTTCAATACAGTTGTGCCTGACTTCGCCGCCCCGGAAATAGAAACACTCCGTCCTGAAAATGGTGCTATGAATATTCCCCTCGCAAGCAATCTGGTAATCACTTTTAACGAAACCGTCGTGATGGGCACCGGCGATATTGTGCTAAAGAACCTGACCGACGGAACAGAGAACGCGATCCCGGTTGGCGATTCCCAAATTTCGATCTCCGGTGCCGTCTTGACGATCAACCCGACGAATGACCTTGAGCTCGGAAAAAACTACGCTCTCCAGATCTCGCCCACTGCGATCCTTGACCGAGCGAGCAACAGCTTTACGGGAATCGACAATGACACGACCTGGAGCTTCGCCACCCGCATCCCCGTGATTGGAGGCAGCAGAATCGGACCAGGTGCCGATATCTCACAGGCTACAGGGAATGACATTGTCGATCAAGAGCGACTCAACATCGACCGCACCTTCACGACACTCCCTGCCGGCAGCTACAATATCACTGACTGGCAACTCAACGTTATCATGAGCAATGCCGGCACCGGAGAGGTCACGCCAATGCTCCTCGCCGGATCACCACCATCCTACACGATTCTGTGGCTTGGAACAGCGTTCGATCCGGAGGTCAATGGGATTCAAACTGCGCCGGGGACTGGCAGCTTCACTCTGGATGCTCCGACAGATGTCTACGCCGGATTCTTCACGACCAATCAAGGTTCCGAGATTATCGCGACGGACACTGACAACTCCGGCTCCGGATTCAGTTCGACTGATCACGACAGTGCTTTCATCGCGCCCACTGCGGTCGGCGAAATAGTTGGTGATTTCAGCAATGCCGGGCTCGGCCGAACCTACGCATTCGAAATCAACGTAGTGGAAGGCTCACAACAGGAGCCTCAGATCACCAGCATCGAATACCTCGACGGAGAGAGTCCAAAGGTAGAATTCACTTTCAATTCAATCCCTGGCCGCGCCTACAAGATTGAGGCTTCCACCTCACTGCTGGAGGAAGGGCAACCCGGAGGATGGGTGGAACTCGACGACGGTTTTGAAGCCGAAGGGGACGAGAGCACCTACGTCGACTTTCTTTCAGTAGTCACCGGGCCGCATGTCTTCTACCGAGTTCAATTGATGCCGCGTTGATCTGCCCAACTGGGGGTAGTGCTGTGCCTACTGTAATCCGCTTAACTGATTGCAGCTACTCTCATGAATGGCATAGCACGAAACCAGCCGCACATTGCAAGACCCGTTAATTAACGACCTTCAAGAGTGGACTCAGCTAGCGAAGTCTTCTCGGGGATCGCTAAGCATTAAGATTTTTGAATGGCCGGTCTCCGTCTCTACTCGGCCAGCGTCACCTGAAGCCTGATGAAAAAGCGCTCTGCTGGCAGCGCCGTTCTCTGGACTTCATAGCCCATTTGCTGCCCCCCCGCTCCGAGATCGACTGGCTCCAGTTCCGAGAACAGCCCGGAGCCATCCGTCCAAGTTGACAAGTCCGTTGAGACCTGAAATCCGACAATCACATCGTCTGCAGCGAGGTCGCGACCGTACTCGAAAACGACCGCCGTGCCAGCGAACCTCAGAACCGGCATCCCATCGTCAAGCAAGGCGTGATCGACGAGGTCGGGGATGCCGTTGCCGTCGAGATCAGCATTCGGATCACCGGCGAAGGCCACAGCGTCTGAAGAGCCCGGGTTACCGCCGGAAGACACGCTGGGCCGCCAGTTTGCCGGGAGGGTGTGATCAGGGTCCGTATCGGGCGCGATCAATACCAGGCTCGGTCCGTCGCCGTCAGATGCATTTGGCCAAGGGAATTGATCATTGTAGGTAAAGCGACGAATATCGCCTCCCAGCGCATTTTCAATGACAACTTGTTCGCCGCCATTGGCCAGCTTGTTGGTGTCGCCAATCCCGTATTCACCCGCAAGTAAGAATGCGCCCGCCCCCGGATGGCGTGCCAGGAAGGCAGCACGGTTGCGGGCAAGCACGACCCGCCCTCCGACGGGAATTGTCGCCGCCGGGAGATCGTAATTGATGCCGGCGGTAAAGCTCACGCCGGAGAGGTCAACGTCCAGTGCCCCGATGTTGGCCAACTCGATGAATTCAAACAGGTCCACATCGGTGAATCCAGCACTCACCTCTGCCGCCGTGGGGGCGGAGGGGTGATACATCAACTCGGAGACGGCAAGGTTCGAGGCAGATGCAGGTTCGACCGTGCCGTTGTTGTCGACCGTGATCGTATCGGTGTCGATGAGGTTTCCTGAGAAATCATACGCTTCTATGGTGTAGAGGTCTGAGCCGGGAGCCACCGGGATGTCCACCGTCCAGGAATCGCCGTCCGTCCATTCCACCGTCAGCGGATCGGAGCCGCCGCTCAGGCGAATCTCCCGAACGTTTACCCACCCTTCGCCGGAGATCGTTGCCGTGCTCGATGCAACCGTCAGCGGCGAGGGTGTGGTGAGCTCAAAGTTGATGGGGGCGATGGAGTTGTTAATCTGGGTGAGGACGTAATTGCCGCGAGCATCGAAAAAGCTCAACTTGCCACCCCAACTCTGACTCGGATCGAGCGATGCCAGATGGGTGGTGTAGTCCGACATGTAGGCGCTGTTCCATGTCGTCGTGACAATGTCGTGAAGAATGCCAAAGTAGATACGCCGGCGTGAGGGAACGCTCGCTAGCTTGTTGCATTGTCCGTTGGCGAAGATCGACGCGGTGGCATTCCCTCCGGCAGCACCAAAGTCCATGTCGTGAGGAAGGAACATCACACGACCGTCGGGGCGCGCATAATACATCCCGTTGTGCGAGCTGCCAGATCCGGCATTGTCTCCCGCTCCGCTAAGAACGGCGTAGGCCATGCCGCGGAACCAACTGTCGACATCAACGATTTCCTCTAGTCCAGCGTCGAAGGAAGCTCCCGATTTGCTGAAGTGTTTATTGTAGGCCATGATCGGCGCGAAGTTGTCGGCTTCGCGGTTATTCTTGTTGAGGAAGAACCAGCGGTAAAGTTCGGGATCATCACCGTGGTTTGAAACGCTCGAACCGGTGACACTGTCGGGTTGTGGTCTTTTGAAACCGTTGCCGTCCTCGCTCGTTGGGTAATAGATCAGTTCGTATTCGTAGAGCTGTCCGTCTCCGCCGTTGTCAAACTGCGAATCGAGAAAGACGTCACCGTAGCGCGCCATCTGCAACAGCCCTCCACCGGTCAGTGATGGATTCGGGGAGAGCACTTTGACGAAATCATAGTAGCGGCTGATGACACCCCCGGAGTTGGAAATCATAATATCGAAGAGCAATTCCCGCTGCCCCGGCGTCTGGCTCTCCGAGCGATCGATCGCCACTGAATAGAGCGCACCGCGATAGAGCCCGTCCGATGGGAAGCGCACGCTATAGCCGGCGCGATTGAGGTTTGCGCGCCCACGCTGACTGCTTTTCAATCGCACGCCGCAGCCGTAGTAGATGTCTCCCTCACGGTCAATGATCGTGGCACCGAGACGGTCATTGCTCATCACTTCGATCGACTGGTGCTGGAAACTGGAGTCCGCCGCAGTCATGATGATGCGGAAGTTTTGCCAACCGTTAGTGGCCGCCAGACCGTCGTCCACTTGAAACATAGCCCGCGAATCCGGACCCTCTTGAGGAAAGGTCTGCGTCGCCCCCATCGAGTCGACACCCGTCAGGTAGAACTGCACCCGCGCGCCGGCTGCCTGTCCGGGAACCTCTCCGCGATACAATCCACCCGCGCCGCCACCCATCGAAACAGTCTGAAATTCCCCTCCGTTGACCGAGTAGAACAAGGTGAGGCTGGAAATGCCGTCCGGGTCATTTGCTACAACAGAGACAGTGGTGGGCTCGCCCGCCGAGGGGACGGCCGGAGAGTGCCTCATTCCCGAGTAGGTCGGCCCGATATTCACCTCGGCACGTGAGTTGGGAGCAGAGGGGGTGCCGACATCTTCGGGGCGATCGATGATGTTCACGTTGGCACAGCGGTTAAAATAGAGCCGCGTGTGCAGCTGTCGAGACCCCGAAACCCAACGAGCGCGGAACGAAATTTCATATTCGGTGCCGTTGGAAATCGCCGACGAAAGTTTTGTGAAAATCTGGTTGTGCATGTGCTCTGTCGCACCGGTGGCAACGATCCGAAGCACTTTGTTCCCGGGGTTGTCGGGATCATCGATAATTTCTCCATGGCGATGGTTGCCGACGAGTTTCCAGGCAGCGGCATTGTCGAAGCTCGTGTCGCTCAACTTCTGCACTGCAGCGCCGTCGGGGTTTTCAATCACGCTGATATCGTCGATCAGCATCTCGCCATCGGAAAGCAGCCCCATGTTGAACTCGCGCCATTGGTTGTCCGGCCCGCGGCTACTCGCAGCGCTCTCACGGTAAGTGTAGGTTTTCCAGGCCGTCCGCCTGGCCTCGTCGCTTGCTGCCCAAGCGACTGCATCGCTGTTGTCCGCATGCAAATCGCGCAGCTCTATCGTCGAGCCACCGCCGTCCGCAGCCTTGGGCCAACGCCCACCGTCGAAGTATCTGAGTTCGTCTGCCGGGTTGCGGTTGGCATCACGCAGGAGGACATATTCGCTGGTTCGTGACAGCGAGCCAGCGAACTCGCCGAGGAGTCGCGCCCCCGGAAAGGCAGCAGTAAACAAAGCCGGATCACGGGCAACACAAGCGTGTTCCCCTGGTGCCAACGTCGTGCCCGCTGGGAAGTTGAATGCGATCCCATTGTCGAAGTCCCAGCCGCCAAGGTCGACTGCGCTCGCTCCGCGATTGGCAATCTCAATCCATTGGTTATCCGAGTTGCGGAACGGCAGCGCAGGTCGGCCGGGGGAAGTTTGCACGCGCGCATCAAGACCAACCCCGAATACCATGTCGCTGCTACTCGTGCTGCTCTGATGAACCTCCACCGAGAGCCGGTTCACGCCGGAAACAAGACTTAATATTGGGATCTGCAGGGTGCCGAGGCCTGCGTTGCCAACGCTCGGACTTGCAAGCGTCTCCGGGTTGAGCGCACCCGAAGACAGATTGACTTCACCAACGCGCACACCGTTGAGGTAGAATGCGGCTCCGTCATCGATCTGATGGGTGAGTTCCAGCGTCTCGGCGGTGTTAAAAACCTCCGCCGAGACGGTAAAATCAATCTCGAAGTAGTAAGTCACCGTCGCAGAAGTGTAACTGGTGAGACCCGTGGAGAGCGGCACGGGCAGTGCGCTGCTCTCAACCCCGATCGGCCCTGTTCCGGTCTTCCAGTCGCCGCCCGCTGGATGCGATGCCGTGGACCAATCAGCTGGCAGATCCGCGTTGGTATCGTTGTAGCGCCAAGTGTCTCCCATCCCGACCAGCGGAGTGACATCGAATGTTGAAGGCACCCCCGGACTGCCGCCAAGACCTGGCGGGCTGTATGCGATTTCGCTAATCACGACGTCATCATTGAGCACAAAGACATTCGGAAAACCCGGCGTGGCGGTGTTCGGATAGAGCCAGGCCCCCTTTCTTTCTTCGGCACGACCGCGGAGTTTCTCAGTCACTTCGCGGGCGTCGAGAACCGCTGTCCCGGCAGCATCAAAGAGGAAAAGTTTTTCGCCATCAGCCGGCCTGAAGCCGAGAGTCACCTCGTCGATCAGGAGAAGAGCGCCAGGGGCAAGCTGCCCGGCCTCAAGCTGGTGCTCGCGCAACGGATCAGCACCCGCCGAGATGACAATCCCTGCGAGCTCGATATCGGCCGGACCGGTGTTTCTTAACTCCACCCAAAAGCTCGCCTCGGCCGCAGACGGCACCTCATTGAATACAAGCATTGGCCCGGAACCCGGGTTCACACCGGCGATTTCCGCATCCAGCTCGACCCCGAACACGGTGTCGCTGCTGCCAAGACCTTGCTGGTGGACCTCGACCGAAATACGGTTGCTCCCCGAAACAAGTGCTCCGGTCGGGAGCGTGGTATCTGCTGAAAGATTGTCGATTTCCACCCCCCCGAGGGCCACGGTGCCAGCGTCGATGACCCCGGAAGGCATGTTCACACGCAGCACCTCCACACCATTGAGATAGACGACAGCGCCGTCATCGAATCCGTGGCGGAGTTTGAGCGATTGCAATCCCGCCACCTGTGCAGCGCTCAGGCTGAACTCCCGCTCATAGTGATAAGTCATCACGTAGGGCGTATTCGAATTCGGGGGGGGCAACACGGTCCCAAGCGGGATGGTGGTGCCGCTCTCAAAGCCGATCCCGCCCGCCCCTGATTTCCAATCGCCGCCTACCGGATGTGCGCTCGCCGCCCAGCCGGCACCTGGATCAGTCGAGGTATCCTTGTATCTCCAGATGTCGGCGAGGGTGATTAATTCAACGGTCAACGTTGGAGCAGGGCCACCGGCTTCGGGAAAGTTGACTGCTGCCCGTGTCCCCTCCAGTTGCGCCGAATAAGTCCACCGGTCTGTTCGACCGCTGGCGGTATACTGCTTGCGCTTGGCGAGTGTCGCCCCCGATCCGTCCGCCGCGGCCGGCCATCGACCGTCGTCACCAAAGTCAAACTCGTCCATGAGCCGCTCGCTCTGATTGTAAAGTCTCAATCGCTCGCCACCGTTATCGATGCTCCCGGTGAACGGGCCAAACTCACCAACGCCAGGCGTCTTGGCAACCACGACGTAGCTCCCGGGATTCACCAAGGTGCCGCTCGGGAAGGTGTATCCGATGCCGTCGATTCGCCACCCCGAGATGTCGGTGATGATTCCCATCTGGTTGAACAACTCGATCCACTCGCCGCTCTCATCAGATCCCGCCGGATTGTATTGCACCTCATTAAATACGACAACGCCATCCGGGGATGCCGAGACAGGGTTACTTACCAATCCGAGGAAGCAAAGGACCAGCGCGCCAACGAGAGGAAGTTTGGGGAGAGGCATACTAGTGCTATACACCAACGAGGATCTGACTTGCCAAGCATGAATCGCATTTAATTAGGCGCGCTTCTATGCTTTCCGATCGTGGGGTTCTTGGTGCGGGACGTCTTGAAACAGATGACCGGCTTGGTCATGGGATGGTGGTTTGGGGCTCCGTCCATTTTAGCCATCACCGCAATCGACCTATCGTCGGATTCCAAATTGGGGCTGACCTGGAATTCGAATCCGGAAAGAATCTATTCTAGGTCCTATGAACACCCTTTAAGCCGCGATTTCATCTCAACAATCAGCGCCTGCCCGAAAAAGTTAACTTTTCTATTGTTAGAATAATGGGATTTCATAAGAATGCTTCTCTGTCGATTCGTCTCATCAGCCGA
>JAQWZU010000136.1 GCA_029253285.1 Akkermansiaceae bacterium | reverse complement strand
TCCCTCGTGAGTGGAGAGCTACTTGTTGACTCCCTTGTGGTTCATGAACTCCCAAATGCGATCCATCCAAGTGTAGCTACCGGTGCCCGGGGCGGCTATTCTTTGGGAAAGAGACCGGTCCTTTGGTTATGCCGGCTATCTCGCTCTTCGCAGGGCAAGCAGGGGCTGGACAGGTAGCACCCAACTCCCAATCACCCCGCCTACGGCGCCTTCCCGATCGTCCCGCCCTCAACAAACTCGGCATCGATCCTCGTCTGGCGGGTGTCTTCCTTCCCGTGGCTGATGTTTTTGGCCCAGCGGACGACCCGGCGCACCACAGGACGGTAGTCCCAGTTGAAATGGGCGATGGTGGGCAGGCACCAGGCGAAGGTTGGATCGGGTTCGGAGCAAACCAACGAGACCTGGGCCGAAGCGTGGATGCCGCGGTGGGCGAGATGGTGCTTGGCTGCGTGGAAGAGGAGCGGCTCGTCAAATGATCAGGGCGGTGGGTGCAGTGACTTGAAAGAGCCCGTCGAGCACGCGGTGAAACCCCTCCCTCGTCTCTTCCCAATCGGGAAGGTTGTAGGAGCTGGTTGCGAGACCATTTGCCTGCATCTCCTCAAGCATGGCGCGCACGGCTCCGGAACCCGCAGGTTGTTCCCGGACTAGAGTGACGATACGCTGGTGACCGAGGGTGATCAGACGGCGGGTCAACAAGCGCCACGTCGTGACGTGGTCCGGGCCGATCCAGGCAATCGGCAGGGTGCTCCGTCGCCCGAACAGCGCGAAGGCGGGCTTTTCGTAGTCCGCGAACCATCGCAACACGTCGCGCGAAGCAGCGCACACGACCCAGGCGTCCGCCCCGGTTTTCTTTACAAAACGGGCCACGTGCCCGGCATCCATACGTGAAGATCCGATCGCCTTCACTGAACTCTCCGGTGACGGCCTGACCCTGAGCCTAAAATTGCAGCATTTTGGCAAAGGAGGTTCCTGGTTGAACCGAGTGTATGACATCACTTTATCGGAGACGGAAGGCGCCTTTGGCAAAGATCCGGCTTGGGAGCGGCTTCAGGCTTACTTCACCTTGCGCGCGATTCCCGAGTGATATTGTTTAAGGGAGACTTTCAAGAGGAAGGCTGGCCAAAGGCATCGATTTCGCGCCAGACGAAGGCATTGGCGACAGAACCGGCGACGTGGCTAGCGGTGAACTTGATCGATTCGATTCCTCTTGCGAGGACGCCACTCTGGTCGGTGAGGATCACCTTGGTCGCTCCGCCGCCATCGAGTGGCTGGGTTTTTAACGGGTGGTAGTTGACGGTGTGAAGGATACGATACTCACCGCCCATGGGTTTGACCTCCACGGTCCATGCTTGGTTTCCGAATCCGGCGCCATTCCAGTCGGCGATGGACTGGATGGAGGTGAGATCGTAGCCCTTTCCATTGCCCGTTCCCAGATGATACTCGGCAGTAGCTCCGACGGTGGTCCAGGCAATTGTTTTCACTGAAGCCTCTTTGAAATCATCGTATGACGTCCCGTGAATTCCGTCGTTCAGATTGGCTGGAGTGGCTCCAGTGGCAAAATTCCATCCAGTGGTGGTGGCGGTGAGGCCGTGCAGGAGATCTGAGTCACTGACGTCGTTTTGGTAAGCCAGTTGGGTGCTCGATTCTTCCGAAACGAGAATCGCAGGTTCAGTTTTCTTCTTTGGTAATTCGTCAAGAAAGTGATCCCGCCGGAGTGGGGTTTTTTGCCATCTGCCCTCCGCGTCGGCAAAGCGGGCCTGTCCTTGTTTCAGGAGCTCCTTGATTTTCAAACCATTGAGATGGTTTACTTCGACTTCTCCTGCAAAGACGTGGACTTCGTCGAGGGAATTGGGTTCGGAAAGGATGCCGAATTCGGTGCCGAGGTCGGTGAGGAGAAAATCGGGAGTGGTCACCTGGAATCCGATGGCCTGCTCTGGAACGATGACCCAGACGACCCCGTTTTGGATATCGAGAAGATCTTCGCGCTGTAAAGTCAGGTCGGCCGGCCCACGGACAATGGCACGGACGCCGGAGTCGAATTCTAATTCGACCGTGCCGCTCCTGACGATCATTCGAGATCCCGGTTCAAGAACCTGCCCGTCCGGGGCGTCCTCTCCGGAGAGATTGTGGCTGATCGAGAATTCGGTGCCAGGACTTGTCGAGAAGACGAGGGTTGGATCCGGAGTGCGGGTGAGGATGAGAGCCATCGCGATCAAGCCAATGGTAATGAGCGCGACCGCGACCAAGCCGGCATTACGGATGGTTTTCCGCTGGCCGCGGGAATTAACCTCATTCATGGGGACGACATTAAGCAGGTCGACTCCCTTGCCGCGAAAGCGGAGTGCGTGATCCAGGTGAAGGTATTCGCGGTAAGTTTCGCGGGCTTCTGGATTCCTTTTCAATTCCTCCTGCAGGTTCTCGAAGGCTTCTCCTTCGAGTTGCCCCTCGAAGAGATCCTGAAGATGGGATTCGAGTTCGCGGGGAGTCATGATTGGGAGCGGTGAATCGTGATTTCTCCGGTGATGCACTTTTTGAGAGCGGCCCGGATGCGGAAAAGGGAGACCCGCAGGGACTCCACGGGGCGACCAGATTTTGCAGCGTAATCGTGCAAAGTGGAACCGGAAAAGTAGCGATGTTCGACAAGGCCTCGCTCAGGTTCCTGAAGTCGGGCGAGACAGGTCTCGAGAGCGCGAAGTCGTTCGTCGAATTCCTCCGGCTCCGCTTCGCATTCAGCACCGAGTTGGTCGGCGAGCTCATCGTCGAAGAGCTGTAAGCCGAGGTGGGCGAGTTTGCGACGATGGTTCATGACCTTGAAGCGGGCGATGGCGCAGGCCCAGGCACGGAAATTGGATCCCGGCTCGAAGGTTTTCCGTTTTTCCCAGAGAACGAGGTTGGTTTCCTGTAAGACGTCATCGACGCCATCCATCCCTGGCATCAGGGAGATGATGTAGGCGTGCAGGGCAGCCTGATGTCGGGCGATTTGCCCCACAAATTCAGCCTGCTGGGCGGCGTCGAAGTTCATGATCTCTCATTAAATCATGCCGGAATTTCAGAAACGTTAACAGATTTGTTCTGAATCTTTTCGCGAGGACTCTGAAAAATAATTCTCAAAATCTGTTAACGCAGGAGCTTCTTCTGAGATTTATAAGGGAAAAGGCAGTCGGGATCAGTATCCCGATCCGGCTTGGACAACTTACTACAAAATCATGAAAAAGAAAAATTACCCTATCCTTCCTCTCGCCGCCCTGGCTTTCACTGCCGGCTCGTCCCACGCGGCGGTAGTCACGACAGGAGTTAATGCGGGAACGACCCAACTCGCATACTCTGGAGACGTCAGCGCCAGCGATCTCCTGACCGGACTCACGGCCACCACCACGGGTTGGAACTTCACCAGTGGTGCGACACCTGCCAATTTGAACGATGGATCCGGCGGCACGTCCTTCGACGTCGTCGGAGGAGCCGCGATTGCCACGATTGTCTGGACGACGGTGGGTGCGACCGCCGAATACAATTTGGGCCCCGGGGCCAACGGCTTGGGTTTTGACATCACGTCGATCCAGTCGATTGCAGACTGGAATGGCGTGGGCTTTGGAAACCAGGGCTACACTGTGGAAGTGAAGCCAGTGGGGGGAAGCTACATGACGGTTGCCACAATCGACTACCAACCGCTCGGCGGCGCTGGTTCGACCAAAGTCACGGTCACCGAGGACACCACTGGGGTGGTCGCTAGCGGCATCGAGTTCATCAAATTCACCGCCAACAGTGTCAATGGAGGTGCGAACTCAGGAGCGTTCACCGCCCGAGAGATCGACGTCTTTGGTTCCGATACGGTAGCCGTTCCCGAGCCCTCTTCTGCGGTGCTTCTCGGGGTGGGTGGACTGGCCCTCTTTGGCCGTCGCCGACGTAAGTAGTCGAGCCGCAGAGTTCTCAATTCGCCTTACTTTTTGGATGCCACAGCGGTCCGAGTAGGAACCGCTGTGGCCTTTTTTTGCCCAAAATTCACCTCAATCAGATTTCCCCAATGAACAAAATCACACGATCAATCCTTCGGAGGCCAGCCCTGCACCTTGTCCTGCTCAGTGCTGCCTCAGTCCACGCAACGGTGACAATCGACCCAGCTTTTTCCGGGTCATCTACGGAAGTCGGCAGTGCCACGGAGCTGGCTTACCAAGCCGATGTCAGCAACTCTGATCTCATCGAGGGAATGACCCCCGTCACCACGGGCTGGAATCTTGGCAACAGCGCTCATCCCGACCAACTGACCGACGGGGTCCATGGGGGCAGTTTTTCCGATGTCGGAAATACCGTGGAAGGCGGGTGGACCACGGTCGGTGCCACTACCGAATACGCCCTGGGTGCGGGTGCGAACGGCTTTGGCTACGATATTACCTCGATCCAGAGCATTGCAGCGTGGGTCAACGTTGGTTTCGGGGACCAAGCGTGGACGGTCGAGGTGCGGCCGGTGGGAGGCAGCTACGTGACTCTTGCTAGGGTGGACTATGATGGAACCGCTAACGGCGGTGCGACCAAGGTCAACCTGACGGGCTTGGACGCCAGTGGGATCGAGGCGATCCGCTTCACTGCCAATAATGTGAATGGCGGGGCCAATGCGGGTGCGTTTGTTTGGCGCGAACTGGATGTTTTCGGAACGGATACGGTGGGGGGACCGGATCTTACCGATCCGACGGTGAATAGCCTCAGTCCCACGCATGGCGCGAATGATGTTCCGGTGGCTGCTGATCTTGTCGTGACCTTTAGCGAGACCATCGCCATCGGCAGCGGCAACATCACGATCAAGGATCTCGACACGCTATCGCAAATAACGATTCCAGTGGGCGATGCGCAGGTTTCGATTTCTGGCGCGGTCCTGACGATCAATCCGACAAGCGATCTCGATCCGAGCACGAGCTATGCGATTCAGATTGATGCCACGGCGATTGATGATGCGGCTGGCAACAGCTTTGCCGAGATCACGAACGATACGAGTTGGAATTTCACCACGGCAGCCGTCGATCTCACGAACCCGACGGTGAGCACACTGAGTCCCACTGACGGTTCGAACAATGTTTCGCTCGGCGCGGATCTTGTCGTGACCTTTGAGGAAGACATCGCGATCGGCACGGGCGACATCACGATCAAGGATCTCGATACGCCCGGTCAGACCGTGATTCCGGTGGGCGATGCGCAGGTTTCGGTCTCTGGGGCGGTGTTGACGATCAATCCAAGCTCGAATTTTTCACCGGGCACAAACTACGCCATCCAGATCGCGACCACTGCGATCACTGACCTCTCCGGCAATCCCTTTGCAGGCATTGCTGATGACACGATCTGGAATTTTGCGACCGCAACGCCCCCGGCGGAGGAGTTTTCCACGACTCAACTCGCCTACGCGGGTGATGTCAGTAGCTCCGACCTTCTGCATGGGCTCACCGCGACCACGACGGGGTGGAACTTCGCGAATGGTGCGACCCCAGCCAATCTAAACGACGGAACGCACGGCACGTCCTTTGACGATGTCGGAGCGGCTGCCGTTGCGACGATCGCGTGGACGACGGTCGGTGCGACTGCCGAATACGACCTCGGCACCAGTCCCGGCGGCACGGGCTGGGACATCACTTCCATCCAATCGATTGCCGACTGGAACGGGGCGGCCTTCGGAAACCAGGCATTCACCGTCGAGGTCAAAGCAGTGGGTGGTAGCTACATCACTCTCGACACGGTCGACTACCAACCGCTCACCGGCGCTGGTGGAACCAAGGTGACTCTTACGGATCCGAGTGGCGTGCTTGCCAGCGGGATTGAGATCATCAAGTTCACCGGCAATAGCGTCAATGGAGGAGCAAACGCCGGGGCCTTCACTTTTCGTGAGATCGATGTCTTTGGTGTGCCTTCCGGGCCTGACATGACTCCGCCGTCGGTGGTGAGTCTGAGTCCCGTCGACGGAGCCGACGTTGTATTGCCCGGCAGTAATCTGGTGGTGACCTTCGATGACAATATTGCCATTGGAACGGGAAATATCACCATCAAGGATCTCGACATGCCAAGTCAGGTCGTGATCCCGGTGGGGGATGCTCAGGTGTCGATTTCCGGAGCGGTTCTCACGATCAACCCGACCACCGATCTCGCGGCGAACACGAACTACGCGATCCAGATTGATGCGACGGCGATTGACGATGATTCGGGAAACAGTTTTGTGGGGATTTCCGACGACACGACTTGGAACTTCACAACGGTGGTGCCCGATCTCACTGGGCCGTTGCTTGTTTCGCTCACTCCTGCGGACGATTCCAATGAGGTCGATCTGGCGAGCAATCTGGTGGTGACCTTTGATGAGGACATTGCGATCGGCAGTGGCAATATCACGATCAAGGATCTCGATGCGCCCGGTCAGACCGTAATTTCGGTGGGGGATGCGCAGGTGTCGATTTCCGGAGCGGTTCTCACGATCAATCCGAGTGCAAATTTTGCAGCAAAGACGAACTACGCGGTGCAAATCGACGGCACGGCTATCACGGATCTCTCCGGTAATCCATTTGAGGGCATTGCTGATGACACGACTTGGAATTTTGCCACTGCCGACGAGCCCTTGCGGATCATGTGCCTCGGGGATTCTATCACGGTGGGATACACCGATAACCCCGGGTGGACGAATCATCCCTTCATGTTTGGTTATCGAAGTGGCCTCTACACGCGCCTTACGAATGCTGGTTACAACTTCCAGTTTGTGGGTGGCTCGACCGAGCCATGGACAGGAATCAGCGGTGATCCGACGCATGGCGGCACTGTCACGCCGCCCCTCGATATTCGCGACTTTGGTCAGGACGGGCACCGTGGCTACGGTGGGGCAGGGATTTGGAACAACGTGAACAGCTGGATCGATGCCGATGATCCGGACGTCATTCTTCTTCTGATCGGGATCAACGGAATCAGCTCAGGTAGTCCTGCGGCCCTCAATACGCTCGTGAACAACATCGTGACGCATGCACCGGATGTGCATGTCGTGGTGGCGCAAATTACGCCCCGGGCGACGTTCAGCCAGAACCTTTACGACTACAATCTCTACATCCGTGATACGCTGGTGCCGGGACATGTGACTGCCGGAAACAAGGTGAGCACGGTGGATCTCTACTCGTTCTTTTTGAATGATCCGAGCACCTACACGACGCTACCATCGACGAGCGGATCGGTGAAAGCGGGGGTGCTTTCCAACAATATCAACCATCCCGACAATCCGCATTATGACCTCATGGCGCAGGAGTGGTTTGAAGGAATTGAAGCGCTTGAGCTTGGGCTCAATAACTTCAGTTCGTGGATTGCCGATCCTGCTTATGGGCTGGCAGCTGGTGAGCAGGGGTTCTCGGCTGATCCGGATGGGGATGGCCTCGCCAATGGCCTCGAAGCTTGGTTCGGAACACACCCGGGTGAATTCAGCCGGGGACTGACCAGTTTCTCTTCCGATGGGATCACCACGACCTCTGAGCATCCGCAGAGTGAAAATCCTCCGAGTGATCTAAACGCTTTCTACGAATGGTCGCCAAATCTCAACGACTGGTATTCCAGTGGCAGCGGCCCGGGGGGTGGGCCAACGGTGAGCTTTGTGCCGAACACGGAGGGAACGACTACCACGGTGACCGCGACGGCGAGTGAAGTGATCGACAAACTTTTTCTGCGGGTGAGGGTGATGCTGCTCCCTTGAGAAACTTTCTACAGGTAATCCAAAAAAGACGGCGGTTTCCTTCGGGAGGCCGCCGTTTTTTGACAAGGGCGGGGCCTCGCCGCCCCTGCAGTAGTGGGTCAGTAAACAGTCTGATACAGTGACAGAAAACCTGAAGCTCTCGCTGGGGGCCGGGACCGCTATTCATGAGTTCGTTTACGACGACGCCGTCCCGTGGCCGAACGCTCCGGATGGGAGTGGATCCTCGCTGACCCTCGCTTGCGTCGAATCCGGAGTGAATCACGCCGACCCCGATGTCTGGAGAGCCAGCGTAGCCTGGGGTGGCAGCCCCGGAACGGATGACAGCACCAGCATCGACGACTGGCTGACGGCCTTTGGTCTGAGCGCCGGTGATGAATTCCTCGATGGAGACGGGGATGGTCTGCTTTCTAAGGTCGAGTATGCCATCGGAACTGATCCGACAATGGCTGGGAGCTCCAATCCACTCATCGTGTCCTTGATCGGAGACGACGCCTACTACTCTTACACTCGATCCCGCACCGCCGATGGGGTCACGGTCATTGCCGAGTATTCGTCTGACTTGTCGAACTGGGCTCCCGCCGAAATCGTCTCCAGCAATGATCAAGGTGGTGGAATCGACCAAGTCACGGTTCGTCGATTCGGTCCCGGCAGCGGCGAAACCCAGGGGTTCTTCCGCTTGCGGGTGGAGCTGAAATGACATCGAATCAAACCAATGGACCGCCACAACATCCTCCTCCCGCTGGACGAGGCAGGAGTGAAGGTGATCCGGACCACCCTCAGCCCGAACTCTTGCAACGGGATGATCGGGAATCTCTTCTTTCTGAATCCCAACAGTCAATTCTCGATTGGATCAGGGCACGAGAGGATTTGTATTTTTCCAGGAAAGATGCGACTGAGAATTTTGCTCTGCCGGCAAGAACGATTGAAGCGGCAGTTAAACGCGTTCTGGACTACAAATTTATCGAACGACTCGGGGCAGGTCGGGCAACTCGTTATCGACTTCTGAAATGACCGATACACAATTTGAACCGGCAAAAGAAGTATCAGGAAAGAACTTTCGTCCTCTCATCATTGCCTCAACAGAAATACTTATGAAATCACGTCACAGAATTTTTATCTCTCTCATCTTCGCTCTCGGATTGATCGG
>JAQWZU010000190.1 GCA_029253285.1 Akkermansiaceae bacterium | reverse complement strand
TCGGGAGTATGACCGTAACCGCATCAATCTTGGTATAAACACCACGTTTTAATTGAATTAGAAAAAATCTGAACATTTCCAGCCCTCGCGGTGTCTTTTCATTGCGGGGGCTGATTTTTGTCTTTATCAGTCGTCCGCACTCACAAATTGGTTAAATTTCTCCAAAAATATGCAAGGAACAAACATTAGAAATGCTGATGATGCCCCATCAGTCGATTATTGGCAGGTCGTGAAAAATCGTATCGGGGTAATTGTCCTGACATTTCTCCTCGTATTCATGACAGCTGCAGTGATCACTTCGGTGATGCCCCGAAAATACGAGAGTTCTTCGGTGGTGCAGGTGCATCCTTCGGTTCTTTTGATGACTCCATTCATGCGTGGTTCTCAGATGGCACCTGGTTCCACAATGACCGCCCGCTATATGGAGAATGAGTTTGAGACGATTACGGCGCCTGAGACTCTCGCGGAAGCGGCTAACAATATTGAATTACCAAGGCGCTGGGGTCTGGATATGGACTCGGCGGTAAAGACATTAGAGAGTGTGGTTGCGACCACCCCAATTCGAGGAACTGATTTTATTGAAATTACTGTCACCCATGCCAATCCGGAGGATGCTAAGGAAATAGCCGAAGCGGTTTCCCGGGCATATATCGAGAGACGGAACACTACTGAGGAGAGGAGGGCTCTGGAGGCTCTGGAGGCTCTGAATCAGGAGCTTCAGGATCAAGGGGATTTGGTTCAGGATTATCGCAAGGCTCTCACAGTCCTTATTCAGCAATATGGGATTCCCTACTTTGATGGACGGAGTTCCGGCCAAGTGGGACAGGCCGAAGAGCTGATGTATCGTCGCGCCCAGGAAAAGCTGGATGGATTGGAGCAAAGTCGGGATCAGGTACAAATTCAGATTCGCAAGCTAATTGACACCCCCAACGAAGATTTAATTCGAATTGCTTCGGGGCTTGAGCTCCCCGAGAACCAAGTGACCGCTTATTATACAGGCTATCGCGCGGCCGAAGAGCAGGTGATCGCAATGATCGCGAGTGGACTTGGTCCCAATCACCCGGAGGTCAAGGCAACTAAGTTGAGGGCTGATGGAGCATTGAAAAACGCCGGCAAGGAAGTGGTGTCGCTCAAGGAGGTTCTGGAGACCAGGCTCAATCTTGTTGATAAACAAGTTGAAAAGATGAAGCAGATGGTTCGTGAGAAGAAAGACGGAACTGTCGATCTCTCAATGCGTCAGCATCAGTATAATAGCGCTAAAGAGGAGTATGAGCAGTCCCGGATGATGTATCGCGAGATGTCTGTGAAGCAACAACAGCAGCGTGTTTTGTTGAAAATGCCCCGGACTCCGATCACTCTTCATGAGAGACCCAAAAAAGCGAAAGCTCCAGCATATCCTAATGTTACCCTGAACCTTCTTCTCGGTGCAGGAGTTGGGTTGATTTTTGGAATCGGTATCGCCTTTCTTCTGGAGCATCTGGATACCTCAGTGAAAAGCTTGGAAGACGTTGAGCGATATCTTCAAGTGCCTGTTTTGGCAGTGATTCCCAAGGATGTTGGCGTTCTGCATAAGCAGAGCGGGATGAGCCCCGATGCTGAAGCTTATCGAATTCTGCGAACGAATATCGAGTTCAACCGCAAAAACCCCGAGGATAATTCGATCACGGTTGTCTCCGGTGGAGCAGGAGAAGGTAAGTCGACTACGCTGGTGAATCTGGCATATGTCTGTGCGCAAGGTGGATACACGACCTTAATGATCGATGCTGACCTTCGCCGTCCGCGACTTCACAGCTTCTTCGATATTAACAACTCCGTGGGGCTCACCAATTATCTCACTACAGATCTTGCTCTCGAGGACGTGATCCTGCAGACACCGGTTGATAATTTGTATTTCCTCCCATCAGGAATTCTGCCAGCTGATGCAGCCGGAATTCTCAACTCGCGCCGGATGTCAGAGCTTTTGCAAGATGTGAAGCAGCGCTTTGATCTCGTCTTGGTGGATTCTCCTCCTATTCTTGGTGTGAGCGACGCTGCAGTTCTGGCGAGTGAAGTGGATCTCACCATGGTTGTGGTGCAGCATCGCAAGCTCCCAAGAAACATGCTGCTTCGCGTGAAGCAAGCTGTGGAAAATGTCGGAGGGCAGGTAATCGGAGTGGTCTTGAACAACGTGGACGTCCGAAGCGACAGCCAGTATCAATACTACACCAGTTATTACACCTACTACGCTCCAAGTTCTCTGGAAGAGACCGGAACGCCTCAGCAAATGACTGCAGCGCCGGCATCATCCAAAACCGAGGAGAAAAAATCAGAGACATCTTCCTCGGAAGACCTATATTAGAAACGCAAAGGGCAGGAATCACTGCCAATTCAGCACCTTCAAAGAAATGAAAACAATTCTATCCTTCATCCTGCTCACCCTGACTCTTGGCGTTGCCATGGGACAATCAATTCAAGTGAACCAAACCTTGCAGATTAAAGTCTTGGGTGTTCCGGCATCGGAGCAGGCTCGTTTGAATTCTGCTTATCAGGTTTCGTCGTCTGGCACTGTGACCTTATGGGAGGTCGGAGTGATCAAAGCAAGTGGGAGAACGCCCAATCAGTTGGCGGCAGCGATCTCAGCAGCTTATATAGCCAAAGGTATCTACACCAGTCCAAACTTCCAAGTGACTACTCCGACTGATGGAGGTCTTGTGCAGAAGAGGTTCACGGTTGGTGGTCAGGTGAAAGTTCCGGGGCCGAAGCCATTCACGAATGGACTGACTCTCTACACTGCGGTGCAGACAGCAGGTGGGAAGACCCCCTTTGGAGCGACCAATCGAATCAAGCTATTCCGCAATGGTAAGGTCTACCAATACAACTTAAAGGATGACCGTCACAAGAATATCAAGATTTTTCCTGGGGACGCGATCGAGGTGCCGCAGACAGACTGGAAAGGTCAATAGGATCGGCAAATAGTTTATTTTAAGAACGGGTTACCTCGATGAGGTAGCCCGTTTTTCTTGGAGTGGTGCGGAAGTGAAATTGAGAAAAGGAAGAAATTCTCATGGCTGAGTGACGCTCCTTTGCTAGAGTTTCCGTAACAGACAGCCACCATGTAAATTGTCGGCTCAACCCTCTCATCAATAATGAAAAAACTACGCCGTTTCCTGGCTCCCATTGCCGCTTTGTGGTTCCTACCAAGTTGTCATTCCGTGGCAGCTGACTTTAACGTTGTCGGGAGTAACATGTTCCGCATTTTGCAAAATGGGCACTATGCGCGGCTTCCGTCGGATGAAAACCTGAGTCAGCGGATATTTGACGATTTCATCAGAGATTTGGACCCCGCGAGATTGTATTTCGAAAAAGGAGACATTGATGAATTTCAGAAAAAATATGGGCGCAAGCTTCATGATCTTCTCCTAACCGAGGAATCAATTCCGGCAGCGAGTGAGATATATGGTCGCTATCGCCAGCGGGTAAATGAGCGGATTGCGGTGGTGAAAAGTCTTCTCGAAAATGGGGAGTTCACTTTCAAGAGTGACCGGGAAATCATGCAGGATCGGGAGGATGCTCCCTGGCCCAAAGATGGAGCTGAGGCCACTGAAATCTGGAAGCTGCGCCTGGAAGAGTCGCTTTTGGGAGAGTCGCTTCGGAGGGAAGGAATCGCCAAGAGAGCCAAGGAGCAGGGAAAGGATAATCCCTTGGAGAAAGAGCTCTCTCCAGAAAAAAAGATCGCCCAACGGTATGAGCGCTTTCTCAAAACAATCACAAAAACGGACGAAGAGGACGTGGCGAATTATTTTTTGAGCGCGGTAGCCCGTGCTCATGATCCTCATTCAGAGTATTTTAGCGCAAGGGAACTTCAGGAATTTAGGGTTTCAATCAAGAATAAGCTCGTAGGAATTGGAGCGATGCTTCGGACTGAAGACGACGGAGCCACCAAGATAGACGGGATTGTCAATAATGGTCCGGCTGATAGGCAAGGTGATCTCCAACTCAAGGACCGTGTGGTTGCTGTTGATTCCCTGAATGACGGGAAGTGGGTGGACATCATGTTCTTGCCGATTGACAAGGTGGTGGAAAAGATCCGCGGCAAAGAGGGGACGGATGTCGCCTTGAAGGTTGAGCCTGCTGATGGCGCTCCCGGGGAAACAAGGGTGATCGTCATCCGGAGGGAAGTGGTTACCATGAAGGATGAATTGGCCACGGCGGAAGTCTATTCCTATGGCGAGGGAGCCAGTTCAAAGAAGCTTGGAGTAGTGAAGCTCCCATCATTCTATTTCGATCCGGAAAACCGGGACATCAGAGTGTCTGTTGACTTGGAAAAATTACTTAATCGATTGAACAAGGAGAAGATTGATGGACTGGTCATGGATCTCCGAGGGAACGGCGGAGGGTCCTTGGAGGAGGTTCGCCGAATCACCAGCTTTTTTGTGGGACGTGGTCCTGTGGTTCAGATTAAGGCCACTAGCGGACATATTGAATCTTTGGGTTCGAGTGCCTCAAGGAAACCGACATACGACGGCCCCATGGTAGTGCTCACTGACAAAGGAAGCGCTTCTGCCAGTGAAATTCTGGCCGGAGCTCTGCAAGACTACAACCGCGCCGTCGTTGTGGGGGAGTCTTCCACCTTCGGAAAGGGAACAGTTCAACAGCCATTGGAAATTTCCCGATTCATGCCGCTTTTCGCAGATCAGGACCGGGCTGGTGCCGTGAAGTTGACGATTCAAAAGTTTTATCGGGTTGCCGGAAGTTCGACTCAAAAAGAGGGTGTTATTCCCGATATTGTCTTTCCGTCAGTTCGAGATGCTTTGGAAGTTGGCGAGAAGTATGCTGACCATGCTTTGCCGCACGATACAATTAAACAGGCGGGTGATTTTCGCCCCTTCAACCGTCAGAATCTCTTTCTGTCAGTTCTTCAGGAAAAGAACGAGGTTCGGGTGAAGGCGAGCAAAGATTTCGAATATGTATTCGAAGATAAGGAGCGGGTTGAAGAGCGGCTCAAGAAAAATACGGTGTCTCTCAATATTGAAAAACGACGTGCTGAAATTGCTGAGAATGATGTGCGCAGGAAGGCCCGGAATGCCGAGCGCTTAAAGCGCTTCGAAATCCAGGAAAATCAGGACAAGAAAAAGTTTACGATCTATCGAATGAACTTGGATGATATCGGAAAGCCCAAGCTTCCCCAGGTTGACCGGGAGAGTGATAAGGAGTGGCATATGCGTCGTGCCAAAGACGAGATTGCCGACTTGGATGATACCCCTGAATGGCCCAGCGGTCTCGATGTGACCAAGCGGGAGGGGCTGGCAATCCTGGGAGATTTAGTAGACGCGGTGAAGGCCAGCAAGATTGCCGGCGTTCTCAGAAAAGACTAGCTGAGCTCTTGATGTCTGCGATCGCAGGGAATCTTTTACGGGTCCGTGAGCTGGTGTCCCGGGTGGCAGTCTGTTCAGGGCGCGAGGTGGATCTTTTGGTGGTCTCCAAAACATGGGGTGCCGAGGTGATCGAGGAGGTCATCGAGTGTGATCAGTTCTTGTTTGGAGAGAATCGTCTACAGGAAGGTGAGGAAAAAATCCCCGTCCTGCCCGACGTATTGGAGTGGCATTTCATTGGCGGATTGCAGCGAAACAAAGTCCGCAAAGTCCTCCAGCTATTTTCGGTGATTCATAGTATTTCATCCCTGAAATTAGCATCCTATGCCAATCGCATTGCCGGAGAATTGGACCTGTGCCCCAAGGTGTATTTGGAAGTGAACATTGGCGAGGAGGAAGGCAAGCACGGATTTTCTGCCGGCGACGTGAGAGCTCAAATCGAAGAGATTTTGGCAATGTCTAATCTCTCGGTGGAAGGTCTGATGTGCATTCCTCCGAGAGGAGATTCTCCGGAGGATTCGCGCCCATGGTTTGTCAAAGTGAGACAATTACAGGAAGAGCTTGAGCGTCAGACCGGGCGAAATTTCCCCGGGTTGAGCATGGGAATGAGCGGCGATTTCGAAATTGCGATCGAAGAGGGCTCGACGATTGTTCGAGTGGGTTCGGCGATTTTTGGACCGAGACATTAAGAGACGATGAGTGTGATCAAACTGAAGCAAATAGCGCCAATTGGCAACGAGCTTGCTTTGGCTTGGGACGACGGGGCGGAGACCTTTCTCAGCTTTAGCGGCCTAAGAAAAGCCTGTCCTTGTGCCGCTTGTCAGGGCGAGCCGGATGTGACTGGTAAGGTCCTTGTTCCCAAGGTGACCCATGTTGAAAAAAGCTTTGAGCTTGTTCGCTATGAGATCGTGGGTGGTTATGCCCTCCAGCTTTACTGGGCTGATGGGCACAACACCGGGATCTACTCTTTTGACTACTTGCGTGGTCTCAGTTGAGATTGAGAGCTCGGTCGACGAGGCGCTTAATTCCGTCGGCAGCTCTGGTGCTTCCGGGATGAAGATCTTTGGCTCGGTAGAACCACGACAGTGAGGAGCCAATATTGCCATTCTCTTCCAGGGAATTAGCCCTGTCGAGTGCGTTGGTGAATGCGGAGGCCTTCCCCTGCATTTGGGTCATCACCTGGTTGAGCTTTGGATCGTCGGGGAAGCGGTCGTAGATCGGCTTCAACTCCTCCCAAGCGGAATAATGCTGCCCCAAGAGGCCCAATTTTTCGCTGCCTTTGATAGCGAGCTCAATGGTGCCAATATTTTCGATGACCTGACGGAATTTTTCCTGGCGGTCGGAGTCGTTGTTGATGGAAGGTGCTAGTTCGTGTTGGCGTTTAAAGACCTCGCGGTAGTTCTTCTCGGCAAAGAGTCGGTCGAAGTCGTTCCGCAGTTGAATCATCGATCCACCAGCATCAACCAAGCGGTCAATTTCGGCTAGTTTTGGATTTTGTGGCCAAATTTCCACCGCTTTTTGAACTTCTTCGCGGGCTTTTTCCACGTCGCCCTTGGCGAAGTGCTGCTTGGCCATGGAAATGGACATGTTGCTAGCCCGGGTGTATCCAGCGATAGCAGATTGAGCTTTGGTGGCATCGAAGTCCTTGGCCTGACCATTCAGGGTTTTGATTTGTTCGGCTGCCTTGTCGAAATCTTTGGATTCGATGGCATTGAGAAGGACGTAGGACCCTCGCACAAATTCAAGAACCTTGCGCTTCTTTGCACGGGCAAGGATGTTAATCGAGGGCATGAACTCTCCGATCATGTAGGATTCGGAGAGCCGCTTGGAGGCAGATTCAAGCTCATCTTGCTCGACCAGAAAGAGGAACGCTTCCACGCCCTTGTTCACGTCGTGCATGGCCTCATTCGCGAGTGAGTCCAAGGTTGAGACTGTAGGGCTCACTCCGAGGCTTTCGGTAAACATCTTGTCGAGGTCGGACTTGTCGTCGAGGTAGAGAGTGCCGTCTCCATCAGACCAGATTTGGTTGTAAAAACGGGACGCCATCACGACGTGTTCAAAGCGACGTTGCAGGAAGAATTGCACCATCAGGGCTTGATACTGCATCTTGGCAAGTTCGGTTTTGATTTCGGTCTTCAACTGGTGGCCTTTTTTCAGGGCCTCGATCTCAAGGATGCGCTTTTGCTTGTTGAGGTAGTCGAGTGAATTGACGCCACGGCCAGTTTGGGTAGCTTGGCCATTGGTGCCGCCTTTGTTTTTCCCGTTGCCTCCACCAGATCCGCCGCCGACGGGTTGGGAGTCACCGACGGAAATGTCCCGATCAGTTTTGGCTTTCCAATCGGCCTCTCCGATGACTCGCTTTTTCTCCTTCTCCATCGCTGTGATGAGAGCTTTTGTCCCGCGGACATCTTTCCTCGCGAGCATTGCGGTGTAGATGGCATTGGAGAGGGAATCGCAAAGCCGGGCGTCGCCTGGGTAGCTGGATGCGCGCGGGAGGAGCGCGACGGCATCGCGGAAGACGGGACCTCCCTTACGATGAGGTGACATCATGGCGAGAATTTCTTCGATGGTTGAGCGGTATTTTTCCGCCTCCTCCGAGCTTTCTTCGGGCTCATTGAGATACTTCTGAAAACGAGCTTCAAAGAAGCGGTTGTCGCTGGCTGCCCAGGTGCTGCCGTTCCAGGAGATTGTTTCTCCGGCAGGGTTGTAGAAGGGGAGTTCATTCCCGAAGGTCTTGTTGTTTGAGGGGCCGGGTTGGGGTTTGGAGCGCACGACGGTATCGTTTCCTCCTCCGGAGGGTCTGCTCGAACTGCCGCCACTGGGTGGGGTGTAGACTTGCGAGGCAAGTGGAAGGGTGAGGGAGAGGGAAAAGAGAATCTTTTTCATGAGGTTAGGTGTTTAGAGTTGGGTGACATCGAGAGCGACAGGCACTCCGTCGGTGTTGAACTCGATAAGAAAGGTGTAGGTATCTTTTTGGTTGAGGTTTCCGGCGGTAAAGCCGTCGGGAATAATGATGGGAACATGGACTGGATTGCCGTCCTGTTCAACTTCAAGAGTGACAATTTGCGAGGAAGCACGGATTTCACGGGCGATGAGAACGCCAGTGACCTGGTTTTTGTTGCCTGCAAGGCTCCGTCCGTTGGTCCGGAAGCTGACCGCATCGAGAACCGGGGCGTCAAAGCCAGAGGGTTTCTGGTTGATGAACCAATATCCTCCTCCGAGGACAATAATAAGAACGATCGCTCCCACGAGGAGAGCCTGAGTATTAACGCCTGAACTTGCGCGACGAGCCATAATAGTAGGGTAGGTGGTTTATGAGTCCCATTGGTGACGGCTGGAGCCGATCCAAGAGGCGATGAGTCCAATGATAATATGGATAGAGAGAACAAAAAAGCATGTGTTTGAGGCCGAGAGGGCCGTTTCCACGACGGTATTTACAGCTGTCCGGGAATTACCGATTAACGAGGTGACGCTGCCTGACCAAGCCCAATATGCGGAAATGAAAGGGCGGGTGAATGGTTCCACGGTAAGAGGGAGAGCCAGAACGGCCCCGGAAAGCGGAAGCTGGAATCCCACCAAATAGACTGAAAGCAGTGAGGCTTGTTCTGCGGTGCGCATCAAGCTGGATATCCCCAGACAAATAGATGTCATGGCCGCATTTACCAGAATAAGGAAAAAAGCATGGCTCATGAAATTGCCGCCGAACGTCCAGAAGAACTGCACAAACCAAGCCATCCAGAGGGATTGCACAATGATGAGGAAGGAAAGGAATGCCACTTTGCTCATCAGATAGGCGAAAGGGCTTACTCCTCCGAATTTTTCCTTTTCGAAAATTTGGCGTTCTCCGGCGATTTCACGGGCCGCATTATTCGAGCCCATTAGGGAGAGGAGGACGACCTGGAACATGACCATTCCCGAGATCGCTGATCCAACCTGGGCGCGGTCCTGTTCCACGCCGACTTGAAGTTTGAATTCTTCTTGGAGATCTCCGCCGGTTGATCCGGTGAATTGGCGCATGCTTTCGTTCGCCCGGTCGGCGAAAAGGATCACCAAAAGGGGGAAGCAGATCAAAATGGCCAGTTGAAGGATGATTTGGCCCCGATCCCGCGCGAAGATTTTACATCGTCGGCTGAGAAGGGTGGAGAATTGGCTGAGAGGTCCCGGGGCCCTGACGGGTGGAGGCGGCTCGGCAATGATTTCGCCGTCTTCATCCTCTTCGGGCTCGGTATGGACGGTGTGTTCCAATTTGAGAATCCCCTGATCAATGAGCGCTTTGCGGTTGCGCTCGATCTTGGAGTAGTAGGTTTGCTGGTGTTTGAGCCAGGAGGAACGCCATTTTTCGGAGCTTTGCTTCGCGAGTTGCGGGTAGACGAGCTCGGTATGATCTACTGAGAAGTAGTGGGTGAGCTGATCCGGAGTGCCGTGATAGGCGACGCGGCCTTCATGAAGAACCAGAATCGAGTCGTAAAGCTCCAGGTGAGCCAGCGAGTGGGTGACAGAGAGGACAATGCGGCCTTCTTTGCGCGAGATGTCGTGGAGGAGATTGACGATTTCCCGTTCAGATCGAGGATCGAGGCCACTGGTGACCTCGTCACAAAGGAGGAGCTTGGGGTCGGAAACCAGTTCCATGGCGAGGCCGAGACGTCTTTTTTGCCCCCCCGAAAGAACGCTCACGGGCCGGTCGGCAATGGGAGCTAGTCCGGTTTCCTCGAGAACACGGTCAATGCGGTGGTCGAGATCTTTGGTTCCACGGGTTTTCACGCGGAGCTTTGTGGAGGCCTCGACAGATTCGTCGACGCTGAGCTGGTCATAAGCGATTGAAAACTGCGGGACGTATCCAATTTCCCAAGGCTCCAGGTCTCCTTCCTCTGAGAGGTCACGTCCATCCCACCACAGGGAACCGTCAGATTCCGGATTGAGGCCGGCTACGGTCTTGAGCAGGGTGGTTTTTCCGCAACCGGAAGGCCCAACGATAGCCATGAAGTGGCCTCGGGGAATCTTGAGGCTGACACGGTCGACGAGATTATGGGGTTCACCATCTTTATTAATGGCGAAACAAACATCTTTCAGTTCGAGCACTGGTAGCGGTGGTTGATCGGTAGGTTGGTGTTCCGAAGGGAGTGAATTCTCGCCGGAAAGGCCAGTATGACGAAATCATGCCGAGAGGGGAAGTCAGAAAGCGCGAACATTCTCTTTGCGCTTAGGGTTGCCCATTCGTTCATTTAAGACATACTGGCCTTCAGCAACTCCAAAAAATCATTCTGTGGACCTCACTGAAATCAAAAAAATCGTCAAACTCATGGATGACCATGGGCTTTCGCAATTCCAATACGAAAAGGAAGATTTTAATCTCAAGCTGAAGAAAGGGGTAGATATCGATGAGATTCAAAGTCTTTTGGGATCTCTCGGTTCAGCCCCGGCTCCTGTCGCTCCGCTTGCGGCACCTGCTCAGGCCCCCGCCGCACCTGCAGCTGAGAGCGCTGCTCCCGAGCCTGCTGGAGAGGAAATCTCCTCACCGATGGTGGGGACATTTTATCGTAAGTCTTCTCCCGAATCTCCCAATTTTGTGGAAGTCGGTGATGCGGTTAGTGAAGGGCAAACCCTCTGTATCATTGAGGCAATGAAAGTGATGAATGAGATTAAGGCGGAAAAATCCGGGACGATTGCTCAGGTTTGTGTCGATGACGGCAATTCCGTGCAGTTTGGGGATGCTCTTTTCCGACTTCAGTAATCTACCCCTGATTTTCTTATGTTTTCGCGCGTCCTCGTAGCCAATCGGGGTGAAATTGCCCTAAGAATTATCCGTGCCTGCCGTGAACTCGGTGTGGAATCAATCGCTGTCTATTCTGAGGCTGATGTTGATTCAATGCATGTCCAACTTGCTGATGATGCGGTCTGCATCGGGCCGGGCCCCAGCAAAGAAAGTTATCTGAAGCCCGATCGGATCATTGCGGCCGCGGAGATCATGGAGGCTGATGCCATCCATCCGGGATACGGTTTTCTTTCGGAAAATGCCCGTTTCGCAGAGATCTGCGAAAGCTGTAACATTGAGTTTATCGGCCCCTCTGCCGAGGTGATCCGGACTATGGGTGATAAAAATACCGCCCGCGCCACGGCTTTGGCAAACGGAGTGCCGGTAACTCCGGGGTCCGATGGGATTGTGGCCTCGATCGAAGAAGGCTTGGCCTTGGCCAAGGGAATTGGATTTCCGGTCATGGTGAAGGCTACGGCCGGTGGAGGGGGGCGTGGCATGCGCCCGGTGATGGATGAAAGCGAATTCGAAAGCCAATTCAATGCGGCATCCAAAGAGGCCGAAGCCTGCTTCAATAATGGGGATTGCTACATCGAAAAGCTCGTTCTTGAGCCCCACCATATCGAATTTCAGATACTGGCTGACAATTACGGAAATTACCTCCAGTTGGGCGAGCGGGATTGCTCAATGCAACGGCGCAACCAAAAGATCATCGAGGAGTGTCCAAGTCCGTTGATTTCCGAAGAGCTTCGCGAGAGGATGGCTATTGCCTCGGTCAGCTTGATCAAAGCCATTGAATACCGGAATGCAGGCACGATTGAGTATTTGGTGAATGCCGATGCTACTGATTTCTATTTCATGGAGATGAATACCCGGATTCAGGTAGAGCATCCTGTGACCGAGGAGGTGATGGGCTGTGAATTGATCAAAGAGCAGATCCGTATTGCTGCGGGGGATCCGGTCTCGGAGCATGTGATCGGAACCGAGCCTCGAGGGCATTCCATCGAATGTCGCATTAATGCCGAAGATCCATACAACAACTTTACCCCAAGCCCCGGAACGATCGACCTTTGGTATGCTCCGGGTGGCAAGGGAGTTCGCGTCGATACGCATGTCTACTCCGGTTATACCGTGCCTCCTTATTACGACTCCATGATTGCCAAGTTGATCGTGACCGCTTCCTCCCGAGAGGTGGCCATTGCGCGAATGAAAAGGGCTCTTGCTGAATTCACGATTCGTGGAATCAAAACGACGATTCCTTTCCAGCAGGAGATTATTGATCATCCGGATTTCATTAACGGGAAATACGATATCGCCTGGGTGGAGAAATACCTGAAAGAGAAGGAGCTATAGGCGATGGTCGGTATTTCGGATGCTTTCCTATATGGGATCGTTGACTTGGGCTATGTTGATAAAAGTAAGGCCGTCGTAATGGCGCGCTCCCTCTTGGATGGAGGCGTCGGCGTGCTTCAGTTGAGGGCGAAAGCCCATCAGCCTGATGCATTGCTTCCTCTGGCGATTTTGCTCCGGGAGGCGTGCGACGAGTTTTCCATTCCCTTTGTTGTTAATGATCACGTGAATCTTGCCCGGGATTGTCGCGCCCACGGATTGCACCTGGGCCAGGGCGATGGGAACTTGTTAGCCGCAAGAGAAATTCTTGAAGATGGAGTGCTTATTGGGCGCTCCACCCATTCGGTTGAGCAGGCCCGGTCCGCGCTGGAAGAAGGGGCAGACTATATTGGATTTGGCCCCCTTTTCCCCACACCCACAAAAGAGGGGCGCCCGGCGATCGGATTAAGTAATATTTCCGAAGTGCAATCTACCGTGGGTTCGAAAATCCCCGTATTTTGCATTGGCGGGATCAAGCCCGTGAATCTTGATGAGGTTATTGCGGCCGGAGCCCGCCGATGTGTCGTGGTGTCTCATTTGTTGCAGGCCGATTCCCCAAAGGAAGAAGCGTCTCTGATACTCTCTACTCTAATCAACCAAAGCCACTAAATAGAATGTCGATACTCGTGGGCGGATCAGTCGCCATAGATAATGTAAAAACTCCCTCAGCGGACGAAAAAGGCCTCCTTGGAGGATCCGCTAGTTACGCCGCCCTGGCTGCAGCCAAGTTGGCCTCCCCGGTTCACCTTTTGGGGATCGTGGGTCATGATTTCCCGGCAGGCCATTTAACGATGCTCGAGGGTAACGGGGTGGACCTTGGTGGTCTGGAGTATTCGAGCGAAGAATCCTTCACCTGGAGTGGTGAATATCACGAAAATATGAATGAGAGAACCACCCACAACGTGGCGATCAATGTTCTGGAGCACTGGGAAGTGAAAGTTCCCGATGCCGTGGCCTCGTCTCCCTTTGTAGTGCTGGCCAACATGGCCCCGCTGAACCAATTGCAGCTGATTTCCCAGTGCACGGCGTCGGAGAAGTTCGTGGTGGCCGACACCATGGATCTATGGATTGCCATTGCGCGTGATGAATTGGAAGAGGTGATGGCAAAAATTGACCTCTTAGTGATCAATGAAGGAGAGGCCCGCGAATATGCCGGAACGAATAATCTCATCTTGGCCGGTGAGCGCCTCCAAGAGAAAGGGCCGCAATATGTTGTAATCAAACTGGGGGAGTTCGGTGCTCTATTATTTGGTGAGAACGAATTTTTTCGCTGTGGAGCCTGGCCATTGAGAGATCTTGAGGATCCGACAGGGGCGGGGGATACTTTTCTTGGTGGGATGATCGGGCATCTGGCCTCTCAAAATGCCGTGGCACCCAGCTTCGCCCAGCTTCGGCGGGCCGTTGTGATTGGGTCGATTCTCGCGTCCTATACCTGTCAGGACTTTTCCACGAGAGCCCTGGAGGCTGTGACTTCGCATGATTTGGATTCCAGAATGAAGGAGTTTGAGCTGATTTCTCAGTGGTAGGTGGCGAAATGGTGAGCTTTGTTGAAACCACAAGGGTTTTTCCGTTTAAAAAAATGAACAAAATGGCAAAAAAGGCATTGACCACCCCCCGTCCCCAGCGATAGCTTTCCAGTGGATTGCCTGCGGAAACTCATTTTCTTCGTGAAAATGAGTCTTAAACTCCAAAGAAAAAGAAAACGAAAATGAAAACAAAAACTCTAAAAGCCGCTGCAGCGATGGGCCTTACTGCCCTTCTCGTTGGTAGCGCCGCAGCTCAAGAATCAGCGTCAAAGCCTGTCGGCTATGAAACGCTT
>JAQWZU010000182.1 GCA_029253285.1 Akkermansiaceae bacterium | reverse complement strand
CACCCGCCATTCTCATATTGCGCATCGAGACAAAACTTCAGCCCCATATGGAAAGCCTCGAGATACTTCTTCCCGCCATTCTCTCGAAATTCCTTTGCCAAAATCCGCATCTCCGAAGTTGTCGCCCCATTGTCGAAAGTAGAATCGTTCAGCCCCTTTTCTTGACGCAGCTTTTCTCGATCCATCTTGGCCTCATAATCTTTATTCTTCGGCCATCCTCCTGAATCTCGTTGATGCAACAGAATGCTCTTAAGATTTTGACCGGAGAGACTTCCTACCAAAATGATCAGCATCAACAAAACTTTCATAACCAATCCCTACCCAACCAAATCTCCGATGCTTCCAAACCCGGGCTCAAAAAGTCGACGAAAAGTCCGTGCAGCATAGCCATCGGTCATCCCCGCGAGATGATCACAAACCAGGCGAGCCCGTTGAGCCGGAGTCTCACACTCATCAATCTCCTGTGAGTCCGCTTCATTAAGAAGTTGAAAATCCTGTCCATCGATCGCTTCACCAAAAACGTAGCGTTTCTCTAACAATTCCCAAAGACGCCGTAACATGTAGCTTCCCTTGTGCTCCAATTGCTTGAGCTGTGGAGAGAGGAACACCACTTCATACGCCAGGCTCTTGAAGAGTTCACTTTCTGCTCTCGTCGCCTCATCCACGACCACTTTAAAGGCGTAGCGATGACTGGTCGCACTCAGGAAATTGGTATCTCGCTCCAGACGCGCCGACTGAATATATCTACCGATTCGCTTCCCGATGAAGGGCTCGATTCGCTGTCCCCGAAGCGCCTTGATCAACTCAGCCAAAGGACTTCCTTCCTCCACTGATTCTTCGCGTTGCTCCGCCCATCGCTCGATGCGTTCAATCGTCAAAAATCCCGCCCGCACACTATCCGCAAGATCATTCAACGAGTAGGCCGTATCATCGGCCCAATCCATGACCTGACATTCGATTGATTTGAATCCATCGCGCACATCACCCGGAACCAATTCCACCGGAAAATCCTGTTCTCCCATCGCCCAGCTCAAATGGTTCACCTGCGAATCATAAAGAAAATGGTTTTTGGGCAGCTTCCCCTTCGCCGTCCTCAACTCCGTCCAAAGCGACTTATACTTGAGCACCCCGTCGAGAAAAGCACGCGATGGATCCATCCCTTTCCGGCTTTGCGAAAAGATCCGCTCGTTGAGCAAGCGCAGCGTCTGCGCATTTCCCTCGAAGCCGCCATATTCGGCCATGAAGTGATTCAGCGATCGCTCACCCGCATGTCCAAATGGCGGATGCCCCAGATCATGAGACAAACAAATCGCCTCCACCAAATCCTCATCAAGGTGAAAGCTCTCATCAAGGTCATCGCTTGAGTGCAACAACCAACGACAAATCGACTTGCCGATCTGCGCCACCTCAAGCGAATGCGTCAAACGTGTGCGATAAAAATCATACTCCCCGCTCCAAAAAACCTGAGTCTTGCTCTGAAGCCGGCGAAAGGCCGGCGTATGCAGAACGCGATCCCGGTCGATTTGAAAAGGGCTGCGAAAATCTCCCTCCGCACGATATCCCGACGCCCTCTCGGTATCGAAGGCCTGATAGAAACTGTTCTGCACCCCGAAGAGGTAACAAGATTGAGACATTCTTCAAGAACACCATCGCGTTCATTCGGAACAGCCCGCTCCCTAGATCAGCTATCTCGCCCCGCCGAGGTGATCCAAAGAAACTTCCTTCACCGCGCGAACTGTCTTCCCAGCACAGGCCATGACAAGCTCACGGCCGTTTCGAAGACTTTCAGCATCCGGAAAATCCAGCCCCAGCAAGGCCCGCCCCACTCGCTCCCCCGAATAGGTGTAATTGAAATAACAAAGGCTCACTAAAGGACTGACCTCCCGCATAAAGGCCCGCAAAGCTCCCGCCCGCTCTGGAAATTCCACCTCTACAAAAAGAGGAGCCCGGAACAAAGAAGGAGAATAACGAATCACCCGGTAGGAAACTTCGGCCTCTCCCGAGACATCCACTGCCTGGGCCTGCTGCTCGGACAACCACTCCCCAAATTCCGCCTCCTCATCTTCCGGCACCGCCAAGGTCAACACAGGGAGCTGCGGATCCTGGGCACTTCGCCCGTATTGGAGATCGGTGATAGAGACGCCACCCGGGAGATCTGTAAGAAGCTTTACCAAGGAACCATTCTCCTCCGGAATCGTGAATCGCCAGCTTCGATCCCGCCGAGGATTGACTCCCGCCTGCCGGGAAATATCACTCAACTTGGCAAAATCCATATTCGCACCACAAAGAATAGTAAGAACTTTCTCTTCTTCACCAACCAAACCCTCTCTTTGTTGTTGAAGATAACCAGCCAGGCTCATCGCGCCGCTGGGTTCCGGAATCACCCTCAAGCCATCCCAATGCAACTTTATCGCCGCCGAAACTTCCTGATTCGTCACCGTGATCATCTCGTCAAGCTGACGACGGCAAATCTCGTACGTCAACTTCCCGACTTTGGTCACCGCCGTCCCATCACAAAAAATATCGACATACTCGAGTGCGGTGGGCCCACCATTTTCAAAAGCCGCCGACATCGAGGCCTGATCCACCCCCTCAACCCCGATAACTTTCACTTCCGGCCAATAACTCTTCAGCCAAGTCGCGACTGATGCTGCAAGCCCCCCTCCTCCGATCGCAATATACACCCGGTCAAAGGGTCCCTTGCCCGATGAGAAAATTTCGTCCGCCAGGGTCCCCTGCCCTGCCATCACCTCAATGGAGTCATAAGGAGGAATGAACGCTGCCCCGGTTTCTCCAGCATAAGCTAGGGCCGCATCCTGCGCTTCCGAAAAACTGTCCCCGACCAATTCAATTGTAACCTTCTCTCCTCCGTGGGCCATCACTGCCTTGCGCTTCACCAAGGGCGTGGGTTCAGGCATGAAAATCGTCGCATGGCATTCCAACTCCCTGGCTCCGATGGCAATTCCCTGAGCATGATTTCCCGCCGAGGCTGCCACGACTCCCCCTTTGCGTTCCTCTTTTGATAGACAAGCCATGGCATTAAATGCCCCACGCCACTTGTAGGCCTTTACCGGCCCGAGGTCCTCCCGCTTTACCCAAACCTGCTTCGGAAGCCCCTCCAGCGGCAACTGCTCTAACGGAGTCCTTTTTCCCACTCGATACACCCTGGCTCTCGCCTGATGAATGGCTTCCCGCAACCTCTCCACTGTGTCCTTTTCGCTCACGGGTGATTCCTTACAAATTCACGCCTCAAACACACTCTCGAAAAAAATGAAACCCGTACAAAATGCAGCAGCCCCGCCGACTTCCTAAAAAGTCGAACAGGGCTGCTGTCCCCCCCAAATGGTGTGAAAAGTGTTCTGGGGTCAATTTGACCCACTTTTTACCTTTGGCTAGTGGAAAACGGAAAAATTTCAATTTTTTACCGAGTTTCCTCCTAAGCCTTTGATTTTGAGTAGAAACTCACCATCCAGAACTCTTCCTCAATCGCGAAAACGTTTCCTCATGACCAAAAATACAGCGGCCCTGTCGACTTACTGAAAAATCAAACAAGGCCGCCTTCCCCCCAAATGATATGGTTTATTACTAAACATATCATCAGCTGGATTTCCGAATCCGTCTAGTAAAAATATAAAATGTTTCGTTTTTTACCGAGAAGCTTGTTCAGATACCCGGAATTAACCTGTTCAAGCGGCTCCGGAGCCCTAAAGTCCCGCCCGAAATGAGCGACGAAAACCCGTCTCCACAATCCACATCCGAGGAACTCATTGCGGTCAGACGCGAAAAGCTCGGCAAGTTGAAGGAATTAGGCATCGACCCTTACGGCGCCAAATTCAAAGTCACCACCACCCCGGGCGAACTCAAAGCCGAATTCGCTGATGACAAATCAGTGACCATCGCCGGTCGCCTCCTCGCCATCCGTGACATGGGCAAATCGGTCTTCGCCACTCTCGGCGACGCCCATGGCCGCATTCAGATTTACATTAATAAGAAAGAAGTCCCCGAGCTGGACTGGTCCGTTTACCAGCTCCTCGACCTCGGCGACTGGGTTGGCGTCTCCGGTTCGACCTTCACCACCGGAAAAGGCGAACCTTCCGTGAAGGTCTCTTCCCTCACCATGCTTTCCAAGGCCCTTCGCCCCATGCCCGACAAGTGGCACGGACTTTCCGATCGTGAAACGAAGTATCGCAAGCGCCACCTCGACCTGATGTCAAATCAGCCCAGCGCGGATCTCTTCATCATCCGTTCACAGATTGTCGCGGAGATTCGCAACTTCCTCCACGAACGCGGCTACCTCGAAGTCGAAACACCCATGTTGCATGACGTGGCCGGTGGTGCGGCAGCCCGTCCATTCCAGACACATCACAATGCTCTCGATATGCCGCTCACCATGCGCATCGCTCCCGAGTTGCACCTAAAGCGTCTCCTTGTCGGCGGCCTGACCAAGGTCTTCGAACTCAACCGAAACTTCCGTAACGAAGGAATCTCCCGCCGTCACAATCCCGAATTCACCATGCTCGAAGCCTACCAGGCCTTCGGTGACTTCGAGATCATGGCCGACCTCGTCGAAGAGATGGTCTGCCATCTTGCCGAGAAGTTCTTCGGGACCCTGCAGATCGAACATCAAGACGAAAATGGAGAGCATGTCCGCACCCTCGACCTCTCCCCCCCCTGGAAGCGCACTCCTTACCAAGATCTCATCAAAGGCGTCGCCGGGGACGATTGGTTCGACCTCTCTGCCGACGAGCGACGCGCCAAAGCCCAATCCGAATTCAAGCTCGAGATTCACGACCACCTCGAAGACTACGAAGTGACCCAACAAGTCTTCGAAAAGCTTGTCGAGGAACATACCTTCGATCCCTGCTTCGTGACACACGTCGATTCCAAGCTCATCCCGCTGGCGAAGGAGAATCCTGAGAACCCCAAAGTGATCGATGTCTACGAACTAATCATCAACGGACAGGAAATCTCGCCCGGTTACTCCGAGCTCAATGACCCCGACGTTCAACGCCGGCGTCTCCAGGAGCAATCCGGAGGCGAAGCTCAGGAAATCGACGAAGACTTCGTCGAGTCCCTCGAGCACGGTATGCCCCCCGCTGGAGGCATCGGCATTGGCATCGATCGCCTGATCATGCTCCTCACCGGAGCACCGACCATTCGCGACGTCGTCCTCTTCCCGCAGCTCAAGCGAAAGGATTGATCACTTTCCCACCTCTCTCAAAGCCCGCAGGATCTTCCTGCGGGCTTTTTTTACTGCCTCTCTTCGCAATTTGAGGAACAATCCCACCATGCTTCGACTCCTCCCGATTTGCTTTTTGCTCACCTCCTGCAGTCTGCTTGAAACGCCAACCCGCATCGTCCAACAGGCTGGCTCCGCCACCGTCGACGCCACCAAGCGCGCGGCCTCTGCCACTCAAAAATTCGGGAAGAACATCTCCAACAAGTATTTTACCAAGAACAAAAAGAAACCCGAGGATCCCATCGTCGCATCCACCAACAAAATCTTCGCCGACCTTCCCCAACCCGATCCCTATACTCCGGCACCTGTCAGACCCACCGTTTTCATTCCCGATAGGCCCGGCACTCCTGCGGCTCCGGGCCCTGAAGCCACCGCACCCAAGGTTCCCACCGCCCCTCCGCTTCCAGGGAAGATAGACCTGCCAGATCTTCCGGATCTCCCTGACCTCCCGGAATAGCGCATTTTATTCGACCTCATAGCAACCAAGCACGGCGGTCACCATCGCCTTGCCACTCGTCGCTTCATCGTGGAAGATATGATGCACTCCTTCCTTCTTCAGCAACTTCACTCCGCTGCCAAACTTGGCCCGGGCGTAGGTCACCACTCCACTGTTTAAAGTCCGCGCTGCACGGACACCTTCAACCGCTAAAAGTGGTTCAGGGAAAGTAAAGGCAATCGCCCGGGCATCCTCCACCCGGGCCAACTTCATCGTCTCGACATTTGTCGCATCGGCAAAGAGAACCTGCACGCCACGTTCATGAAGCGTCTTCACCGTCCCCGCGTTCATCTCAATCACGACGACCGGAACCGACAGCCGATCCATCGCCTCATGAAGCGCCTGTCCCACCGGACCGTATCCGCAAATAACAACGTGATCCCGCAGCGACTCCACTTGGGATCCCAGACGGAGCTCATCGCAGCATTTGGATGGCTGAAATATTTTGAGTGATTCCAGGGGCTTCGAGACCGGCCCCGCCAGACGCATCAAGGTGGGAACCAAGGCCATCGAAACTGCCGTGCACGCCAGCAACATCTGCTCGACCCCGGGACTCACCCCGCCCAACTCCGAAGCTCGACCCAAAAGAACCAACGAGAATTCCCCACTACTCGAGAGAGCCGCCCCGGCCATCAATGCCTGCTTAAAGCGAAGCCCGAGGCGTCGGGCAATCATGGCAATCACAAATCCCTTCACCGCGACAATCCCCAACACCCCCAACCCGATGATCCACCAGAATTGCATCACGATCTCCAGATCAATTAACAAGCCCACTGACACAAAAAAGACGGTCAAGAAAAGGTCTTTAAACGGCAGCACATCTGCCAGCACTTTGTGCGAATAGATCGACTCACTCACCACCAACCCACCCGCAAAAGCTCCCAGTGCCAAGCTCAGGCCAAACCAATTCGCACCCCAGGCAATCGCCGCGCAAAGCCCCACCACCGTCACGGTGAACAACTCCCGGCTTCCCGATGTCGCCACGGCATGAAGCAAATGCGGCACAACATAGACACTCAGTCCCCAACACAGCGTTAAAAAGAGAATCCCCTTTCCCAGTGCCTGAAAAATCGGGCCCGCTCCGCCAGCCCCGTCTCCCACCAGGGAAGGAAGAAGCACCATGAATAGGATCACCGCAAGATCCTGGAAAATCGCCACTCCGAGCGCCATCCGCGCTCCGGGCGTATCCGGCTGCCCCATATCCTGAAACGATTTGATACTCACCGCCGTCGACGACAAGGCCATCGCAAACCCCACCACCAGCAATCCCGTCCCACTCAATCCAAAAGCCCAGCCCACCGCCATCCCCACCAAAGTAGTAAGCAACATCTGCATTCCTCCTCCCCCGAGGACCACTTTTCGAAGATGCACCAACTCCCGAAGCGAAAATTCAATCCCCAGGGTAAACATCAACAAGACCACTCCCAATTCCGCTAAAATTGCGATCGCCTCCGCCGAAGAATCCCCCAGCCACATTGTCGCCCCAATGTTCGCTAGAATCACGCCACAGGCGAAATACCCCACCAAAAGCGACTGTTTTGCCCTCACCAAAAGGAGCGAAACAATCACCACACTCCCCAACACCATACCCAGCAATGCCACAACAGGGGCAACTTCATAAGAGGAGGCGGCAAGGATCACTCCCGCAGAATACCCAAATCATTTCACAAGCCAAGCGCACCCGCGAGAGAATCGCTCCAAAGATTCCTCCTTCACAACTCACCATTTTGGGTCCACATTGGATCGCCATGAAACACCTCATCGCTCTTTCACTCGCGCTCTGCTCAATCGCCGGGGCCTTTGACATTCCCAAAGGATCGCACCACCTCGGGCAACTCGAAGCCGCCGCCAAAAAAGCCGCCAAGGCAAAGCAGCCCATCGCCTTCGTCATCGCCAAAAAATCAATGATCGCCACATGAGTGGCCTGCCCAGGAGCCGTCAGTGTGTCGGCTAGCAAAGCAGTTCTCGGATTCTCCCAAAGCGTCGTCGTGGATACCGGCGAAAAGTTTGCCCTCCCCGGGCTCGTAAAAGACGCCTACGAGAGGGGCGGATCATCCATCCCCATCGTCATCTTTACCGACCCCGGCATGACCCAGATCTATGGATCCTACAATCATCCCGCAATGAAGAGCCAGCAATACGGAACCATCTTCAAAGACGCCCGCGCCAAGATTCGCAAATCCATCCAGGAAGGAACCTTCGCCCTCGGCGACGGCAACGAACCAAAAATCGTCAAAGTCGACGGCGGCAAGGTCGAAGAATGGACCAGCTCGAAAGGCACCGCGATCAAAGCCAAACTTATCGGCATCGAGAACGACAAAGTCTACCTCTTCGAAACCGACAAAGGCGCCAAGATCCGTGCCACCGCCGCCCAGCTTTCCAAAGAAAGCGTCGCCAAAGCGAGGAAGGCCGCCGGCATAAAATAAGCCACCAAGCCTTACGGCTGGTGGCTTTTGATTTAAACCGGTCTCCTTACTTCACATGCATGACGCCGCGCATGATGGTGGCGTGTCCGGGGAAGGTGCAGATGAAGGGGTAGTCTCCGGCCGTGGCCGGCGCGGTGAATTCGATCTCCTGAGTCTCTCCCTTGTCGAGAAGTTTAGTGGCGTGGAGGATATTTGGATCATCCGGCAGGAACTGCTTTTTAAAACCATCGGCTCCGAGAGCAATGGCCGCATTAGCCACCGAATCAGCGGTTCCTGGTTTCACGATGACCAAGTTGTGAGGCATGAAGTCAGGGTTCACGAGGATCAGCTTGATCTTCTTGCCCGCCTTCACGGTCACTTCCTTCACGTCATACTGAATCTTTTCCACGACGGTATTCACACGGATCGTGGTGAGATCAGCAGTGTCGGATTCAATGCCCCCTTTTTTAAGGACCATTTCTTCTTCCTCTTCGATCTCCTGTTTCCCGAGAGTCGGATCAGCATCAGTCCAGAAGTGCTTCACGGTCTTCGCGCCCATTGCGACATGGGGGTCAGATGAACCGAGCACGGCATTGAGGAGCTCTTCGTTCCGCACGTTGTGCTGCTGATGAATCCAGAGTGCTTCGAGAAGCGGAATGCCATGATCCTTGTTCGAAGCACTAAACTGCTTAATCCATTTCTGCGTCTCTTTGATCACGGCATCGGTATCGCGCTCGCTGAGTTCGATCCGGGTGCGGTGACGCACTTCCATGACGGGGTGCTTGAAGTTGTCGAGCAGAGCGGAAATGGACGCACCATCAATTTTGACCGGTTTTTGCAGCGGACGACCATTGTAAGTCATGCGGTAAATCCGGCCGTGACGCTTGTCGCGGTTCGGGTCGCGCACGTTATGCTGCATGTGACCGATGATGACATTGTGCCAGTCGGCAATGTAGAGTGCACCGTCTTCTCCGAAGACCGCATCGGTCGGACGGAAGTTTCCGTCGTCACTATAAAGCAATTGCTCCTCAGGAGTTCCCCAGACTTCACCAAGCTTGTATTTCTTCTCTTCGAAGCCATCGCGGTGAAGTTTGTATTGCTTGATCCCGCGATAGCCGATGGTGTTGGAAACGAGGAAATTGCCGTCCATCTCTTCCGGGAAGTGGCTGCTGGAAACAATGGTATCCGCTGCCACCGGGCGCACCTCTTTGTTCAGGAGAGGATACATCTTGAAACCCTTGCCACTGGGGCGGACCTGATAGGAACGACCACCGGTTCCGTCGTTGGCGTAAAGATAACCATACTTGTCAAAGCTCGTTCCGTGCGGGTTCGGGCTGTTGCCGGCATGGAAGGTGACGGTGTAACGACGAGGGTCGAAGCGATACATTCCCGAGGATCCGGTCGTCAGGGACGGCCCCCAAGGGGTCTCATGATTGTGCTGGAGGAAAATTCCACTCTGCCAGTAAATGCCTCCGTCAGGTCCGAAGATCAAGTTGTTCGCGGCATGGTGGGTGTCGGATGATCCGATGCCCTGCATCAGGACAAAACGAACATCAGCAACGTCATCACCGTCGGTGTCCTTCAGGAAAATAATGTCCGGCTGGCTGGTGACAACAACGCCACCATTCCAGAATTCGAAACCGAGAGGATTGTGCACCTTGGCGAATTCCTTCACTCCGTCAGCCACGCCGTCCTTGTTCTTATCTTCGAAGATGAGAAGCGAATCGTTCATCTTCTTCAAGGGCTCCCACTTGGGGTAAGTGGCCCAGGCTGCCGCCCAGAGACGTCCTTTGCCATCGACCTGCAACTGAACCGGATTGGCCAATTCCGGGAACTTCTTCTCGTCCGCAAAAAGGTTCACTTTAAACCCTTCAGCAATGTGCATCTTGGAAATCGCTTCCTTGCCGTCGAGATACTTCAAGCTTCCTTCCTTCTGCTTGCTTGAGCTCCGGGACTTTCCTCCGACATTGGATTTCACCGGAACAGGCGCGGGAACATTAGCATCGCTGACTCGCAAATCCTTGCCCGCGGCCTTTGCCCAAATCCGCTGATCGCGATTGGCCGTGGTGACATCGAGCATCTTGAGTTCGTGCTGGAGAACCTCGGCATTGGTCTGTCCATCGACGAATTTGAGCCCGGAGCGTCCGCCCCAAACATCGTTTCCGTCAGTGGCGCGATAACGATTGTGCCAATGCCAGTTCTTATCAAGGACCGCTTCGCGTAGCGGCTGATGACTTGGGGATGCCTGAATTTTCTTGTTGAGTAGTCCTTGTGCGATCACCTCACCGATCATGCGGTTGCCGTCTTCATTAAGGTGAATTCCATTCAAGGTCAGGGGGATGTTGCTGGTGGAATACAGCGCCAGAGAAGGGTTGAAGAGATCAAGAAACGCCACGCCGTTCTCGCTGGCGGCGAGACGGGTCGCTTCGGTCATCGCTAGAAGACGTTTGTTGTTGGCCTTTCCGCTGGGGAGGTTGGGATCTTTAAGATTCTCGTGTGCGATCGGGCTGGCGAGCACGATGCGAGGGAAGGTCTTGCCGTTGGGCTGGGCCTTGCGGATGGTCTCGACCAGCTTGGCGAGTTCCTTACGGTAGTTCTCCGGAGTAGTGTCGAAGGACTCGTTATAACCATACATCGCGAGTACGACATCCGCTTTTACCAACTGAAGATATTCGGCCATCGGGGTAAATCCTCTCGAGCGGGGATGCTTGTTGGCGCGGTCTCCGGTGAGGCTCATGTTACGGAAGCTCAGCTGCAGCCCCTTGGTCTCAGCCTGAAGAAGGGTCTCCAGCCAACCATCATGCTGCATGCGGTCGGCGAGGCCATTCCCTATAATGGAAACCACGTCGCCTTTGGCGAACTTGAAGGGCGAGGGGTCTTTATGACCCGAAGGAACATCGACCGACTTGGCCACTTTCTGGGCCTCACCCTTGCCTCCGTGATAGGTAACCGCCACTTTTTTACCAAAGTTAAAATCCACCGAGACTTTCGGCGCCGCGAGATTGTCCTTCTTAAAGACAGCCTTACGATTGGCGTCGAGAAGGGTAATCGTGAAATTGGCGAGCCTCCCATCGAGACCATCACCCCGGTTCCAAATCGAAACTTTGTCGATGGCCTGGGGTTTACCGAGATCAAGCTCCCACCACGGGTTCGCCTTGCCTTCGCTGGTGTGAGTCTGCCCCCCTTTGGTGTAGGACGGGTTCTTATTCCCATCGATGGCCCGCTCGGGAACACCTCCGGCTCCGACGCTCGACTGGGTGGCTTTCCCGGATTTGGCAATATTCTTACCTTTGCTGATCACTTCGACCTCGGCCAAAGTAAGCGTTTTACCGTTTCCGGGCAATTCGACGCGAACATATCGCGCGTTTGGGGCTGCTGCTGATGCCGCTATCGCGCTCAGCGCCAGCAGTAAAGTGGTTGAGACTAACTTCATAAATGAACCTTTGGATACGCTCCATTTCCGGCATCTTATCGCGAAGATTTAAGGAAAACATGAAATCCCCAACCAGCCCCGACCAAAAGTCCTCCCCGGGCAGCCCCTGCAGTAACTTGACGGGTTCAGCCCACCAAATCCGACCAGACCTCGCCATGCACATCCGTCAGGCGAAGATCCCGTCCTCCCCAGCGGTAGGTAAGCTTCTCATGGTCTATTCCGAGTTGGTGCAGGACCGTCGCCCAGAGGTCATAGACGGTGGAGACTTGATCGATTGCTTTGTAGCCCAGTTCATCGGTCGCTCCGTGGGTCTGGCCGCCTTTCACACCGCCGCCGGATAGCCAGAGACTGAAGCCATAGGGATTGTGATCCCGGCCTTTGCCTCCTTGCGAAAAGGGCGTACGGCCAAATTCTCCAGTGAAGACGACGAGGGTTTCCTCCAATAACCCCCGCTCCTTGAGGTCGGTAAGTAATGCGGCGATGGGACCATCAACTTGCTCCGCCATCTTTCCGTGTCCTTTCGCTAAATCTCCATGTTGGTCCCAGGGATTCCCCCCGTTTCCTCCACCGATCCCGTGGCTGCAACACGACAACTCCACAAAGCGCACTCCGCGCTCCACGAGACGCCGCGCCATGAGACACTGCCGCGCATATTCGGCCTGATGCTCGTTGCTGCTATTCACGCCATAGAGCTCTTTGGTCGCTTCACTTTCTTCGCTGATATCGGTGAGTTCCGGCACGGCTTCCTGCATGAGATACGCAGTCTCGGCATTTTTCACCGAAGCCATCACAGCGTCTTTGGCCGCCGTTCGTTCGGCAAACTTCCGGTCCAGTCCACCGATAAAATCAAGCGCGCGACGTTGCTCCAACTTGAGCATTCCCGGCGCGATATTGGGGACTGCTTGATTCCCCGAAATATTAAAAATCGATCCCTGGGTCGCCGCCGGAAGAAAACCATTTCCAAAAATACTCACTCCGCCGTGCGGAGTCGTGGCCCGCTTTGATTGCAGCACGACGTAGCCCGGCAGATTGGGATTCATCGAGCCACATCCGTAGTTCACCCACGCCCCGGCACTCGGATAGCCCAGGAAGGGAAAGCCGGTGTGCATGAAGAAATTCCCCTGAGCGTGCTCGCTGAATTTCGCCGTCATTGAACGGACAATCGCCAGGTCATCGGCCCGCTCCGCGATCTTGGGAAACATGTTTGTCATTTCCAAACCGGACTTTCCATAGCGCCCGATCTCCCACGGTGACGCGAAAATATTCCCGTTGGCGTCGAACTGCGTTCGCTCCACCGCCACCGGCATCTTCTGACCATGGCGTTTTTTGAGCGCGGCCTTGGGATCAAAGGAATCGACATGGGAAACCCCGCCCGACATGTAGAGAAAGATGACCGACTTGGCCTTCTGCGCGTGATGCAACTTCGGCTTGGACGCACCCCAAGCCTGGTTCCCGTTGATGAGACTGGAAAGCGCAACGGCGCTGACTCCGCTGGACGTCAGCTTGAGGAATTCCCGGCGGGTTTTGAGATCAATGGACATAAATCAATTCTTTGGAGTTCAAGAGAGCATGCGCGAAGCGGTAAAAAGGATCGCCCGTGCCGGACATGGCTGCTTTTCGTTCGGCGAGTTCGCGGTCAATCCCGGCGAGTTCTTTGGAAATCCTGGCGATCTTATACTTCAACTTGGTAGCTGCCGCTCCTTGCGAATCGTTCAATGAATCGTCGATCATTTTAGCGGTCACAATTTCCACCATCGATCCCGAGGCCGCTGCGGCCACCTCTTCCCTCGTGAGCGCCCGATCATAGAGACGCGCTTCAAATACCTTCCCGGTCAACATCCGCCCTCCGCCGGGATTCACACCATGACGAAGACCGAGCACGACCTGTGATCGGCCCGCCTGATACTTGTGAGTATTCCCCTTCCGATATGATTTCCCATACAACCGTCCATCGCGATAGGCCTCAATCCGGCCATCCTGATGATACACGATGGCAATACGCACCGCCTTGGCATTGGCGTCTTTCTCCTGCGGTCCGCCAAAGCCCTCCGTCCGAGTGAAACTGTTACTTCCCGAAAGCCACTGACCTGGATCTTTCTCCCCGAAAACGATACTGTCAAAAGTAACCCCGTCGACGGTCTGCACCGTCATCGCTCCGCCACCTTGTTGATTCAATTTGTCGAGCTGCACGAGAACCTCCAGCGTCTTTGCTCCGAGATTCGTCTTCAAAGGCTCGCTCATCAAGCAGCCGCCATTCAGATGCAGCGCCCCATCGATGACCTTCGCATTTCCTTTCAATATCCCCTTCAAGCCGCTGACGGAATCATCGCTATTCCCTTCAAAATCCCAGCGCCCGATTGGCTTCAAATCCACCGGCTTTTTGTTTTTCGCAGCTACCGAATTCCGGCGATCAACTTCCGCCTGCAACTTAGATCGAATAGGCCCCAGAATCGCCTCTCGCTCTTTTTCAACCTCCGACAAAGATTCTGAAACAACAGCGTGCTTTTCCCGAAGCCGGCCGGTGTCATCATCAACCTTCCCATCCAGATAAGCCACACTCGCCGCGAGCTCCTCCGCACTCGGAGGTCGTGCATAGGCTTGCAGGAAGAAGCGCCTTACTTTCGCCTCAGATGTCTTCAGCGATTGATCATTCTTAATCCGCTGACTCCACTGTCGGGCCGCTTGCGCGACTTCGCGACCATTCATCAAAGTCAGCGCCTGAGCGGGAACATTGGTCAAATTGCGATCCCCGACCGTCGAAGTAGGAATTGGCAAATTGAATGCCTTCAAAAAAGGATCGAGCCGATTACGTCGCACTGCCCGATACATCGCCCGCTGCCCGCCTCCTCCGGTTGCGATATGATTAATGGTATCCAGAATGGCCTCGGCATCCAATCGACGGGGCGGAAAGTAAGCGAGCATTTCATTTTCCGCATCGCGGTCGCCATTAGCTCGCGGAGGCAGGCTTGCCGAACGAAAAGTCCGGCTCATCACGAGTTGTTTTACGAAGGGCTTCATCTTCCAGCCGCTGGCCCGGAAGTCGATTGCCAGAGTATCAAGAAGTTCGGGGTGCGATGGCTCTTTGCCCAAACGCCCGAAATTATCCGCAGAAGCAACGAGCCCGCGACCGAAGACATGATTCCACAAACGGTTCACAATCACGCGCGAAGTCAGCGGGTTGTTCTCCCGCAAAATATCCTCGGCCAACTCACGACGTCCGCTCTCGGTTTTTGAATATGGCTTTCCGTCGAAGATCTCCAAAAAAGTCCGCTCAACCGGCTCCTCTTCTTTCTTATAATCACCACGACTCAGGAGCGGCTGATCCCAAACCTCTCCCTCCATCACACCCGGAGCCCGAACCGGCACCCGGATTTCACTTTCCAGCTTGCGATAAGTTTCAATCTGGGCCCGCAGTCCTTTGGGGAGCGTCTTCACCGCATTCGGTAGGAAACCCCGACTCACAAATGCATTGAGAAGCTGAGCCTGATCATCATTCATCGGGCCACTCTTCCAGGCACTCAACGCAGAGCGCAAGATGGTCCGGTAGAACTCCAGCAAACTCGCCCGGTCATTAATTACCTCAGTCGCTTTCGGGAATACAACAATTGGAACGCCGACATCACGCATCGCGCCCTGACCCGCGTAGGCCTCCAGAACCCCGAACCACGAACGATCACCGCCGCCTCTCGTCGTTGAGTCCGGCCCGGTATTGACCTGGAAATACCCCTTCTCGCCGTTCCAATATGTATATTTGCGATTTTCGACCCAACCCAATGTCGAGTTCAATTGAGCCGCCGGATGCACCAAGCCATGACTCAGTGGATAGCTCCGCATCACGAAGCGAGCCTGCGCTTTCGATCCCACCACGCGCATCATCGCCTTGTCACCTTTCGCTTTGTGAAAAACCGAACTCAGCGTTGCGCTGTGCTTATCCGAAATCAAATGACTATAAACGCCGGACGGATAAATCCCCGTCAACGCCTTCTCGCCACCGCCCGCAATTGCGAAAGCGCCCGCCCCACTGGGCCCCTCTCCCAGACCATTGCCATTTTCAAACCACCTGGCGTAGGTCTTGGGATCGCGAAGATCAGCATAGAAAGTCGCCGAGGATTTCGTCTTCTCATTATGCACCAGGGATTCCTGATGCTTCTTTTCAAGATCAGCGATCCTCCTCGCGATATCTTTCACTCCGTTCAACTTCGCCCAAGCCGCGAGAGGATCTGTTTCTTTGATTTTTTCAAGCTTACTCACTTCAAGTTTTCCAATCGCCCCGTCCACAACCCCAAGCCAATAATCTGCAAAGGCACGCCGCAGCGCGGGCTTCATTTTCGAAAGTTGCTTGCGGTGTAACTCCTTCAACTCCGGCGAATCAACATTCACTATCGCCGGACGACTCCCGATCATGATGCCGTAGAACTTATAAAAATCCTTCTGACTGATCGGGTCAAACTTATGGTTGTGACAACGGGCACAGGAAACAGTCATCCCCAGCATCGCTTTTGAAACAACATCCACCTGATTATCCGTGAAGGTGATTTGCTCATCGTAAGCATCCGTCACCCCGAAGCCGTGTGGCACCATCCGAAAATGCGCCGGCCCAATGGCAGATTCATTTAAGCCAAGCTCTGCATTGATGCGGGGCTTTTCAAGCAAGTCCCCCGCGAGGTGCTCCCGGATCATCTGGTCATAAGGCACATCCGCATTCAGCGCCCTTACGAGGTAATCTCGGTACTGATTAGCATAGGGAATCGCCGGGTCGCCTTCACTCCCGTGCGACTCGGCGTAGCGATACCAATCCATCCAGTATCGCGCCCAACGTTCGCCATATTGCTTCGTCGTCATCAGATCATCGACCATTTTTTCGTAGGCGGTCTCGCTTGGATCAGCAACGAAGGCCTCCACCACCTCGGGTTTTGGAGGTAGCCCCGTCAGAATCAGATGCACCCGCCTGACCAAAGCGGCCGGAGTGGCTTTGCCCGCCGGCTGTAGTTTGCCTTTTGCAAGGCCCGCAGAGATAAATTGATCAATCACGTTCCCATTCCACTCTGGCTGCTTCGCCGAAGGAGCCTGCGATTTCCTTAAAGGCTGGAAGGCCCACCATTCTTTCCGGCGATCCCGCACCGATTCCCAATCGACCTGATTCGCCAGATCTTCCTTCGTCGGTTTCGTCGTCCGGGGATCCGGGGCTCCCATGCGGATCCAGTCCTCGAAATTCTTAATGATGATGTTGGCGAGCTTCGGAGACTTTGGCGGCATCGCCTCGTAATCCCCGCCATGCCGAATCGCGAGAATCAGCGGGCTTTCCTCCGGCTTGCCCGGAACAATGACATCGCTCTCCAAAAGTGCATCACGGTAATCGAGCGCCAGATCGCCCTTTTTCTTGTCCACGCTGTTATGACACTCGTAGCAGCTCTCCGCAAGAATCGGCCGAATCTTGTTTTCAAAAAACTCGACCTCTTTCGACGTCAACTCGGCACCAAAAAGACTTCCGGCCAGTCCGGCAAGCGCGAGGGAAATTACACACCTTTTCATCAACATAGAGACCCAGAACCTACGAAGACCTCCCTCAATTTCATTCATGGAATTCAACCCAAGCCAACGCTTTAAAGAAAAACCAACCCATTGGCGTTCCCAATCTCGACCCTCATCTCTCGGAAGAGAGCGCTCAGTTGTGAAATCACGGCAATGTCGCCGGTTTCGGCAAATCATCCACCATCCCGGCATCCGTGCGCTTCAACTCCGCAATCGTCTTTCCCCTCAGCTCCAGAACTTTCCTCCGATGAGCGGGATTCCGGGCAAGATTGATCAACTCCTCCGGATCTTCCTTGAGGTTGTAGAGCTCTTCGACTTCTCCTTCGATCAGAGTCCGAATATATTTCAAATCCCCATCCCGCAAGGATACCCACCACGGCACCCCTGGATCCGGGCCAAGATAAAGCTTCTTTCCTCCTGCCTTATGATCGCTCGGTGTGGGAATCTTATTACAATCTTTTCCGTAACTCGACCCCGTCAATCCCGTCAGCACGGGCTTGGACCACGGAGCAGATTCCGGACTCTTCAAAAGCGGAGATAAATCGTGCCCATGCATCTTCCAGGGCAGATCGATTCCCGCAAATGAAAAAAAGGTCGGCGGCAGATCAACCCCCGAAACCGGATGCGAACACACCTTCCCGCTCGGCAAACGCGAGGGCATACTCACGATCATCGGCGAAAGGATCGTCGCATCGTACGGGGCCAATTTCACCCGAAAGCCATGCTGCCCCCAGGCAATGCCCTGGTCGCTGGTGAAAACGATCAAGGTATTTTCATACTGACCGGTCTCCTTCAAAGCCGCGACCAATTTCCCAACCGCCTCATCGATCGCCAACACGCCCTGGTGATACTGGCGCACCCAATCGTTTAGAGTATTCCCATGCACCACGTTATTGGTCACCGTCCTTTGCGTTGCCTTCCCGGTATTCAATTCCGGCTCTCCGTTTTCACCTCTTACCCACGATTCCGTCTCGCGCACGTACTTTGGCTTCCCCTTTCGTGATTCCCCCGGATAAATATCAGCTGGCGGTTCGATGGCCGCGTCCGGATAGCTTTTCAGATGCCGGTCCGCGGGCGTAAATGGCCCATGCACCGCGCCAAAACAGACCCACAAATACCAAGGCTTGTCATCAACTCTCCCCTCGCGGCCGTGCAAATAATCCAGCGCCCATTTCGTGTAGTTGTCCGTAGTGTATCCCCCGGTCATCACCGCCTTACCGCCATTCTTCTCGATCAACTGATTGTAATAATACTGGCCCGAGTTGTCAGTGTGCCTCGGTCGGTTCCAGACGATCTGATGATCCCAATCGCGCCCGAACCCGGTATCGACACCAGTGTGCCACTTCCCAATCTGCGCGGTTTGATATCCCTTTGCCCGAAACACGCTTGGCCAGAAAGGGCACTGCTTGGGATCATAGGCACTGCCCGGGTAGGTCCCTTCCATACGCATCGACTTCACTCCCCACTGATGCATTCCGGTCAATATCGTGGCCCGCGAAGGCATGCACCAGGTTCCGATATACGCTGAGGAAAAACGCACCCCCTTTTCCGCCAAAGCATCGATGTTCGGCGTGTCCACCCAATCAAAGGCCTCCGGATAACAACTTACCGAGCGGTGCGAATGATCGTCAGAATAAATGAAGAGAATGTTCGGTTTTTTCTCTGCCGCGGCTGCGATTCCAGCGAATACAAAAAGCACGATCAATAAATATTTCATTTCCCGAGCGTGGCTTCTTCAAAAACCTTTACGAGTCAAATTGTCACTGCAAGCGACTCAAATCCCGAAGGGACAGCGTCTCCCCGTAATCTTCAAGACACTTCCTTGACCCAAATCAGACCCCGGGTCTGAACCTTTCCACAGGTGTTGAGTTGTCGAATCAATTTCTTTGCTCATTCGAGTGAAGATATGACAGCCGTATTTTCAGAAAGACCTTACCCAAGAGAAACCCAAGCACCCTTATGGTGACTCTCCAGTGATTTTTCCGCGAGTTCTACGCCCTTCGCGCCTTCACGGAGAGTCCACGGAAATTGCTCCTCGCGAGCAACGTGCTTGAGAAACATCTCCCACTGGATCTTGAAGGCATTGTCACAAGGACCGGGATCGACAACTTCCCAATGATCATTGAAATCAATCGGACTATCGACATCGGGATTCCAAATCGGACGAGGCGTATTTTCCATACTCTGGGCCCAGCATTTCCGCAGTCCCACGATGGCGCTGCCCTTCGTTCCATCGACTTGCATCGTGAAGAGGTCATCGCGGCGAACGCGGACATCCCAGGATGAATTGAACTGACAAATCACGCCTGTCTTGGTTTTGAACAAAGCGTAAGCTGCATCATCGGCGGTGCACTTGTAGGGTTGTCCATCTTCACCAATGCGCTCGGGAAGATGAGTCGCGGCATGCGTGAAGACATCGGTAATTTCGCCGAAGAGATTGTCGACGACGTAACGCCAGTGACAGTGCATATCGATGATGATTCCGCCGCCATCTTCGCTGCGGTAATTCCAGCTTGGACGCTGGGTCGGTTGATCTTCATCATGACCAGTGAAGACCCAGTATCCAAATTCGCCACGCACCGAGAGGATCTCACCAAAGAAGCCCGACTCCTTAAGTTGCTTGAAAGCCTGAATTCCCGGAAGCCATAGCTTGTCCTGAACCGTACCATTTTTCACTCCGGCAGCTTCTGCAACCTCCGCGATGCGATACGCTTCCGACGAGAGAACCGCCGTGGGCTTCTCGCAATAAATGTGCTTTCCAGCAGCGATGGCCCTCTCGAGGAAACCAACCCGGTAGGGAGTCCCCGAAGCGTCGAAAAAAATCTGATAAGAGTCATCCGCGAGCACACTATCGAGAGCGGTGGTGTATTTCTTTACTCCATGTTTCTCCGCCAGCGCCTTAAGCTTTTCCTCATTGCGACCGGTCAAAATGGGATCCGGCATCAAGACCGTGCCATCTTCCAAAGCCACCCCGCCCTGCTCGCGAATCGCGAGGATCGAGCGCACGAGGTGCTGATTGGTTCCCATACGTCCGGTGACGCCGTTCATAATAATTCCTATCGTTTCAGTGCTCATGTTGTTCGGTAAATTTCGTGGTAAGCATTCAAGATCTCGTCGAGAAATTCGTTTTGGTCGCGGGCCCACCACTTTGAAGAAAAGATCTCCACTTCACGGCGTCCGTCGAATCCCGCTTCGCTCATCATGCGATCAATCCCCCGTAAATCCACGCAACCCTCGCCCATGATCCCGCGATCGAGAAGCATGTCGGATTGATCCGGCTTGAAGTCGCAAATGTGATAAGTATCGAGCCACCCGCCTTGCGCGCAGCGCTCGATTTGTTCCGCAAGATCGTGTTCCCACCAAACATGGTAGACATCGAGAGCAATTCCGACATTGGCGTGATTCAATTCTTCGCAAAGATCATTGGCCATCCTGAGCGAAGAAATCGCCGAACGATCCCCCGCATAAATCGGATGCAAAGGCTCAACCAAAAGTCGTACGCCCATCCTGTCGGCCTCATCGGCAATCGCGCCGATGCCATCGCGAATCTGTGCGTAATTCTCGCCCGGCGTCTGCCCCACCGTGGCCCCGCAGACCAAAACAATACTGGGAAGTTCTAAAATCTCCGCTTCCTTCAAGGCCTGGCGGTTCACTTCAAGAGCATCCCGGCGTTCCTTCCCCGTCGCTCCGGTAAAAAACCCTCCCCGCACTAACGAGATCCCCTCCAAACCCGCGTCCTGAATCTGCTGTTTCACCTGACAAAGATCTTCGCCTTCGAGGGTCTCACGCCAAATTGAAATTCCGCCAATGCCACGTCGGGCATAGCCTTCAATACACTCACTCATCGACCACGGCTTGGTGGTGAAAGTGTGGATCGCCAATTCGGGATAATTCATCGCTTAAGTTGTTTCGCCAATCAGGAGTTCGCCTCGCACCAAAATGGACTGCTCGCTCTCCACTCCATTCACAATACCGTCATGAAGGTTCCGACCGGCACGCATCGCGAGTGTTCTGATCGACAAATCCACCGTGGTCAGCCTTGGAATGATCACATCACAGAGCGGGCTGTTATCGCACCCGGTGACGAGAATGTCATGGGGAATCTTGTAGCCAAGTTCATGTAGTTTCTGAACCAACAATGACCCGACCACGTCATTGACCCCAACGAATACCCGCACTCCGCGTTCATACTCCGCGTTGATTTTCTCGCACTTAATCCCCTCTGGGGAATCTGCGATCCAAACATCCTCCTTTACCTCAAAAGTTATGCCATTTTCAGCGCAGCCTTCGGTGAAGCCCTGCTCCCGCATCCTCATGACATCCTCAATCCCACGGTATCCGACAAAACAACAATTCCCCGCGACCCCTTTCGAAGACAAGTGTTCCGCCACCTGCCGCATCGCATCGCAGTGATCGCTCACCACCTGTCGTACGCCCCGCACCACACGATTCAGCACGAGACACTTGGCACCCTTCTCCTTGATCTCCTCGAACACCGCAGCCGGAGGACGATGGAAGGCAAAAACAAAGGCATCCACTTCTCCTCCTTTCTTGTGAGGAAATGGCACATAATCCTTCCCCGCAGTCTCCACGATAATGTTTGTCCCCGAGGGGCTCAAGCCCTCGCGCAAGCCATCCACCAGATCAAACAAGCTATAAAACAAATTGGCCGTCCGACTCGCCGCAAGAGGGAGGACCAATTTGATTGTCAAAATCGAACGCTCGGAATGGCGACGTTGGTTCCGCCTCACATAGCCCATCTTCTCCGCCACTGCTTTCACATGTGACACGACCGGACCTCCAATCAACGAGGAGCCACCCAGGGCGCGTGAAACTGTGGCCTTGGAGACACCTGCGGCTTCAGCAATCCGAGCCATTGTCACAGTTGGGGAGGACTTGGACATTAGAGAGAGTAGCCTAATCGTTTCGCGCAATCCGAGAGCATTCCAGCCTCCCACTCCGGACGACGGGGGCACATCGGATGCGGCTCGCTACTGGGAATGCGACCCAGTAGATGCTGAAAGACCGCACAACTGTGCTTGTAAGCCGGAACGTCCTCCCGGAAAGCAACATTTCCAAGATACTGTAGGGCGTCATTCAATTCATGATAAGTCTCATCACCTTGTTCCCAGAGACGATCGCGTTCCGCGAATTTCTCCGGACAAAATGCCGCCAGGCCCAAAAGGTAGTCTGATCCATATTCGATCATATCGATGCCCAGATCATTTCCGGTATAAATGCGAAAGTCGGGCCGAACTTCGTCACGCAAGGCCAAGCGCTTAAGCTCCTCTCCCCGGCTCAGTGAAGAATGTTTCATTCCCTTCAAGGAGGGAATTCCCATTAAGCCCCGCACGACCTCTTCCGAATAAATCATCCCATTCGGAGCAAACATTTTTCCCAGCTCAAATCCCAACACGGAATCGTAATTCTGACAAACCTCAGCATAAAGCTTCACGATCTCATCCGAAGTCCAGTCATGAAAACGGGTCGTCTGAAACAGAATTGGCGTCCCGCCAAGCTCCGCGATCTGATCACCACCGGTCCGATAGAGATCTGCCAAATCGCCTTCGAGCCCTTCCACAAAAACTCCGGCCACAAACGGTTTGTCCGGTCCGAGCGCCTCACGGGTCCATACCAGAACATCCTTTCGCTCCTCCTCGGTGAGATAATTGGCGTAGCCGGTATCCATATTGACGGCGCACTTCAAGCCCGCTTCTTCAGTCCGTCGCACTGCATCCTGAAATGCTTCCCGGGCAATCCGTCCGTCTTCTTCAAATGGAAGGAGACAGGCCGCCATTCCTTCCAACTTCCGCCCAAAGGTTCGCAAATCTGCTCTCGCCTGAATGCTCATGCTGACCCTTATGGTTGCATGCAACTTATCGCAAGCGCTTTTTTACCACTATCCCATCGGATACATGATTTCCTCACTCACTTCATCGATTTTCGCCAGAGTGTCATCATCCAAAACCAAGCCCGCCGCTCTCATGATTGGCGCCATCTGGGAAACCTTGCTCACGCCAACAATCGTCGACGCTACATAGTCGTGCTGCTTGCTCCAGGCAGCTGCCAGAGTGGTCACATCCAGATCCAGTTCCTTCGCAATCTTCCCAAAACGCCGGGTCGAGGCCAGTGACTTCTCATTCACGAACCGTCCCGCCATCGCCTTCTGACGAGGCCCGCCGTGGTTCAAATATTCCGCAAAGCGCGCATCATCGGGAACTCCGTCGTTGTATTTCCCCGTCAGCACCCCGCCCGCAAGCGGACTGTAGGGAAGCAAACTCACCTGCTCCTGACGAAGACATTCCGCGAGTCGATCTTCGTCCCGACGGTTGTTCAGCGAGAAATTATTCTGAATGGTGTCAATGCGCGTCAGCCCTTCTAGCTCGCTTGTCCAGAGGCTCTTCATCACGCCATAGGCATCGTCGTTGCTCAACCCAATCGCACGAACCTTCCCCTCCTTCACAAACTCGTCAAGCACCTCAAGGGTATCCGCAGCCCGCATGCCGTGATCGGGCCAGTGGATTTGATAGAGGTCAATGTAGTCGGTCTTCAACCTGCGCAAACTTCCCTCAAGCGCTTTCCGAAGATGCACCCGGTCCAAGGCCGCCTTGCCGTGACGAATCGGAGGACAAAACCAACCATGCGCCGCTCCCGCAATCTTCGAGGCAATGATCACCGACTCGCGGGGCACATTCTCCAGCCACTCCCCCATCCAAGTCTCGGTTAATCCGGCCAATTCCTCCGACGGGGGAACGGGATAAACCTCCGCAGTGTCAAAAAAATCAATCCCCGCCTCCACCGAGGCATTCATAATACGAAAACTCTCTTCCTTGTCGGCCTGAGTTCCGAAAGTCATCGTCCCCATGCAAATTTCACTGACCACAATACCGCTCGTTCCCAGTCGTCGTTTTTCCATGTGGAAAATTGTGACGAGTGCAAGCAGCAGGATCAAGAACGGGAAAGAAAAACCTCCTACTCAGTCAAAAGCTCGAGGTGCAAACGAATGAACTTTCGTTCATCGGTGCCGAGGAGAGAGCTCTCACGAATGACGGCCGTCTCTGATCCGTCTCCATTGCTGGTATTAGTCACAAGAACCGACGGCTCCAGTGGCCAAGAGGCCAGCGTTGCACTTTTCTGAAGAGACCACACAAGATCCGCGCCATTGGAGACTCGACGTACTTCAATGGCGAGGTAGTTGACCCCTTCGACCTCAACTTCCGTCCCTGAAACCTGAGCGGCATCCGCGACAAGAGGATTAGTGGCGTAGGCATACTCTTCCCAGTTCTCGCGACCATCCCCATCAGGGTCGGCATCAAAGGCACCATCGGTAAGCCACTCGGCGCTTGGGAAAAACCCTTCCTGCCAGGCATTGAAATGAACCTGCCAGGAAGTATCACCGATTCCCGGAGAGCCACCTGCCAATTCACTGGCGGCCCACATCGCAGGATCGCTCAGTTCATTGTAAGCCGTCGCATCATCACGAATCACGAGGGATAAACCACCTCCATCACTCGGCGGATACCAACGATCATTATAAGTGAAAACGAGAATGTTTTCTCCCACTCCATCCACGAGTCGCAGGGTCTCACCATCATTGTCCAATTGCCCAATGAATGGCCCGGCTAACGGCGAGGAAACCGCAGGATAACGAATCGCAAATGCCGCCGGATTCTTAGCTAGAATGATTCGTCCTCCAGCTGCGAGCGTGAGAGGAGCATCAAAGGTATATTCGACACCTTCGGCAAAGGATGAGTTCCCAAGATCAATGCTGGCCCCGGAAATATTCTTCAATTCCACAAACTCAAAGTCCGAATCAACCACTCCCGGAAGAGCCGCCGATTCCGCAGCAGTCGGATCAGCTGGATGATAATTCACCTCAGTCACCCGGAGCGCAAGTTGGTTCACCGTCGGCGTGCCAGTATAGGTGAAAGAATCAATCAACACGCCTGAGTCATTACGAAGCTCGATACTCTCTCCGCGTGCCGAAAGCTGCCCTTGATAGCCACCCTGCACATAGCGGAATTCACCACCTTTTGGGCCGGTCGTCCTCGCACGGAAACTTGCCGAGTCACGCGCCACGTGCAGAAGGCCTTGATAACCCGAAGCCGAGCTTCCTGCTCCAGCTAGAATCACCGTCCCCTCGGGGAAGGTGTAATCAACCCCTCCGCTCAGCGTCCACCCCGAGAGATCAATGTCCGAAGATCCCTCGCGATTCTTAAGAACAATATATTCCTCATCCTGATTTCCGCTCACCGGAAGGAAGTCCACGCTTTCGATATCGACAGCGGGAGTTGTCGGTTCGGTCGAAGCAATCTGTGCATTATTGACCTCGAACCCGTTATTGAAGATAAAGCTCCGACGCGCGGGCAGAA
>JAQWZU010000180.1 GCA_029253285.1 Akkermansiaceae bacterium | reverse complement strand
AGCCGGTCGTCGTTGCGCGGCGCAAGGAGGGTCTTAAGAGAGTCTTTTGGAAGTTCGGCGAAAGCCGCATCAGTAGGCGCAAAAATCGTGCGCCGGATATTTGTGCGCTCCGACAACTGTGACCCAACTTCGGTCTTCTCAAGAAGCTGGAGAAAATTGGACAGATCCGGCCGCTCACGGACAATCCGGCCAATCGTTTTAGCTTCCGCAGGATCAGCGGCACGAAGATCACCCGAGATGAGAATCAAGGGGGCGAGAACAAGAGGTAGTCTTTTGAGTGTTTTTTTCATCTCAGTAGGGTTTTCGCCTGAAATTGAAATACGGATTCAAAAAAAATCTCTTAAAGGAAAGCCGGCTCATCAATCGAAGGATCGGCCCCGACATCCTCTTCCAAGAACTTCAATGGATTCAAGGACTCCACCTGGATCCATTTTTCATTTCACAGACAAATTTCCGCTCGAAAAGTTTTTTCTATTTGCCCAAACCCCTGCCCCGCCCGATGGATAACGGCATCAGCAGCCACTTCGAGCATCACTTTTTCCGACCATCATGCGCATTCTGACCACTCTTCTCGCCCTTTCGGGCTCCCTCCATGCTGCTGAAATTTTGTTCGATGCCTTCGAATCGGATGGCTTCGGCGAATGGAAAGTCGAGGGCGCCGCTTTTGGCAAGTCCCCCACCTCGTCCAGCCCGACCGGCATGAATGGCACCGTCAAAAAATATGCCAACCTCTACTACGTCAGCTCAGCTCACCAAGGCGACGCCTCAACCGGCTCACTGACCTCCCCCGAATTCAAAATTCAGCTCCCCAACATCGCTCTCCTCGTCTCAGGAGGCGAGCACCCCGGCAAAACAGCCGTCCAGCTCTTAGTGGACGGCAAAATCACCCAAGAAGCCACCGGACAAAACGACCTCACGATGCGCCCCACGATTTGGGACGTCTCTGGACTCAAAGGGAAAACGGCTCAACTCCGCATCATCGATACCGAACGCGGGGGCTGGGGTGTCATCAATGCCGATCACATCCTCTTCACTGATCTCGCCGAACCTAAATTTCCCCGGACCTCCGGTGGTGGCAATGCCGATAAAGACGGGCTCATTTCCTCCGATGCCATTCCCGGTCTCTCCGTTCCCGACGGCACCGAGGTTAAAATCTTCGCCGACAACGTCTCCTCCGGCGTCTACTCGCCCACCGCTCTCTCCGTCGATGAACAAGGCCGCGTCTTTGTCGCCGAAACCCACCGCTTCGGGACGAGTGTCGAGGATAACCGCAGGCATCTCTATTGGCTCATGGACGATATTGCCGCGCAGACCACCGATGACCGGATTGCGATGCACAGGAAGTGGGACCACAAAAAGCCTGTCGCCGATCTCACCAAATTTTCCGAAAAAGTGCGCGTCCTTGTTGACACCGACGGAGACGGAGTGGCCGATGAATCCAAAGTCTTCGCCGAGGGCTTCAACGAAATCCTCGACGGAACCGCCGCTGGCATCATGGCCTTCGAAGGCACCATCTATTTCGCCTGCATTCCCAATATCTGGACACTCACCGACAAAGACGGCGACCTCATCTCGGACGAGCGCGAGGTCATCCAGAATGGCATGGGGGTCCGCGTCTCTTTCTCCGGCCATGATCTCAACGGCTTCGCTCTCGGACCCGATGGCCGCATTTATGCCACCATCGGCGACCGTGGCTTCAACTTCACCACCCGGGAAGGCCGCGAATACAAATACCCCAATCAAGGTGCCATCTTCCGCTTCGACCCCGACGGCTCCAACTTTGAGGTGGTCCACTTCGGCCTCCGCAACCCCAAGGAAATTGCCTTTGACCAATACGGCACCGCCATCACCGTCGATAACAATTCCGACCAAGGCGATCGCGCGCGTGTCGTCTTTATGATGGACGGAGCCGACTCCGGCTGGCGCATGGGCCATCAGGTCCTTCATTCCTTCCACAAAACTGCCGGCGTCCCGGACCGTCCCATCAACCAATGGATGCAGGAGAAAATGTGGGAGCCCCACTTCCCCGACCAACCCGCTCACATCGTTCCGCCTATCGCCAATCTTACCTCGGGCCCTTCCGGCCTGGCCTATTATCCCGGCACCGGATACCAACTCAAAAGCCGCGACCAGTTCCTCATCTGCGACTATCGCGGCGGAGCAGCCTCCTCCGGAATCTGGCACTTCGGCATCAAGCGAAAAGGCGCCGGATTCGCCCTCGACCAATTTGGCAAATTCAGCTGGGGCGCCGCCGTCACCGACGTGGAATGGGGCTATGATGGAAAGCTCTATGTGAGTGATTTCATCTCTGGATGGGAATCACACAAGGCCGGACGGATCTACACCATGGAGCAATCCAACACCGGCGATGAAGTCGCAAAAATCATCGCCTCCGGAATCTCCGAAAAGAGCTCCGACGATCTCGCAAAACTTCTCACCCACCCGGACTTTCGCCTTCGCCTCCGCGCTCAATACCATCTGGCAGGTCGGGAGGACGCTTTGCCTATCTTCATTTCCGCCGCCAACCAACGGCTCAATCCCACCGAACGACTTCACGGCATCTGGGGACTGGGAATACTCGCTCGCAAGGAGAAGAGCGAACCGGCAAGCAACTTCCTCATCCGGGCTCTCAAAAATGCCGACCTCATCGTCCGCGGGCAAGCCGCCCAAGCTCTTGGAGAATCCACGCTCACCGACGGCTCGCCGCTCCTCCCTCTCCTCCAAGATCCCAGCCTCCGGGTCCGCGCCCTCGCCGCCATCGCCCTTGGTCGCAAGCCCGCCCCCGACGGCACCAGCCACCTCGTCGCCCTCCTCGAGGAAAATAACGACCGCGACCCCTACCTCCGCCACGCCGGAATCATGGGGCTGACCGGAAACGCCACGCCCAAAGAAATCATCTCTCTCGCCTCCCATGCCTCGGCCGCCGTGCGCCGCGCCGCAGTCATCGCCCTCCGCCGTTTACGGAATCCCGAAATCGTGCGCTTTATTGCCGACCCCGACCTCCACGTCTCCAACGAAGCCATCCGCGCCATCAACGACACCGAACTCTTCAGCGTGCGGGCTGCTCTCGCCGCGCTCCTCGATGACTACAACGCCGATTCCAAGAATCCCGGCCGTCCCCTGAGCCGCATGATGATTCGCCGACTCCTTCACAGCGCCTATCGCCTCGGCCACGAGAAGAACCTCCTCCGCCTCATCAAATTCGCCTCTCATCAGAAGAACGACCGGGCCGAACGCCTCGAAGCGATGCGACTCATCTCAGTGTGGACCAAGCCCCACGTCGTCGACCAGTCCATCGGAAAACATTCGCCGGTCTCTCCCCGCGAGCCCGACGAGTTCAGAAACGCCCTCGCCAAAAACCTGCACCTCCTCCTGCAGTCCGACACCCCTGTTCTCGCCAAAACACTCGGCTTGGCTCTCAAATACGAACTCTCACACGACAAACTCGATTCCGGCACCCTCACTCGGCTCATCCGAAATGAAAAAGTCGATGGCGAGACCCGCGCCGGAGCACTCAAGCTACTCGCCGAGTCTCCGAGCGCCGAACTCGCCAAAATCCTAAACGAAGCGGCCCAATCCTCCAACGACCAACTCGCCACCTCCGCCCTGGAGCTCGCCGCCACCCGTGATCCCGCCGCCAATGTTGCCGCCCTGCGCGGAGCCTTGCTCTCCAAGAGTATGACCCGACGCCAAACCGCCTGGAATATCGCCTCCGCTCTCCCCGCCGAGCACGCTATTCCCCTCTTGCGCGATGGCATGACCCAGCTCGCCGCCGGAAAGGGCGACCCCGCCTCCACCTTCGAACTCCTGGCAGCCGTCCGCTCCCGACCCGAGCCGGTCATGAAAACCGCCCTCACCGACTACCAAAAGTCCCTCGCCGGAAAAGATCCGCTCGCCCAATGGACTCCAACCCTTGCCGGAGGGAATGCCAAGAACGGCTTCAAGATTTTCCAGTCCCACGGAGCCGCCCAGTGCATGCGCTGCCACCGTCACGAGTCCGGCCACACCGAAGGCGGCGAAGCAGGCCCCAACCTGATGGGCGTGGCCCTCCGCCAAAATGCCAAAGGACTTCTCGAATCCATCATTCTCCCCAACTCCCAAATCACCCCTGGTTTCGGCGTCGCCACCCTCAGCCTCCACGATGGTTCCACCAAAGCAGGCCTCGTTTTGGCGGAAACAAAAAGCCACTTCGATCTCAAGGAAGGAGAAACAAGCTGGCGCATTCAGAAATCCGACCTTAAAGTAAGGCCCACTCAAACCTCTGCCATGCCACCCATGGGGGCCATTCTCAAACCACAAGAAGTTCGAGATCTTGTCGCGTGGCTCTTGACTCTGACCAAGGAATCCGATGAAAAGGCCCCTGCATACGAGGTTCGAAATTTGACCCTTGCCAAAAACACCAAAACCGAAGAGCCCAAAACGGACGATCCCAAGTCCGGCACGACTCCCAAAGACGAATCTCAAAACCAAACACCCACTGAAAAAACCGTGAGCGAAGAAAACACCATCGACCCAGCAGTAATGGAACTCGGCAAAACCCAGTATAACCTCTGCATCGCCTGCCACGGCCCCGCAGGTGCGGGGGTGCCCAACCTTGGGCCTCCACTTGCCAATTCAGAGTGGGTCACCGGGCCTCCCGAAAACCTGATTGGAATTCAACTCCGTGGACTCTCCGGCCCAATCACCGTAGCCGGACAAGAATACAACTTCCCCGCTCCAATGCCTGCCATGGGAGCAGGACAGTCCGACGAGAACATCGCTTCCGTCATTACCTTCATTCGAAATTCCTGGGGCAACTCCGCTCCTGTCGTCACACCAGAAATGGTGGCCGCGCAGAGAGGGGAATTGGGCAAGCCAGCTCTGACCCAAGGCGACATGATTCAACCTGAAATTAAAGAAGCAGCAGGCCCCTCCGGACCTCTCGCACAAGTTCCTTCCGGCGGAATTGGCCTTCCTGTTTCAGCAATCCTAGTCGCGATCGGAGTGCTCGCGATCACCGGTGTGGCCACTCTCCGTATGAAGATTGCCAACGGCTAATCCAACGGAAAAAATATCTCAATTTTCTCAACACGTTTCGGAATTCCGAAGCGTGTTTTTTTATGCCATTTAAAAGTTGAGAGACTGAAGAGATTCCCACCTGAAAAAACTTCTTAAAAAGTTTCTTTCCACGATCCAAAATCGCCTTTTATATCGGGCGCATGGACTCAGTCACCATCACATTTACGGGCCACAACGCTGAAGAAGTCGCCCAGCGATTTAACAACCTCCTCGTCGATGGAGGCCTTGAGGATACCCTCATCGACCTTCTTTCCGACGAAGATGTCCGCGTGGAGGGAATCGGCGAAGGCGATGACGAAGGACTCGACGTCACCATGGTGTGCGTCGAAGGACCATAGCTCTCGTCCCATTCCCCTCACTTACAAACGCGCCTTGGGAAACCGGGCGCGTTTTTTAGAGCTTAGTTTTTTCCCCTCCGCGCCGTATCCTCTCCCCATGATCAAATTGCCCCGGCTTCTTCTTGCCTGCCTCGTCCTCACGTCTGCCTCTGCGAAAGACACCCCCGACAAGGAGGTCGTTTATAAAACCGTCGGCGACAAAAAGCTCTCGCTCTTTATTTTTAATCCTGAAGGTCATAAGGCTTCCGACAAACGCCCCGCCATCGTCTTCTTCTTCGGCGGCGGATGGAATGGCGGCAGTCCGTCACAATTCTACCCGCAAAGCCGCTACCTCGCCTCACGCGGCATGGTCGCAATCTGCGCAGACTACCGCACCAAGAAAAACGCCGGCACCGATCCCCGCAAATGTGTACAGGATGGTAAATCCGCCGTGCGATGGATTCGCAGCAACGCGAAAGAACTCGGAATCGACCCCGACAAACTCGCTGCGGGAGGAGGTTCCGCCGGAGGCCACGTCGCCGCCACCACCGGGACCAATACCAAGTTCGACGAACCCGGAGAGGACAGCTCGGTGAGCTGCCGACCCAATGCCCTCGTTCTTTTCAATCCCGTCTATGATAACGGCCCCAAAGGTTACGGGCACGATCGCGTCAAAGCCTATTGGAAGGATTTCTCGCCCTTGCACAATCTCTCAAAAGAGACTCCGCCAACCATCACCTTCCTGGGCACAAAGGACAACCTCATTCCAGTCTCGACTGCGGAAGATTACAAACAGCGCATGAAGGACCTCGGTGTTCGCAGCGATCTCCACCTCTACGACGGCGAGCCGCATGGCTTCTTCAACAAGGCCAAATACGACGAAACAGTTCTCGAAACTGATCGCTTCCTGACCTCGCTCGGTTACCTCAAAGGCAAACCTACTCTGAAGAAGAAATAGCTTTCAGGACATCCTCGCCCTGCGTCGCGGTGGCTCCATTTTCATCTTTCCACACAAGCCTACCATCCTTGAAGAGATAAGCCTGACGCGCCGTGAATTTTCCGGCCATTTTGAGCGGCACTCCCAGCGCCTTGGCGATCTTGCCATCGGTATCAGCGATAAGATCGTAGGGAAGTTCATGCTTGGAGGAAAATTCCTTCTGCTTCTCCACCGAGTCCATGGAGAGACCAAAAATCGTGACCTTGTGGCTTTTCAACTTATCGAATGCGTCCCGCACCGAGCACACCTGCCTGGTTCATCCCCCGGTCAGGGCTTTCGGGTAGGTGAAAATCAAAAGCCACTTGTGGTCTTTCCCCGCTTCCAGTTTCACCACTTTCCCGTCCTGATTTTTCCCCTCCAACTTGGGAAGGCCGTCTCCCGACTTCAATGGAGCGGCCGAGAGAGCCAGCGCCGAAGCCAGCCATACAAAGATGCTTTTGAGTTTCATGAATCGAAACTACGGCCAGAATCGCCAACGTCTAGCAGTCATTCCATCGACTTTAGAGTTTGGCCTTCGTCAATTCCCCTCCTAAAACAAGCCCGTGTCCGACCTCAAAGCCTATCTTAAAAGCCAGCAATCCCTCATCGATGATTCGCTGAACGCCTTTCTCCCTCGTAGCACCGAACGCCCCCGGACCATTCATCAGGCCATGCGCTACTCCGTATTCGCCGGCGGCAAGCGGCTCCGTCCCATTCTCACCCTCGCCGCCGCCGAAGCCTGTGGCGGTGAAGCCGAAAACGCCCTCCGCCCGGCCTGTGCGGTGGAAATCATGCACACTTATTCCCTTGTGCACGACGACCTTCCCTCGATGGACGACGACGACCTGCGCCGTGGCCGACCAACCTCTCACAAGGTCTATGGCGAAGGCATGGCTGTTCTCACCGGCGACGCCTTGCTCACCGAGGCTTTCATTGTCCTGGCCGAAACCCCTCCAACAAAACGCTATTCCCTCAAAGAGCTTCTCCTCGAATTCTCGACCTGTGGCGGATCCAAAAAACTCATCGGAGGACAGGTGCTCGATCTCGAAGGCGAAGGTAAGGATCTCAGCAAGGCGCAGCTGATTCGCATTCACGAAAACAAAACCGCCGCGCTTCTCACCACCTCCCTCCGCCTCGGCGGCATGACCGCCAACGCCACTCCGAGACAGCTCGCAGCCCTCACCGACTTCGGATACAATCTCGGTCTCGCCTTCCAGGTCATCGACGACATTCTCGATGTCACTCAATCAACCGAACAACTCGGAAAAACGGCCGGCAAAGACGAAGCCGTCGATAAGGCCACCTACCCGTCCATTCTTGGTCTGGATAAATCCAAAAAAGAAGCCGCGCGCCTTACTAAAAAGGCACTCGCGGCTCTCTCGGCTTTCGGGAAGAAGGCGGTTCGCCTTGAAGCGATCGCCCACTACCTCCTCGATCGCGACTATTGAAGCGCCTCGCCAAAGCGGGACAGCCTTGGTTTGAGCCAGTTGTTCAGGTCAAAGGACAACAGCACGCGCTTGGCTTCTCCCACGATTTGTTCTCTCTTCACAATTCCGTAGAATCGGGAGTCCCTACTATTGTCCCGGTTGTCGCCCATCATGAAATAACTTCCCTCGGGAATCTTAATCGGAGCAAAACTACGTTTGGGATTCTCCACTCCCGCCAAGGCCATCACGGCATGCCTCCGGCCATCCAGACCCTCCTCGGCAAATCTTGCCCGTTCCTGCCATTGCGGAGCCAAGCCTTTGCTTTGTTCACTTGAAAGAGGACCATAATCAACGGACCGACCATTGATCACGAGAACGTTGTTGATCAATTCCAGGGTGTCGCCCGGAAGACCAATCACCCGCTTCACCATCCGGGTTTCATCATCTGGGGAAAAGAACACCACGACATCTCCCCGCTCCGGATTTGCCCACTCTGCCACTCTCTTCAAAGTCAACGGAACGCGTAAGTCATAAGCCGCCTTATCGACATAAACCAAATCACCCTCCAGAATGGTCGGATTCATCGACCCGGTCGGCACCCAATTGAGATCAGCAAGAACGGACTTCACCGGAACAATCACCAATCCAAAAAACAGAGCAGTATTTCGCCACTCCCGCCACAACTTCAACAAACGTGTTTTCATAGAGGGTTCATCTAATCACGGCATCCCATTTCCGCGATTACAAGATGAACTCCCGTTTGGAACCCTAGCGACTCAAGCCCTCGCAAAGCTCGATCAAATTGGCATCAACGTGGTGCTTGATGTCGGCAATCTCACTGATAGCAATATTTCCAAAAGTCCCGTCTTTGAAAACAATCACCTGGTTGGACTCCCCGGAACAGAGGGCATCAATGGCCGCCACCGCAAATTTAAAGGCCATGATCCGGTCATATACAGTCGGAGATCCACCCCGCTGCACATGTCCCAGGACGGTCAGGCGAGCGTCCATGCCCAGCGCATCATTCATCCACCGGGTCAGACTTTCGCCCATGCCCGTCCCTTCCGCCACGATCGCGAGAAGATACCGACGGCCTTGTTCTTTCTCCAAACGCATCTTTTCTGCGATGGAATCCAAATCGTATTCAATTTCCGGGACCAAACAGATCTCCGCCCCGGTCGCCAACGCGCTTGTCATCGCCAGATATCCGCAATGACGCCCCATCGTCTCGACAACAAAAGCCCTCGAAAATGATGCTGCGGTGTCTCGAATACAATCAACGCTCTGACGAATCATATTGAGGGCCGTATCCACCCCGAGACAATAATCCGTCCCGGGAATATCATTGTCGATCGTCGCGGGAATCCCAGCGAAAGGAACACCGAAGTCTGCGTGAAATTGATTCAAGGCGCTGAACGAGCCGTCTCCCCCGATCACCACCAATTTCGAAATCCCTAGTTTTTCTAGATTTTCGAAAGCCTGCTTCCTGAATTGATATTCAAAAAAGCGCTTTGATCGCGACGAGCCCAAAACAGTTCCTCCGCGATGCAGGATTCCCGAAAGACGCTCTGGTGTTGCTGCGTGGATCCAGCCTTCAATCAGCCCACGCAATCCCCACTCTACGAGGTAGGGCTCCATGCCGCATTTTTTGGAATACTCGGCCGCCGATTTCACCGCCGGATTCATCCCCGCGGCATCGCCGCCGGAGGTCATAATTGCAACTCGCTCGCTCAAGATGGTATGCATGTAGCACAGCTACCGGGAAGCTCAAGCCTTGCGCGAGACTTCCAACTCCAAAAGGCACACATCATCTTCAAATCCTCTCCCCTCGGAAAACTTCCGTGCATCCTCGACCAAGTCGACAATCCGGAAACCGGATTCAGATGCCAAAATCTCCTTCATCCTCTCCACCCCATACTCCTCGTCCGAGCCATTCCGCACCTCAAACACCCCATCGGTGAAACACCACAAAGCTTCCAAACCAACCAGAGGAAGCACCATTTCTCCGTAGGGCATCCCCGGCAACATTCCCAGAGCCGGCCCTTTGGCTCCCTTGGCAAACTCGAGCACCTCGACCTTCCCGGAAATCTTCCCAATGGGCGAAGGATGACCCGCCGAAGCCAGACACACTTCGCCTTTCCTTGAATCCACCACACCATACGAAGCCGTCGCAAACATGGTCAGACCAATCCTTTCAAGAAGATGGGACAAGCCATCATTCAGTCCGGCCAGAAATTCTCCCGGACTCCCTGCAATCCTTCCCTGCTTTTCCACCAAACCCCGCAACATCGAGACAATCAGGGCAGCCCGCACCCCGTGCCCCATCACATCGCAGACCAAAAATCCCGCCCGACCATCGCCCAGGTTTCTGACCTCCAGAAAGTCACCTGCCAGATCCGTAGCCGGTTGATAAATGTGCTGGAATTTCAATTTCCAATCTCCGCCATCAATCTCCGGTAGACTCTTCGGGACCCCCGCCTGCTGGATCTCACGAGCCAGCCTCAGTTCTTCCTCCATCGCCTCGTTCTTCCTCGCCAAATCCCCAGCAATCTTGGCGAGATCATTTCGGGTCTGCACCAACTCGGTGACGTCCCCCGAAACCCCGAATGTTCCGATCAGATTTCCATCAGGATCATACCACGGAAATTTCGACGACATCGACCAAGTCTTGTGATTGTCCTTCCAGGAAATTTCCTCGAGCTTATTCACGATCGGCTCGCCCGACTTCATGATCCTCTTTTCATCTCCCTGGGACCCAATAAACAAATCTTCGGTGAAATAATCCCGGTCATGCTTCCCAACCAGGTCATCGGGGGAGCTCTCCCCACAAAGATCGGCCATTCCCTGGTTCACCAAAACAAAATTGGACTTCAAGTTCTTGAAATAAACGAACATCGGAATGTTATCGATCACCAGTCGTAAAAGATTACGCTCCTCGTCAATGTCCTGATTCACGATCTGCAACTGTTCCGCCACGCGTTCCAGGTTCTCCCTCGTTTTCATCAACTCGGTCACATCGTTGGTGACCCCAAAAGTCCCCAGAAGTTCACCCTCCATATTGCGCCACACCTTCTTGGTCACCAGCACCCAGGTATCCTCCCGGTCCTCCCAGACTTCATGCTCCAACTCCTCCACTTTCTCGGAACCGGTCTCCATGATCTCGAGTTCCTTGGCCCGGGAAGCGTCAGCATGCGTCTTCTCGAAAAAGTCATGGTCGGTCTTCCCAACCAACTCCTTAACCGATCCCGCTCCCATCCGAAGGGCCGTCGCCTTGTTTGCCCGCACAAATCGTGACTCCCGATCTTTAAAGTATACATTCACTGGAACACTTTCCAGCACGAGATCGATCCTCGCCCGCTCCTCCATCAGGGCCAGTTCGGTATTCTTCCGCTTGGAAATATCAATCAGACTTCCCACCATTTTCAAAACTGCACCCTGATCATCCCGTTCGGGAATCCCCCTCATCCGAAACCATTTCCACTCTCCGCTCCGGGTCCGAACCCTCGACTCCATCGCGAACAAGCGACCTTTTTTCAAAATTACCCGATCGCGTTTCTTGATGAATTTTTTCAGATCCTCGGGATGCACATGCTCTTCGGGATCCTTGAAAAAATTAGGGGCTCCGGTGACTCCATATCCCAAAAACATCAACACCCGGTTGGAATAAAAAATGGTCCCACTCAACAAATCCCACTCCCAAATCCCCTCATTCGAGGCCTTGAGAGCCAACTCCAAACGGTCGCTTGATTCGTTCATCGCCTCACCTCCATCCCCAACAAACAAAGGTCATCGTCGAAGACTCCCTGCTTTGCAAACTCTTCAGCTGCCTGCACTAAATTCTCCAAAACCCGCTCCAACTGGCCTCCGCGCTCGATCACTTCAATCATGTGATCGATGCCAAATTCCTCCTTCCACTCATTCATCACCTCGAAGATGCCATCGGTGAAACAAATGATCCGCCGAAGGCCCTGCAGGGACGCGGTCACCGAACCATACTCAAACCCGGGCACCAGGCCCAAGGCCGGACCGGAAGCCTCCGCGGGAGGAGCCAGTTGACGGGTTCCATCTTCGAACACCGCGATGGGGTTTGGGTGACCTGCCACGGTTATTTGCACGGTCTCATTTCGCAAATCGACCACTCCGCATATCGCGGTGGCAAAGAGCACCACACCAGACTCTTCGAGCAAATGCGTTAACCCATCATTCAACCCCGTCATAAACTCCGCTGTATCGCTGGCTGAACCAGCCTGTTGCTCAATCAAGCCTCGCAACATCGAGACCACCAGGGCCGAGCGCACGCCGTGCCCCATGACATCACTGACAATGAACCCCATTCGATCATCCTCAAGAGGCAGCACTTCGAAAAAATCCCCCGCCAACTCAGAGGCCGGACGATACAGGTGTTTAAAACTCAAATTAACCTCTCCCTCTTCCGATTGAACGAACATCGAGGGAAGCTCGTCGGGAATCAAGGCCTGCTGCACCTCGCGGGCAAGATTCAGCTCTTCTTCCATTTCCTTGTTCTTTGTCTGAAGTGACTCCGCCATTTCCGTCATCTCGCGCTGGGCGCTGATCAACTCGCTCACATCGCTCGACACTCCAAAGGTTCCCACCACTGCTCCTTCATTATCACGCCAGGGATACTTCGAGGTCATCACCCAGGTATCCTCTTTACCACTCCATGTTTCCTTTTCCACGAGCCCCACCATCGCCTCTCCGCTTCCGATAATCGCTTTCTCATCTGCTTCCGCCCCACTCCAGTGTTCCTCTGAAAAATAGTCGCGATCGCTTTTTTCATAGAGATCCGATGGCTGGCTTTCGCCCACCCACTCCGCCATCGACTGATTCACAATCACGAACTGCGAATCCCGGTTTTTAAAGTAAACATTCATCGGAACGCTATCGATGATCAGCCTCATCCGCTGACGTTCCTCTTCGATCTTCAACCCCTGTTGATGAAGCTTCCCGGCGACTTTCTCCTGTTCATTGCGGGCCCGCATCAGATCGGAAATATCATTGGTCACCCCAAAGGTCCCTTTCACCTTTCTGCTGCGATCCAACCAAGCGTGCTTAGTACTGGTCACCCAGGTATCCTCCCGGTCATCCCATTTTTCATGCTCAATCTGATCATAAACACCTTTCCCGGTATTCATGATTTCCCGCTCCATCTCACGGGCCACCTGGGCATGATCCTCATGAAAGAAATCACGATCGCTCTTCCCGATTAATTCGTCCGACGATGGAAACCCCATTTTCTCGGCCGTTGCTTGATTCGCCATCACAAAGCGCGATTCCACATCTTTGAAATACAAATTCATCGGAATACTATCCATGAGTGTCTGGATCAAATAACGCTCCTCCTTCAGCTCCCTCTCCGCCTGCTTACGCTTGGAAATCTCAATCGCGCTTCCCACGATGCGCACTACCTTACCCTCGTCATTTCTCACCGGCGTCCCTCTCAGGCGAAACCATCGCCAGCCACCTTTCTGGGTATTTACGCGGGGCTCGGCGGAAAACAAATCATCCCCTCCTTCAGAAACCCGGCGCAAGGCCTCGTCCATCTCGGCAACCGACGCTTCGTCCATGAGCTCCTTCCGCTTTTCGAAAAGATTTGGAGCGTCCTTGCGTCGATACCCCAAAAACCTCAATACGCGACCGGAATAGTAGATGGAATTATTCTCCAAATCCCAATCCCATATCCCTTCCCGGGAGGCCCGAAGAGCCAACTCAAGCCGGTCGTCATTCCAACTCGCCATCTCAATTAAGAACCAACACCAATCCCCCTGCTCTCACAACGTAAATCAACCCTCCGGAACGACCATCTCGGCCCGGGGAGCCGGTTTTTCACTTTTCTTCACCGGAGACTGAAGACGGTATCCTTTTTTATGCATGAAATAGCCACCCGCTGCCCCCGCTGCGAGCGGAATACACGAACCCAGGGACCCAAACACGAGAGCCAGTGAACCAACAACGACGAGACGTTTCATCAATTTCTTCATCCGAGGGCGACCATACCCCATAATCATCGATCAATCATCCAAGAATTTCCCCGGGTTCAATATGCCCTTCGGATCGAAGACCCTTTTTACCTTTAAATGGGCCTCAAAGCCCTCTGTCCCCAGGGCATCTTTGATCCAGCGCTTCTTAGCCAATCCCACGCCATGCTCGCCCGTGATGACCCCGCCGGACTCCAAAATCCAGGTGAAGAGAATATCGAGAGCGCCATCTGCCTTCTCGCGAATCACCGGGTCATCGTAATCCTCAACCATCAGGTTGGTGTGAATGTTCCCGTCTCCGGCGTGCCCGAAACAAGCCACCGGAATCCCGGTCTCTTCCTGCAGACCAGCCGCAAAGTCCGCCAACTCCACCAGCTTGGATCGCGGCACCACAATATCTTCGTTCAGCTTGGTCAGGCCCGTCGCCCGGAGAGAATAAGAAAAATCCCGGCGCAGCTGCCAGACCTTCTCGCAAGCTTCTTCATCACCGTGAGCCTCAATCGAGAAGGCTCCGACTCCACTCAGGAGATTCTCCAGCTCTTCCAACTCACTGACAATCGCCTTCCGCCGTCCATCGATCTCCACAATGAGATGCGCATCGCCCTTCGGCAGCGAATCTTCCCCCAGGTATGCCCGCGCTGCCTTCAGGGTGAATTGATCTGTGATTTCCAACGCCGAAGGGAGATGCCCCGCATTCAAAATCGCCTGCACCGCTTCGGCCGCTTTTGTGAAATCGGCAAAGGTCACGGTCAGCATCGCGCGATCCTGCGGATGGGGAATGATCCGCAAGGTCGCCTCGGTGATGACACCCAGCATCCCCTCGCTTCCCACAAAGAGGTGAAGCAAATCAAAGCCGGTCTTGTTCTTGTGACAACGCCCACCCACCCGAAGAACCTCTCCGTCGGCCATCACCACCTCAACTCCGAGAACATAGTTCTTGGTCACCCCATACTTCAAACATCGCGGCCCACCCGCATTGGTCGCCAGGTTACCGCCAATCGAGCATTCTCTCAGCGACGCCGGATCAGGCGGGTAATACCAACCCAACTCCCTCACCGCGTCCTGTAAATCTCCCGTAATCACTCCCGGCTCGGTCACGACGACCCCGTCACCAGGGGCAAGAGACGTGATACGATTCATTCGCGCCACCGAGAGCGCAATTCCACCATGCAGCGGGACACAGCCACCGACATAGCCCACCCCGGCTCCCCGCGTCGTGACCGGGATGTCCCGTGCGTAAGCAAATTTCATGACGGCCACGACATCCTCACGCGATTCCGCAAAGACCACCACCTCGGGCAGATGCGAAAAATTCCACCGGTCACAGCCATGCTCCTTAAGCACCTCCGCCATGGCGCTCACCTTCCCCTCACCCAACAAATCACGCAGTTCCTCGATCACTCCACCTTTTCACGCCAACTCTCCAAAATTTCAAGCTCCACTTCTTAAGCCGAAAATCATTTCCGCCTTTTCGAAACGCCCGACATCAGGCAGCTTACGTCGCGTCATGAGTATCGAGGAGCGATTGGGATATCATTTCAAAGACCCATCTCTCCTCGAGGTCGCCCTTTCCCACCCCAGCCTCTCGTCGGAAATTCGCCCCGCTCCGCCCGACAACCAACGGCTCGAATTCCTCGGCGACGCCGTTCTTGAACTCGCGGTCACCGACTACCTCTACCAAAGCCACCCAGACTTTCAGGAAGGAGTTCTCACCAAGCTTCGTTCCTCCGTCGTTTCCAAACCCGCACTCGCCACCACCGCAGTGCGCCTCGAAATCGGAAAGGAACTCAAAATGAGCAACGGGGAAGAAGGAAGCGGCGGTCGAATGCGCGCCTCCAATCTCGCCGACGCCATGGAGTCACTCTTCGGCGCCATTTATCTCGATGCCGGATTCGCTGCCGCCCGAGAAATCATCCTTCGAATTTTAGAGCCGGAATTCGAGCAACTCGATCCCGACACCACCCAGGGAAATTCCAAAGGCGAGCTTCAGGAAATTCTCCAGAAACTTTCTCCCGAATCTCCCGACTACAACATCACCAGCGAAGAAGGCCCCCCTCATTCCCGGACCTTTGTCGCCTCGGTAAACTGGATGAACCAGGAACTCGGCACCGGCGAGGGTCCCAGCAAGAAGTCCGCCGAGACCGCTGCCGCCACCAAAGCCCTTCAGCTTAAGCTGTGGGAAAACAAGTCCTCCTGACCTCTTTCCAAATCGCGACATCTGCCGGAGCCCAATCGAGCATGTCACCCTCGGCGGGGATAATCCATTTGGCATCCTGATGCTCCCGCAATTTCATTTCAACTCCGTCCCAACAAGATCGATAGGCCCACAACTCAATCTCTCCGTGAACGACACTTTTCACCATCAATCCGGGAAAGACTAACATCGCCAGCTCCTCCTCAATCTCACGGGAAAGAGCAACTTGATCGCTTTCCCCTTCTTCCACTTTTCCGCCGGGAAACTCCCACTTTCCCCCTTCCGGTTTGCCGACTGGGCGTTGGCACGCCAAGACCCTCCCCTGATAAAGAATCACCCCGCACACCACTCTCATCGAGTCTGACTACGGGAGAACTTTCACGCGATAGAAGCTCCTGGACGCTCCCGTGGGATGTTCGAAGCTGGTGATACTCCCAGTCGCAGTGACCGTCATCAAGGGCACCCAGCCAAGGAGTCTATCACTATGCTGAAGTTCATAATCCTTCCCAGCAACACTACTCCAAACCACTCTGACCACTTCGGAAGGCCCCGCTTCCTCAACAGAGGTCAGCTGGAAGCAGGAATCGGGATCAGTCGAATCAGTTCCGGACAGCACCTCGTTTCCATCACTCACACCATCGCTATCGCTATCTGGATTGAAAATGTTTGTTCCGGCAGCACTCTCGCGAAGATTCGAAAGACCGTCGCCATCACTATCAACTGCAGCCGCAGATCCCGGGCTTCCACCGAGAACGGAGGATGCACGCCAATTGGCCGGATCACTATGATCACCATTTTCATCGATGATTTCCAGCGATGGTCCGTTACCGTCAGCGGCAACCGCCCATGGAGCATCGTCATCATATTCGAACTGATGAATGACATTCCCACTCGGATCCCGGAGAATGATTTCCTCACCACCATTCGAGAGCGCTCCGCTGGCCCACTCGCCCACGATGTTCGATCCGTTGCCGTAGATATTTTGAAACTCCGAGGAGTTAGCAACAATCAAGCCATAGGCTCCCGGGGCCAAAGTCACAGCTCCAATGCTGAGTGCCCCAACAGGGCTGCCATCGGCAATCGAAACATTCTCGATGCTCAACGGATTCGCACTCGTGTTGCGGACCTCAATGAATTCAAGCGCCGATCCTTCGATTGGATGATACATGAGCTCGGTGATTTTGAGATACTCGAGTGTCGGGCTAATGACCGACGGATCGACGATCAGAGCATAGTCAAAGGCAAGACGAACTTCCTGCAAGGAATCGGTCGCGGCAAACAGCCCTCCCTTCACTCCAGTCGCAGGAGACGAAAGCGCACGAGTCAACAAGTTCACCCACACGCCCGGCTCGGAGCGGTATTCGAAGATCAATTGATTTCCAATTCGCTTTCCTCGAATCACGGCACTGCCCTGGTCCCAATTGATGCTGGTAAGCTGAGCGTAACCCCCTCCTGTCGCGCGCTTCACTCTCAGAAAATCGCCGTCCTCCATTCCGATGGTATAACGAACAGTCGCGCCATTCTCGACCAACTCGAAAATTAACCCGGAATAGAAGTCCCCCTGCTGAACCGAATCCAAGACAAGGTCGGTGTGGAACGACCAGTCGTCCGAGGCTGGCAGGTCACGCCAAATTATCGGATGCGTCGGCGAACTCATCGTGAGAGGATGCGCGGCATCTCTCTCCACTTTCACGAGAAGATTATTGGGAAGATCACGCAAGCTGTAGGAAGCCGACGGTGAATCACCATCACGCACTTCGATATTTTCCGGTGTCCAATTCGAACTCAACACGTCATCATTGAATGGCGACCATCCCGACTCGGGGTAGACCGCGATTTCACGAGTCACCACCCGCTGTTCGGAATCGCCATCGGTCAAGGTGAGGGTCAGGTCATACAATCCCGGAGTGCTGAAGGTCAGCTCTACGCTCGAAGGAGAGGGATTGGTCAAAGCCGCAGCTGGCGAAACTCCCCACGCAAAGGTCAGGGCCGTTCCTTCCGGATCAAAACTCCCCGTGGCATCCATTTCAAAGGCATCATTCACCGAGAGATTAAAGGAACTCGGATCGGCATCCAGCACCGCCACGGGCAGAGCGTTACCCGATTTATTCACCGTGAAATTCTCCGTTCCCACAACCACACCATTGGCATCGACCGCCTGCACGGTGAGAACATTGGCTCCCTGGAAGAGCTGGATCCCACTCAAGGTCCAGGTCGTTCGGGATTGGAATTCCCACTCCAGATCAGGCTGGCCCACAACATGAATTGTGAAAGCCGCCACCGGGCTGGTTCCGTTCAAGGTAATGGTATCGGCCGACGTCGAGGTGCTGCTGCCATTCCCAGTCGTGACGTCGAAGGTCTCGGCAAGATTACTCGATCCAATCTCGGACTGTGCCCGGGAAATCCGGGCGGCGTTAAAGTTATTGTAGGTCGCCTCGTTAATGCTGAACGAATTCGAGGCATTCTCCTCCGCCAACATCCACGCCGTCAGTCGCGGTGATCCGGCAGTGTATTTGTCGATCATTTCACCGAGGTAATAATTCACTCTCTGGCGGACATATGGTTTGTCGAAGAAATTTCGCACTCCGGCCAAATTACCAAAGAAGGCCGCTCCTGAATTTCCGAAAGTATTGTCGGAATCCCATTGGATTAGCATCCACTTTCCATCCGAAGCCCGACGCAAAAAGTAACCGTTCTTTCCCCGGTTTCGCGTCAAGGTGTCCCAATCATCGACCCAACCACGAACCACTCCATTCGCCGCCATCATGTCGATGTCAGCCATGCGCTCGATTTCAGGTCTCGTAAAGTTGTTGCTTCCCACTGACTCCACCCAGTTCACGAAGGAAGAATAGTCATACTCATTCTCACGCGAACGCTTGATCCATTCCCCGGCGTAACGCTCCGGTTCGCCCGTCCCCTTGTTCTGCCAGGTTGCATTGGAGTTATTACGTCCCCAGTCATCCCGGATATACCAGTCGTCGTCAATGCGATACAGTTCCCCTTTCTCACCATCCTCCCAGTTCCGCTTGAGAAAATCGGTCGAGTTGGGCTCCACGTCTTCCCGCAGTGAAGCTCCTCCGCCATTGATCACCACTCTGACAAATTCGTTCTCGTTGGCCGCATGACCAAAGAGATATAGCCAGTAACGAATGATCCGGTTGTGGTAAGCCCGGCTACCCCCGGCATCATTATCAACAGCCCGCTTGGCATACCCGCGGAAAGGACGGTCGCCGGGCGGCTTCCATTTCATCCGGGAAAAATCGGAACCGGATGACCGGGTCCAGGGACTTCCGCTCTTGCGCATTTCCGTATTATAAATGATGCGCTTGTCATCATCGATAAAGGTCGTGTTGAAGTAATGATTCGAAAGACGCGGGAATTTATAATTGAAGGTAGCCGAATCGCCCGAGCCACCCGAGGCGCTGACATCCCGGGCCGAAATCACAAACCGCTGCATCCGAAGGTCTGTCGGCTGAGTGGTATTGTCCACCACCCACATCGCCGGACTCTCCGGAGCAGGTCGCGGAGAAATCGTCGTCCCTCCAGCTGAACTCGCTTCGACATAAAACTGCACGATCGAATTATCGCTTTGGTAATTGCTCAAGGTCGCACTATAGACTCCGTCACCAGCCACCTCGTCGCCACCAGTCACGCCATCGTCAAACATCGTCGTGTTGAGATACGTTCCACTTCCCGAGGCATTGTCCAGACGGTGGCGTAAATTGACCGTCGTCGCGCCACTCACCTCCGCAGTCACCCGAACGGGATCGCTGCTGGTCGGAACCGCCGGGCTGTGAATGAGGCCGCTCACCACTGGTCTGGCCGCCCCAATCGCCGCCGAGTTGGCCGCTCCTGCTGTTCCCAGATTTTTGGGAATCGGAAGATGGAACACTTCTCCGAACGAACGATCCCAGGTCTGGAAAAGCACCGTCGGTTTGCCCGAAACCCAACGCGCATCAAAAGTCAGCGTCAGAATATCGTTGTCGGCAATCTGAGTCACATCGATCTCGCAACGGTTCGCCTTCACATCCCCATGCCCACTGGAAATCAGATGGAATTCATTCCCTACCATCGTGCTTTGATGATGCGTTCCCTGGCAAAGCCATCCTGTCGTCGCAAATTCACCGGTCACCACGACCGCCCCATTGTTGGGGAGAATATTTCCACCACCCTTAGTGAGTGACATATTCTTAAATGCAAGATGAGCATCACCCACCGCCTGAATGTGCAGTTCTTCGTAGTCACTCGCACCGCCATTCGTTCTCAACTGCTGGTATTGCTCGGTCAGTGAGTAGCTTTCGAAAGTCGACTTGTTGGATTCGTCGGAATCCGCCCAGGCCGATGCCTTGGAATTATCCATGTCGGGATGCTTTAATTCCAAGCTACTTCCCAATCCACCGGCCAACGCCGGCCACTGTCCGCCCGTACTGTAATGCACTTCATCGGCGAGATTGCCCCAGCTATCGACCAGTCGCACAAGCTCACCGCCATTGGCCAGCTGTCCTTCATACTGCCCAACAATATTGGCTCCTGGATGAGCCGAGGCGGTGAAGCCGGAATTGGCAGCCACCACCAAATAAGCACCCGGAGCCAACGTAGTTCCCACCGGGAAAGTGAAGTCCACCCCATGCGAAAATTGCCAGCCTGAAAGATCCACCAAACTACCACCCCGGTTGTAGAGCTCAAGATATTCCCCGTCTCGTTGGTTGCTCGGCGAATCAACCATCATTTCATTAATCACAATGGCTGTCTCACGATCCGGATTGTTCGCGGCGTTCTGAGTCCCTGTCGTTGAGGCATAAAACTCACCCGAGCCATCCGGGTAAGCTGCTGAATAAAATCTTGGCGCGGAATAGGGCACAGCTGATGCTCCCAGGACATTGTTCGAGCCATCAACCAGGAAAAGCGTCAGCTCGTCTCCCGAAGCATCAAACGAAGTCGTTACCGAAAGGACTCCATTTCCACCGATGCTGCCACCCAGAGCAAGCTTGTCAGAAAAGTCACCCTCGCTAGCCAGAAAAAGCCCGTTTAGGTTCAAACTCGCCGCCGAAGGATTATACAACTCCACCCACTCGGCAGTTCCCGCAGCATTATAGCTCACCTCGTTGATCCGGGCCTGGGCCTCACTCGAACCCGAGGCATTGGAAGCGTTCTGGGTTGGTTGGGTAAACAGAAACCACGGGCCCGCCCCGTCCGGCTTGCGACCCAGCGAACGACCATCCAATGGAATTGCCGCCGAAATGGCATTGGCTATCGTAGAGCCATCCGGCTCGGTCAAATAAACCACCGTAGTTGCCGCGACTGCCAGATTGGACGAAGTAAATCCCACCGACATCAGGCCCGAAGAAACAATTGGCGAAATTCCTGAGATCTGGTGCTTGGTCAGATTGCCCGGCTCGTCACTCAGATACCATCCATTGAGGTTCACCGTCGAGCCAGTGGGGTTGTAGAATTCCACAAAACCGGAAGCCGAAGGAACCACCTCATTGATCACGATCCCCGGAGCGGAAGGGGCCGCGATGCTCAGACGCGCGCCAAAGACACAATCGGAACTGGAATCATTGGTTTGGTGAACCTCGGCCGCAATCACGTTTGTTCCCGTCACGAGACCAGACCCATCGTTATTTGCCATCCCCAGTTCTTCTGTGGCATTACTCACCGTGCGACTCGCCGTATCTTTCCAACCCGACCCGGCCGAGACGCCAGCTCCACCTATTGGAATACCATTCAGATAAAAATACACCCCGTCATCGATAATCCCGTCGACCGTTACCGTCGCTCCAGCGGTTGTCCCATTATAAGTGAATTCCTTTCGAAAATAATAGGTGATGTGATTGTCGTTCGTCGCGCTATTGAGCAGGCCTGTATTTAGACCCGGAGCAGGAAGCGCGGAGGTCTCAAATCCATAAAGCCCTCCGTTATTCCCCCCCGCACCTTCCAGAGTCCAACCAGCGTCCGAGTAGTCGTAGTTTGGATCTTTCCACGTCGTTCCCAGATTCAAATTTTGATCATTAAAATCCCACGTATCAGCGTAATTCACGAAGGGAATTCCCGTCGCCAGATTCACCTCCGGATTAGGAAAGGCCTCTTCCGCCTCAACCGCTCCCGATGACCCGGGCGTCGGACTCGCCGAACTCCAAACGCGATGGTCGTCGATGGCGTAACTGGTATCGGTCAGATAAAGACTGTGACCCCCTCCATCCGCCGCCAAAGGCCAGACATCCCGGTCATTATACATCAGAGTGCATTTGATCACCCCGTTCTTATTACTCAGCGTAATCCGCTCCCCGCCATTTGAAAGGCCGCCCGTCCAAGGACCGAAAACCCGCACACTCGCCGGCACGGAATACGCCGCCCGGAAGGTGGCCTCATCCGTTTCGGTAATAATGATCCGCTCAAAAGCCTTCAAAAATGCCTCAGCGGAACTTCCGGCATCGAAATCGGGGAAAGTAAAATCCACCCCGCTCGACATTTCCCACAGCGCGATATCAAAAGGCGTCGCCGTCAGATTCTCCACCTCAATAAATTCATACCCAGCCGCCGGAGGGTTATACATCACCTCGGAAAAGACGATTTGCTCGGCGTGAGCCAAGGAAAAGAGAGCGCACAAGAGAGCCGAAGGAGCAAAAATTAACTTCATGAAAGGGTCATTGTGTGAGAGCTCGAGGATTACCTCCGTCGAAACCCTTGACACTATATCATTTATTCACCTTGTCACAAGCTGTTAGACGAATTTTAACCAGTCGACCGGACCAATCCCAAAGCTTGAGATCTCTTTAAAACCTCTTAGTCTAAAGGCCATGCAGCGCGCGCTTCCGTTAATTATTTTCGTCATTGTTCTGGGAATGGCCCGAATTCTCGGCTCTCTCAACCCCGAGGTCCTTGGAAGCCTCCAGCCTCTCGGAGCCCTCTTCTTCTGCGGTATGGCCCTGTTCGGAGTCCGAGGCATCATTCTTCCCGCCATCGCGTGGTTCCTCACCTACCCTCTTACCAGCGCGGTGCAAGGCTATGGCTGGAGCGCACAATTCCTCGTCCCCCTCGCCGGATTCGCCGCCATGGTCTTCCTCGCCCGCTATTTCAAAAATACGGGGCCCGGTAAGGTCTTCCTGGGCTCAATGGCCTCTGCCATCGTCTTCTACCTCCTCACCAACACCCTGAGCTGGGCCTTCGATCCACTTTACGTCAAATCGTGGAGCGGCTTTACTCAGGCTCTTTGGTCCGGCCTTCCTCAATACCAGCCCACCTGGATGTTCTTCCGCAACGCCCTCATTTCCCAAGCAGTCTTCAGCGGACTCTTCCTCTTCGCCACCGCCTCGGTCAGAGCGAACCTCCCCCGGGCAAAGCCTGCCACAGCCTGAGGGGCTTGGACTTCAGTCCGAGCCAATCAAACAGCCCCATCGCCGCTCAAGGACACTTAACACTTCTATCTTCGGTCAAAATGTGGTCCTAAGAGCCCCGCAATGACATCGGCAGATATTCGGCAGAGCTTCCTCGATTTCTTTAAAGAAAAAGAACATACCATCGTCCCCTCGGCATCCATCCTGCCGCAATCTCCCGGGCTCCTCTTCACCAATGCCGGGATGAACCAATTCGTGCCCTACTTCCTCGGCACCGAAAAAGCCCCCTACGATCCCCCCCGCGCTACCGATACCCAAAAGTGCATCCGCGCCGGTGGCAAGCACAACGACCTCGAGGATGTCGGCTACGACACTTACCACCACACTCTATTCGAGATGCTCGGGAACTGGTCCTTCGGCGACTACTTCAAACCTGAAGCCATCGCCTGGGCCTGGGAACTCGTAGTCGAGCGATGGGGCCTCCCCGCCAACCGCCTCTACGCCACCGTCTACGCTCCCTCCGAAGGCGACCCCTCCGAATTCGACCAAGAAGCCTGGGCCCTCTGGGCTGCTCTCTTCGAAAAAGCCGGGCTCGATCCCAAAGTCCACATCGTCAACGGCAACGTCAAAGACAACTTCTGGATGATGGGCGAAACCGGCCCCTGCGGCCCTTGCTCCGAACTCCACGTCGACATGACCCCCAATGGCGACACCGGCGGCAAGCTCGTCAACATGGACTCCGATCTCTGCATCGAAATCTGGAACCTCGTCTTTATCCAATACAATGCCGAGGCCGACGGAACCTTCCGCGACCTCCCCGCCAAACACGTCGACACCGGCATGGGCTTCGAGCGCGTCTGCTCGCTCATTCAAAACACCAATGGCTTCACCGACTTCTCAGAGAAGCCCACCAACTACGCCACCGACGTCTTCCAGCCCATCTTCCGAAAACTCGAAGAACTCAGCGGCAAAAAGTATCACGACATCTACCCCGGAGACGAAAAGTCCGACACCCTCGAGCAAGCGATTGCCTTCCGCGTCATCGCCGACCACATCCGGACCCTCAGCTTCTCCATTGCTGACAGCATCATGCCCGGCAACACCGGACGAAACTACGTCCTCCGCCGTATCCTCCGCCGCGCCGTCAAATACGGCCGTGCCCTCGGCTTCACCGGCGACAAACCCTTCCTCCCCGAACTCGTTGACACCCTCGTCGCAGAATTCGGCAAAGTCTTCCCCGAGCTCGGCACCCGCGCCGGAGTGGTTAAAGAAACCCTCGCCACCGAAGAGAACTCCTTCAACAAGACTCTGGACCGGGGCATGGAGAAATTCGAAAAGTCTGCTCAAGGAAAACTCTTCCCGTCCGAAGACGCCTTCCAGCTCTACGACACCTTCGGCTTCCCTCTCGACCTCACCGCACTTCTCTGTCGCGAGCGCGGACTAGAGCTCGACGAAAAAGCCGTCGAGGTGCTCATGGAAAAAGCGCGTGAACTTTCCCGCGGCGCCCAAAAGAAAACCATTGTCCGCGCCCTCGATCTCTCAACCGATGCCGTCACCGAATTCGTCGGCTTCGACGAGGACAGCTGCGACGCCACCATCCTCGAAGTCCACGAACAAGAAGGCTCCCTCCTTATCATCACCGACAAGACAGTCTTCTTCACCGAAATGGGCGGCCAGGAAGGCGACACCGGCACCCTCAACGGCCATCCCGTTTCCGGCACCCAAAAAATCGGAGCCGCTACCGCCCACATCATCTCGGGCGTTCAAAGTTCAGCGTTCGATGTTCAAAGTTCAGCATTCATCGAGCTCGACAGAGCGAGAAGGGGCCCCATCGAGGCCCATCACACCGCCACCCACCTCCTCCACTGGGCCCTTCACGAAGTCGTCTCCCGGGACGCCGCCCAACAAGGTTCCAGCGTCTCGCCCGATCGGCTCCGCTTTGACTTCAACTCCAAAGCCGTCACCCCCGGGCAAATCACCGCCATCGAAGAAAAGGTCAACGCCTCGATCTCAGCCGGTGACCTCGTCTCTTGGATCGAAGTCCCACACACCGAGGTGAAGGACAATAAAGACATCATGCAGTTCTTCGGCGACAAATACGGCGACCTCGTTCGCGTCGTGCAAATCGGCGGCGGCGACAAAACCCTCGACGGCTACTCCATGGAACTCTGCGGTGGCACCCACGTTACCAACACCAAAGACATCGGCCTCTTCAAAATCAAATCCGAAGGAGCCATCGCCTCCGGCGTGCGACGCATCGAAGCCGTCTGCGGCCAATCCGCCTGGAACTGGCTCAGCGAACTCGCCGGCAAAGCCACCATCGAAGAAGAATCTCTCCGCACTAAACTCGGTCAAGCCAACGTCAAGCTCACCGAAGCCGGGCAGGATGCAGTCGAGCACGCTGAATTCCCCCGCATCATGGGCGCTCTCCTCACCGAAGGTGGAGACTTCCACCAAATCAACTCCACTATTCAGGGCTATCAGAAGCACCTCGCTTCTCTCCGCGAGGCTAGTATTGGTGCCGAGAAAAAAGTCAAAAAGGCCCAGGCCGCAGGCGCTGCCCGCATGGCTGATTCCTTGCTCGCCGAATCCAACCTCACCGGCAACATCGTCATCAGCACCGAAGGCCCCGCCGCACTGCTCCAAGAACTCCTCAATGGCTTGAAGAAAGTGCACTTCACTCACGCCGCCTTCTTCATCGTCGACGACGGGGACAAACTCCACCTCGGCGCCCTCTGCGGAGAGGACGGCAACAACGCCGGCCACGGCGCCGGCAATCTCATCAAAGATCTTGCCCCCATCGCCGGCGGCAAAGGCGGTGGTAAACCCGACATGGCCCGAGGCGCCGCCGGAGAGAGAGACAATGCTAACAAGCTCCAGGCCGCCGCCGAAGCCAAACTAAAGTAGCCGAAATTTGGCGATATAGAAAACGGCACCCTTTTTGCGCCAGGTCAGAGTGCCCGCATCCGCGCCTGAATCATAAAGATCCCGGAGATTGCCAACGGAGCGGCAGGCCCAACGGTGAGATCAAGCTGGTGAGGGTTTTTATCGACTAGCAATGAAGTGCCCCCGTTTTGTAGCCAGTAAATTCTGGAGGTTGTTGATGTTCAAACTGATCCGTCGGGATTCAATTTGAGGGCTCTGGCGTTCCCGCCTGATGCTACTTCTTGATCGGAAAATCGATGCGCATTTTGCCGTCTTCAAAAATCACGCGGCCTGCGGCCTCCTTAATAATCTCTTTTTTGATCCAACCGATTTCGGTTTCGAAGAGATCGCTCAGGGAACCAAAACTGTCCTGGGTGAAGAGCAAAAATCCTTGCGGAACACGAACCTGCCCGAAGCGCCCCCCGATCGCGAGGATGTTCAAGAAGGCCCCGCCGTCTTTGTGAATATAGTTGGTGAAGGTTCCGTCTTCCTTTTTCTTTCGCTCCACCCTGATGAACATCGATACGGTATGCGGACGACCGGCGACTTCACGCTCGATGATAATCTCGGCGCGGCCACCTTCGGTTTCTTCAAAGCGCACCCAAACTCCTTTGAGTTTCACATGATCAGCAAGCTGACCTTCCTGCCGGGCCTTGATGTTATTCGCCAGCCAGGTGTTCATCTGACGTTCCGAGATTTCGACAGACTGTCGAAGCCTGGCCGCCATCCCGATCATAATCGAGACATCGGAAGGGCGAGGCTCGCGATCCGTCTCATCATAGCCGCCAATATCCGAGAGATCCTGCCCCTGGAAACTTCCATAGACACCGTATCCGAGACCAGCCACGAGAAGGACTGAAGAAAGAATGAAGAGTTTCTTCATAAACGAAGGTTGCCCATCCCCCGCGCCTTGACAAGCTCACATCACGATTGAAGCCGCAAGCGGTTCAAAAAACCCGGACCCGGGTTCAAGTCGCTACGCTCAGGCCTTCTTCTCAGGCTTGGGATCAGCCTTGGGCCTGCTGTTTTCTGCCTCCTTCTTTTCGCCGGACTTATAGGAATCAGAACGATAATCGGTCTGGTAAAAGCCGGTTCCTTTAAAAATAAGACCCGCTCCGGTGCCCAGAAGACGTTTTACTGATCCGTCGCAATCCTCTAGCGGGCAATCCGTCAGCTTATCATCATTCATGCTCTGAAAGACTTCAAAGACATGATCGCACTTCTGGCACTTGTAATCGTAATTGGGCATGGCTCAGTGATTACGCCTCTTCCGGGGCAAAGTTTTCCAATTCCCAGCCCGAAATTCCGACTTCATCGGCGAGCTCCTTCATTTCGGCCAATTCCGCCTGCGAGAAGAGCAAGCCACCGGCTTTCTCGGTGCGCTGACGGAATCCCGCTTCGATCTGCCCGGGAAGAAGGCACTTTTCGTTGCCGTGCCCGAGAATGTCATCAATGACGGACTTCATATTGGATGACTGGTTACCACCTCCCACAAATGATCCGCTGGACCACGCATCTGGGTGAATGACCTGAAAGTAGAAACAAGACGTGGTCTTCGCTCCTTCACGGCCACGTTCGGTGGGAATACTGCCCCCAATAAATCCGCCGACCAATTCGTTAATCAAGGCCATTCCGTAGCCCTTGTGCGCACCGAAGGGCAGAAGCGAGGCCACCTTGTTTGGATCCCGGGTTTCATTTCCGTCGGCGTCAACCGCCGCGCCCGGAGGGAGTTCTTTTCCTTCGCGCTTGAGCTGCTGCACGCGGCCCATCGCAACGGTGGAGGTAGCCCAGTCGATGACAATTGGAAATCCATTGGCGTCCTGCGTTGGGAATCCCCACGAGTGAGGATTGGTGCCGAGAGTGGGGTATTTTCCGAAGAAAGGAACCACTTCAGCAAGAGTCGAGGTGCAGTTGGTATAAGCAATGTAGCCGCGCTCTGCAGCCTTCATGACGTAACCGCCACCCCAGAGGTAGTGGAAAGCGTTATCGATGGAGACCTGGCCAACGCCGTATTCGTCTGCCATTTCAATACAGCGATCAATCGCCGCCACCGCCACGGCCTGGCCGAGCTTCTTGTTGGCATTCCAAACTTCGCTCGCCTTGAAGCGGTCGTTGACAACTTCGACCTGCGCTCCGGGAACACATCCGCCGGTCGCGGAACCAAAGAGGTGATCAAGGTGCAGGGCCTTCAAGGCATTGTGAGTGCGGATCCCGTGACGGGTCGCATCCTGACAAACTCCGGCCGCTACGGCTGATTCGTCGGCATCATAGCCTCGGGCTTCATAGGCCGCCTGGACCAGGACATCGTGCTTATCGGCAGGGACTACGTGAAATTCGCTCATCGGTTTGAAATCTGATTGGGAGCAGAGACTGAATTCTGTCCCACAAATGGCAAGCCGGAAGCGCTCCGTAGCGCAATCTGCCTTATTTTTTCCCGACGCGGTAAACGTGTGACTTGGAACGCAGGTAGATCGAACTCCCGTCGAGCGCCGGAGAGGCCATAAAGCCATCTTCAAATTCATTCGTCGCCACGATCTCCAACTCCGGTCCCGGCCTCACCACGACGACTTTTCCTTCCTCACTCGGGAAATACAATAGTCCGTCGGCATACACACCCGAACCCGAAAACTTGGCCTTTAGGCTGATGTACTTCTCAATCTCACCGCTCTTGGCATCGATCCGACTCAGGATTCCCGTCTCGTTCGTGACATAGATTTTCCCGTCCACAATTAGCGGCGAGGAACGATTAGGCATACGCTTAAAAATATCCCACTCAATATGGCTCTTGGTGACATCACCCTGCAACTTTTCATCGAGACGGACGCCCAAAAGATGCGCCTTCCCGAAGCCGGTATTAATAATCGCCATCTCATTCCCGATAAAGGCGGGCGTCGCGGCATTCGAAAATCCTTTGTAGGTAAGCTTCCACAATTCCTTGCCGCTATCCGCATTATAGCCGTAGCAAGCCTTCGCTCCTGGACTCACCAATTGCACAACACCATTTACGGTCACAAAGTTGGGCGTAGTATAAGCCTTCCTAAAATCACCATCGCCACGAATCTTACCGCCTTCTTCAACGTCGCCAAAATCAGTGGTGCGATCGGTCTTCCAAACGGTCTTACCCGTCCTCTTATTCAAGGCCACGAGATACTGCACATCGACTCCGTCCATCGAGAGAATGAGCGTCTCTTTATAAAGAACCACCGAGGAACCCGGCCCACGGAAATGTTGACACGGCAAATCCTTACGCTCCCAGACTGCCTTCCCGGTCTTACGGTCCAGCGCGGTCGTTCCGTAGCTCCCGAAGTGAATGTATACCCGCTCCTCATCAATCGACGGCGAACATGAACCGTAGCCATTTACCTTATTACTGAGAGGTTCCGGCTCCCTATTTTCAAAAAGGAGAATGTCATAAATTTTCTTCCCGGTTTCCTTGTCGAGACACACCGCGGACATCTTCTTTCCGTCCTCGGTGGCATTGGTCACCCAAAGCTGATCGCCGAGCACCACCGGAGTCGACCAGGCGCGGCCGGTTACGGGCGTTTTCCAAACAACATTCTTCCCCTCTCCAAATTCAGTGAGAAATCCATGAGGCTTTCCATCCTCCCGAACTGGGTAAATCCCGTCGTTCGTTGGCCCGCGAAATTGCCGCCATTCAGCCAAAGCCGGAGAAACCAGCCCCGCCAGAAGCCCAAGAATCATCACTCGTTTCTGCATTCCTAAAATCCTGTCAGCATCAGCCACTCCTTCAAGACGGAACTTCACGCCGCAATTGTTCAAGAAATGCCCGCAAAAAGTCCGTCCGCTCTATTGCCAGAGCCCGACCCGCCGTTGTCTTCATGGTATTCTCCAGCTTGAGCAGCTTGCGATAAAGGTGATCCACGGCGAACTTTGCGTCCTCAGGCTCCCGCGACTCGCAAAAAGGATCCACCCGACTCATCAGCTCCGACCCCATATACCCCCCCAGCATCAGGCAACGGCTCAAGCCCACCGCACCGAGAGCATCCAACCGGTCCGCATCCTGCAGCACTTGCGCTTCCAAAGTTCGCGTCTCGATTCCGGCCGAGAAGCTATGCGCCTCGATCGCATGATGAATCGCCTCGAAATACTCCGCCGAATAGCCCACCTCCTCTAAATACTCCACCGCACGGTCAGCCGCCATGACCGAGGCTTTCGAGCGATTCAGCGAATCTTTCGCCACATGGACGCAATCATGCAACCAAGCAGCAGGAAGCAAGATCTCCAGCCCGAGACCTTCCTCCTTCGCCAAATGACGGGTATTCAAGACAACCCGCTCGATGTGCTGTAAGTCATGTGCGGGATCGCCTTCCTCCTGCACCGACAACCAATCCCGGAACTGCGAGCTCCATTTTTCTTCCTCTTTCATCTCTTCATTCGAAAGGCTGACGGCCTCTCGCGAGTAACTTTCAACTCTATCGAATAACATGAAAGCACTTCTACCACTTCTTTTCTTCACCCTGCCGCTCGCGGCCGACCATCACAAAGCCAACGAACTGACCACCGCCGAGAAAAAAGCTGGCTGGACTCTCCTATTTGACGGCAAAACAATGGAGCATTTCCGTAACTACAAAAAGGAAGGCATCAAGGACGCCTGGGTCGTCAAAGACGGCGCTTTTACCCTCACCAAAAAAGGCGGCGGCGACGTCATCACAAAGAAGCAATACAAGGCCTTCGAATTCACCGTCGATTACAAGATTTCTCCCGGCGGAAATTCCGGACTCATGTTCCATGTTCAAGAAACCGAACAGAGACCTTGGCAAACCGGCGCGGAAATTCAGATCCAAGACAACGTCAAGGGGCACGACCCGCAAAAAGCCGGATGGCTTTACCAACTCTACAGGCCCGCCGAGGGAGTGGATACCGCCAAACCCGCCGGTGAGTGGAATACCCTCCGCATTCTCATCACTCCCGAGAAGTGCGTGCAGTGGATGAACGGCACCAAGTATGTCGAATACGTCAAAGGTTCGGACGATTGGAACAAGCGCGTTGCTGCTTCCAAGTTCAAAAAGTTTAAAAACTTCGGCAAGCCCACCGAGGGTCATATCTGCCTTCAGGACCACGGCAACGTCGTATCATTCCGCAACGTCAAGATCCGCGAAATTAAGAAGTAAAAACTTTTCCCTCAATTTCCCCCGTGCTGGTTCTCTCCTTTTCCGGCACGGGGTTTTTATTGCCCCGGATTCCAGACCCGACCAACTCTACTTCCACTTCAAAACCGACCGAGCCCTCCGCTCCGGCGACTGGAAAATCGCCTCCGCCAAACTCAGAAAGTGGGGACTCGACACCTCTCCGGGTGTCTGACTGTGCGAGCAAACGAAGTTTACGAGTCCTCGCGGCTCAAGGTCTGGAGAACCGCCCTCTTCCCCTCACCGAGTGTGAGGACAGCCCGTCAGGCCTTACTCCTTGAACCAAGGTTGACGAGCTTCTTTGGCAATCTGGGCATCTAACTCAAGCATTCTCGCTTTCAACTTAGCCACCACTTCAGGCTTCGATTCAGCGAGATTATTTTTCTCCCCAAGATCTGCTTCAAGATCAAAGAGCATCACCTCAGCCTTTGCCTTAGGACTTCTCTTTTTGTTTCGAGGCCCCTTCACGAGCAACTTATGCTTCCCTTGACGCAATCCCTGAATGTCCCCTCGTGAGGTATAATAGACAAATTCATTACGCGGAGTTTTGTCATTCGTAGTAAGTAACTTTGAAATATCGAGGCCGTCGATTTTCTTGTCAGAAGGAAGCGGAGTCTTGGTCAGGTTGGCAATTGTCGGCAGCAAATCAATCGTTCCGCAAAGCTGATTACAAGTCGTGCCCGCCGGAATCCTCCCCGGAGCCCACATCACACAAGGCACACGCTGACCGCCTTCGAAAGTCGACCCCTTACCATCACGCAAAGGTCCGGCTGAACCACCATGATGTTTAAATGGAAGCCACGGTCCATTATCGGTTGTGAAAATAAGGTAGGTATTCTCCGACAATTTCAACTCACGAAGAAGCTTGGCAATCCGACCGACCTCGGAGTCGATGTGCTCGATAACATTCGTGTAAGCATTGAGAGGATTGGCATCACGTACATCTTCCGGAACATAAAGTGGGATGTGTGGCATCGAGTGTGGCAGGTAGACAAAGAAGGGCTTATCAGCCTTGGCATTGGTCTTGATGAACTCGATCGACTTGTCGGTATAACGCCGAGTCACCGTCCGCTGGTCCACCGGAAGCTCAACGATTTTCTCATTCTCCATCAGCGGAGTTTTCCACTTGGTGAGCGTTGATTCAGGATCTTTCCAAAGCGCATCCATGCCAGCCCATCCACCCTTCGGCTTCCCTTTATTGTCGGGATGATTCATGTCGTTGGAATAGGGAATCCCGAAATAGGTATCGAAGCCATTGCTCTGCGGCAGAGTCTCGGGATGATGCCCCAAATGCCATTTCCCAAAGCAAGCCGTCGCGTATCCTTGTCCTTTGAGATGATCCGCAATGGTGTGCTCGGTCGGGTTCAGTCCCTTTATCGAAGAAGGAAACAAGACGTGCTGGTGCATTCCAATTCTCTTGGGATAACAACCGGTCAGCAAAGCCGCCCGTGACGGGGTGCACACCGGCGAGGCCACCATAAAATTGGTGAAGCGACGTCCTTCCTTGGCCAAACGATCGATGTGAGGAGTCTTGATTTTCGTGGAACCAAAGCAGCCCAGATCTCCATAGCCCTGATCATCGGTAAAGATGATGATGAAGTTGGGCTTGTCAGCGGCTTTGGCCACCAAGGACAGTGCGGCGAGAATAATGACGGGAACAATTTTCATAGCGGAAGGTAATAAACGTGGTGAATAAGGTCGATATTGCAGGAGAGAAAGAATCTATAAATCAAAACGCTTCATTATGTCGTCTGCCAGAGCCTCGGGCGGCCGGGAAATATCAAGCGTGAGCGCTCCCTCGGGGGCCTCAAGAGTCTCTAATTGCGACTGCAGCAATCCCGGGGGCATGTAGTGATTCGTTCGCAAAGCCAATCTCTCAGCCAATAATTCCGGCGAACCAGAAAGAAAGACAAACTCAGCCCCAGCCAAAACGTCGCGATATTTTTCCTTCAATGCCGAGCACGCAATGAAGTTCACTCCTGTCGTACCCGTGATTAATTCGGCCAAACTTTTCAGCCAAACCTCGCGGTCCTGATCATCGAGAGGGACTCCAGAGGCCATCTTGGTGACATTCTCAGGAGGATGAAAATCATCCCCGTCATAAAATTGCCCACCGGTTTTCTCAGCAAGCAACTCGCCAACGGTGGATTTCCCCGAGCCGCTGACTCCCATCAAAACAATGACCATCACTAAACGAAGAGCCAAACGAGAGAAGCCAGTCCCACTCCCACCAAGCCAACAGCAGTCGAAACGGCACTCCAGGTTTGGAAGGTTTGTTTTTCGGTCATCCGCATGTAGCGGCTCACCATCCAGAACCCGCTGTCATTGACATGCGAGAACCCAGCCGCGCCACTCGCAATGGCCACAACGATCAAAGAAAGTTTGGCATCAGAAAGATCCATCTTGGCCAAAATTGGGCTCATCAAGGACGCGGCCATCACCATTGCCATCGTCGCGGACCCCTGGGCAATTCGAGAAATTGCCGAGAATAAGAAGGCCAGAATCAGCGGCCCAACTCCCAGACCATCAAGGGTATTTGCAAGAGCATCGCCGACTCCGGTTTTCCCCAACATTGTTTTGAAAACCCCACCAGCACCAGTGATCAGAATGATAATCCCCGCAGGCCCCAAGGCCCGTGTCGAAACTTCCATCAGCTGATCGCGTGTCGCTCCGCGCTTTGCTCCCAACAGCCACAAGGTCAGAATGGTCGCTAAAAGAAGCGACAAAACCGGGTGCCCCAAAAAGGCGATCGTTTGTTGCCAAATCGGAGCACCAGCCATGAGTTCCTTCAAAGCGGCTCCGCGATCGGACTTCGAAAGTCCTTCTGCAAGTCCCGACCCCACCGATTGCTCAACCAATGAACCTGCTACGATCAAAACAATCGGGAGCAACAGGATCCCTGCAATCATCCCAAAGGACGGAGGGTTGCTTTCTTCTTCAACTTCCAGCTCAGGCGGATCGATGTGCACTTTCGAGGCCATTCGATCTCCGAACCAGATTCCGGCAATGATCGCGGTAGGAAGCCCCACTAAAACACTATAAAGAATGACTGTTCCAATCGGCACGCCAAATTCATAAGCGACCCAGGTCGGCCCCGGGGTCGGAGGCACAAACGAATGCGTCACAACCATACCAGCCAACAGCGGCATCCCAAACTTCGTCAGTGACTTACCAGTCTTTCTGGAGAGCGCGTAAAGAATTGGTGCCAAAATCACCAAGGCAACATCAAGGAAGACCGGAATCGAAATCAGGAAGCCCGTCACCAACATGGCCCACGTCGCCCGTTTTTCGCCAAAGAACTTGAGGGTTCCATTTGCCAAACTCTGCGCTCCGCCACTGTGCTCAATCATCGCGCCAAAAATCGCTCCCAATCCGATGATCGTGGCGATGAACCCCAAACTGGAGCCCATTCCGTCCACAATCGTTCCGCCGACTTCCGTCATCGACATCGTCCCGGCAGCAACCCCGACAAAAACACTGGCAACTAAAAGGGCAATGAATGCCTGAACTCTCCATTTCAGAATGAGAAACAGAATGAGAGCAATCGCGACGAGAAGAGTTCCGATCAAGCGACCGGTGCTGACGTCGGCTGCTGCTAGAAGCGTCCCAAGATTCAACGAAATTTGCATTCGTAGAGACTCGCTGGTAGATCGGAACGCGACAAGAAGGAAGTGCCCAACTCTATGGTGAGCTGATTTCCAGTCGGAAATAGCGCTGCGAGAGATCGGAAACAGGGGTCGTCACCCGCCAGGATTCACGAATCCGTCCATCAGGGAGCAGGACCGGCGCCGCAGCTTCGATCTCTCCTCCTGGAATTTGAGCCCAACTTCCTCCTGTGAGATCAGGCGACGCTCCGAGTGCGTAGGTCACGCCCGATGCAAATCCGCTCCGGGTGAACTCTACAGAAACGTAATCGACTCCCACAACTTCCACTGGTGCGATTGATATTCCTCCTTCCGCGACATCAGGCACGTTGGGGGCCGTTCCAAAGACAAACTCAAGATAATTATTCCGCCCATCGCCATCGGGATCCTGACTAAAACCAACGATATTCAAATCCAACAACTGGGAGCTGCTGAAGTTGAAGTCGGCCCAGGTCGCGTAGTCAAAATCCAATGCATTTCCATTCAAGCTTCCCCCAAATTCCTCCGAGCAAGTCCAATTCACGGGATCGGTGTGATCTGGATTTGAGTTTGGCGAAACCAACACTAACGAATAGCCCAACCCATCACCACAATCCGGCCACGGCGGCTCGTCATCATAGGTAAAGGAATGCAAAACAGTCGGCGTCGGATCGTTCACACTCAGAGTAACGGTCTCGGAACTATTGGAGAGTCCCCCTCCGTATTCCCCGGCCACCGGATGAGCGAAACCTGAGTAACGCCCTAAAAAGGCCGACGAGTCGGACACCACAATTGCTCTTTCCCCCGGTGCCAATTCGGTAACCGCTGATCCCGCGAAATTAAAACTCACTCCTCCGGTGAAGGAAAGGTTGATCAAATCTATGGTGTCCGTAGGACTGGTATTCATAATCTCGATGAACTCGAAATCGTCCTGATCGGTATGCCCCGCCGCGAGCTCGCTGGCGCTTGGCGCTGCCGGGTGATACATAAACTCTGAAATTACAAGATTGCTCGCAGAGGGGACAGCCAAGTCGACGACAAATTCAACTTCGGACAGCGCACTCCAGGTAGAGCTCCCGCTTTCATAAGCACGCGCTTTCACCATGGTTCTCCCCGGACTAAATGTCAGCGCACTGGAATATGGGCTCAATCCCGACTGAATGGTTCCGCCCAAATCACGAGGGTCGCTTCCGTCCAAGGTATAATAAATCTGAGCTCCCCCGCTTGCTGAAATCGTCACCGGAAATCCAACCGAAAGGTCTCCCCCGTGCTGACTAAATTCCGGAGGAACCACGCTTGGCCAGAGACCGTTATCTGCGAAATCAGTGCGATCCCCGCCTTGCGCAGGAGCCCCTTCACCACCCAACAAATAACGCCTCCGCCCCGTCGTCGGAGAGGACCAAGTTGCATAAAATCCAAGATTCACACTTTCCCCAAAACCAAAATCCAACAAGGGCTCATAATCTTCCTCCAATGCCAGAAGGTGCTGGCGGAATGTTGAGTCCGCCTGATTACGATGATCAAGAACTCCATCATGGAACATGTGCTTGTTAATCCGATCCGCGAAAGTAAGACGCCACTCGGGGCTCTTGATCAAAAGCTGGAAGAGCTGCGAAAGAGTATCGCTCTGAGCCAAAAGATCGTCCGCGATACTATTGTAGTTTACCGCATTAAAGTACCCTTGATTTTGGTACGAGCCCTCGGCATCCCAAACATACAAGCGATACCGCCCTTCCGAACTCCGCTCTTTGGCACCCACCCAATTGTTCTGCGGCCAATCCCAAGTCGCTCCATAAATATTAATCAGAAAGTAATCCGCCATATTGACGGGATCAAGATGGCCCAATGCTTCCTGCCAATCTGACAAACTAAGATCTCCACCGCCACTTCGTTCTAAAATGCCAATCATCTCGTTCCAAGCGGTGACATCTCCATTAGGATAATCGTTCACCTGACGAACATCCCAACCCTTATTTCCCCCATGATGAGCTTGCATAAATGGCTCACGAAGACGCTCACACATGTTGTAAAAACCTTTATATTCGCCATTCACATAAAGCGTATTGATTCGACCCACGCTCCCTTTTTGTCCCATCTGCACAAACATCCTCCGCACCGCTTCATCGACGATAAAGGGATTTTCAATATCATTTTTCCCCGCTCTGATTCTGAGTTGACCAAAGTCATTGACCGGATATTGCCCGCCGATCAAGTGAGCCGGAAGCTTGGAATACGTTGCCCTGTTATAGTCGTGCTCAATCCAGTTCGACTCGAGCTTCGGCGCACCATAATCATCCCTAAAGTAGAGATTAAATGACGGCTTCTCCCTCGGATTGTTCGTCCATGGAGAGGCCCCGGTATTACTTAAAATCAATCGAGGCCGGGAGTAACCACTGGAAGAAAGCCGCACCCCGGCCTCTTCCCGGAATCTCAGCGATCCATCGGGCTTATAGAGCTCCACAAAAAGAGGCCGCTCATACTCGGGTCCACGTTTCATCGGGATATTGTAAGAAGTCGGTCCGTTTTCCACCCACTGACTATTCACGTAACTCCCGCCATTGATCGACATGATCCCGTGATCACCAAAGAAGGTTTCATTCTCATCTCCGGTAAAAATCAAAGCGGGAACATTTTTGAGACGGCTATCTTGTCCGACTAAATAGGTGTGAATTTTTGGTTTGGAATCGATCAAACCAGGCTTGAATGCCCTCGCCTTGATAACATGCCCGGTCTTGTTGTTGATCGTCGAGAGGGAGAGTGGACTCGCATAGAGAATCCCGGCCGTCGCCGTTGGTTCGCTTCCATCAGTCGTGTAGCGAATCGAAGCCCCAGGTGTATTTGTCGTGAGGGTGAGAGTCACAGTGCTCTCATGAAATCCACCTTCAGGACTGAAGTCCGGAGAATCCACTCGCTCGCTGAGAGTCATCACCCCGTTGGCTTTTCCAGGGGTTGGATGATCGAAATATCCCCAAATCGTGTTGGCGCTATCCCAGCCGTAGGATTGTCTTGAATATTGCTTGGGAAAGCCACCGGGTATCGACGATTGCACCACTCCCGATGAATCAGTCAACACCAAGTCCTCTCCATCGCTCGATAGCTGGAATGAGGTATGAAAATACTGTGCAACGTCGTTGAATTCATCCTGCTCATCAGCAAGAACCAGTAAATACCCCCCGGCCGGGATAGACATCCCCACGGGAAAGATCGATTTTGCGGGATTCAAAGCATCGTCGCTGATTCCCCAGCCGGAAATATCTACCGGCGCTCCGGTAGGGTTATGAAGTTCAATCCAATCACTGAATTCGAGATCGGCAACCTTGGAAACAGTGGCTCCTCCTGATGGTTCGGCAGTTCCAATGAAATAGGAATACAAGGCATCCGGCTCCACAAACTCGAAGCCACCCGCTCCGGTTGACCTCAAGGCCATATGCAGGATGAGATCCGAACTACCACTCGAGCTATTGTGAACCTGCCCAGCCAATACATTGGTCCCAACAATAAGATTTTCTTTGGAAATCGTGAGCAAATCAGGACCAAACGCCCCTCCATTATCAGTGCTCGCCCCATGACTTCCTGAAGTAGTGGCATCATAGGGAATGACATCACCTGGACTCCCAAGATTCCCCCTCGCCACTTCATACCCATTCAAATAAGCAATAAAGCCATCATCATAATCGACCTCGAGTTGCAGAGTGGTAATCGCAGCGAGTTCGGCCGCAGTGAGCTCGAAAGTTGTCCGCATATACAAGCCTGTCTGGTTATTGCGCATGCTCGAAAGATTGGTGCCCAGGGCATAGGGGTTGGACCCGCTTGTTTCATATCCCACCGGGCCATCGCCCGTTGGCCAGGACAGAACATCAAAATCGAGCGCGCCCCATGGAACAAATAGTGTCGATTGACTCGAAACAAACGCCGAATCGAAAATCCCTCCTGATGGAGAGATCACTCCTGGAAACCATTTGCAGCTATCACCAGAATTGACATACGTCGTCGAGGGAGTGGAGAGTGTGGCCTTGGCTTTGAGGTCGCCTGAATCGATCGACTCATTGTGAATTTCAATTGCGAGAACATTATCGCCTCCAGTGAGATACTGATTCGCAACGCCAATCGAAAAAGTGGAACCCGTTCCATTGGCGGTATTTGAGTTATAAGAAATCTGACTTGCGTAATGGGGAGATCCCGGAGCAGCGGCATCTGCCCGGGCAATTTCCTTGCCGTTCAGGTAAGCGATGAAGGAATCATCGTAATCCAACAACAAGCTAAGAGCTTGACCCGATGAGGCCTGGCCCGCCGAGAGATTAAAGGAGTGCCTGAGATAAAGAGTCGGAGTTCGACCGCGAACCGATGCCGAAACATCCGTCGCGATGTCGCCATACCCAAAACCAATCGGAGTCGTTCCATCGTTCCAAAAAGTCGTGTCGAAATCATTCTCCCACCACTGCTCTCCGCTATTGAGTTGGGCGACGCCTTCTGAATTCCGATGAAACACGCGGTCATTCGAAATTGCGCTCAATTCAGTAATAATGACCTGAGCACTCAGCGCTCCAATCATTGAGAAGATTAGGAGAAGGTATCGGGTAGAACGAATCATGGCGTTATCTGGCAGACAAAGAATCCCCAATGGGTCCTCCTAATGGATTGCTGCAGGAAGAAAGACCGGGGATTAAATGTTGAGGCGCCTAAAAGAACCTTCAAAAAACACACCAGCGGCTTTTCGATCACCTAATTTATTGTGTGTGTATTCACTCGAGTCATCGGAGGACCCAATTCACTTAAGAGCCTATAAAGAATGCTCTCGGCTACGCATGTGTCAAACTCCTATTGGCTGACACCCGCTTCTGGGCATAAAAAGAGCCCTCTTGCTTCGTGAGAAGCAAGAGGGCTTATACCTGGCGACGACCTACTCTCACAGGACCTATCGTCCCACTACCATCGGCGCTAAAGAGTTTCACTT
>JAQWZU010000163.1 GCA_029253285.1 Akkermansiaceae bacterium | reverse complement strand
GGAGTTGGTCGAGGGAGATCGTATCCTCGTTTTTCTACCCGGTATGTATGAGATTCGAAAATGCCAAACCCTTTTGGAAAGAGCATCATGGATGAATGGTTGGGAGATTCTTCCGCTCTATTCGGCGCTTGCTCCGGCGGGCCAACAAGCCGCGATCAAAGCGGATGGAAAGAAGCGGGTGATCCTCTCGACTAATGTCGCGGAAACCTCGGTGACGATCAATGGCGTGAAAGTCGTGATCGATTCAGGTTTGGCGAGGCAGTCAAAGTACGACGTTGCTCGTGGTTTCGATTCCCTGGGGATTGTGAAAATTTCCAGAGCGGCAGCAGAACAACGTGCGGGCAGGGCGGGGCGAACCGGGCCGGGTCGATGTGTGCGACTGTGGAGTGAGAGTGATCACCGTGGAAGATCGGAATTTGAGACACCGGAAGTGCGGCGGGTTGATTTGGCCGAGGCCTTGTTGTTTTTGAAGCGACTGGGAGTGGACAAATTTCGTTGGCTTGATGCCCCGGAGTCGGAGCGTTATCGGGAGGCTTTGAACCTCCTGACCTGGCTGGGAGCTCTGGATGAAGGTGGTGAATTGACGAAGGCGGGAGAAGAGATGGCTCGCTATCCCATGCATCCAAGATTGGCCTGTTTGGTATTACAAGGGATACGACATGAATGTTTGGGAGAGGCTTTATTCGTAGTGGCGGCGGTGCAGGGTGAGGGGATTTTTAAGAAAGGAGACCGGGGGACGAAGTGGGCGGAGTATTTTGAAGAAGAGCCGGGTTGGGTGAGTGATTTTGCCTCCGAATGGTTGGCGATGGAATCGGCGAGAAGAGCGAACTTTAATCCGCGCGACTGCGACGCGCTGGGAATTCTTGCCCGGGGTGCGCGGGAGACCATGAAAACATACGAGCAACTTCTTCGAGGAATGGAGAAGCGAGGCGATCGGATCAAGGAACCCGATTTTCGACAGCGGGGAGAAGATTGCGCCAAGGCAATGCTGATTGCCTTTGGGGATCGTCTGGCGGTGCGACGTGATCAGGGGAGCGCGGTTTGCCATGTCGTCGGAGGTCGGCGTGGGAAGATGAATTCCAAGAGCGCGGTGCGAAAATCGCCGCTCTTTTTGACCACGGAGATTATAGAGGTCGAAGGCCGGGAGCGGACGGTGAACCTTTCCCGTTGCGTTGCTATCGATGAAGCATGGCTGCCAGAGGGCGAAGTTCGTGAAACCGGCGGAGTGATTTTTGACGAGGTTGCCCGTCGGGTTGTCTCGGTGAAGCAACGCACATTCAGAGGTCTGGTTTTAGAAGAAAAGCGGGGCGGGGAAGTTGATCCTGATCTGGCCGGGAGTTTGTTGGCTGAGCGTGTCATCGCCGGAGAGCTGTCGTTGAAAAAGTGGGATGCCTCGGTGGAGCGCTGGATTGCACGTCTTTGTTTCTTGAGCCGGACGATGCCGGAATTGGAGTTGCCGGGATTCGATGACGACGATCGGGAAATGGCCATTGCGCAGATCTGTGCCGGCGCAACGACATTCAAAGAGGTTAAAGAACGAGACCCATGGCCGGTCTTACGTGATTGGCTGTCGGGGCCCCAGAGCCAAGGTTTGGAGGCCTACGCTCCCGAGAAAGTCTCTCTCGTGAACGGTATTAATACGCGGGTGAGATACGCGGCTGATTCCGAACCATGGATCGAAGAAAAAGTGCAACGTCTCTATGGCGTGACCGAAACACCGACGATTGCCAATGGTCATCCGGTGGTGGTGAAAGTCCTCGCGCCGAATCAACGGCCCTGGCAGGTGACGAGTGATCTGCCGGGATTTTGGGAGAGGGGATTTGCACAAATGAAGAAAGATCTCGCCGGACGGTACCCCAAACACAATTGGGACGGACCGAAGTAAACTTGCGCTTTCTTTTGAGCGGAACCGATGCTTATGGTGAGAGGTGGATTTAACGGCCCTTCCTTTTAATCAACTCGTAGGTCTTAGAAAGTCGGAACAGAAAGATGTCTTACTGAAGTTGTCCTTTTCACCAAAGGTCGGGAATCACCTGGGGATAGTACACGCCGGGGTGATCTATACTTTGGCCGAAGCCGCAAGCGCGACTTTTCTGGTCAAGCATCGAGGTAAACGAACCAATGTCGGGGGAGTGGTTTGTAAGGCGAGTTCCAAATATTCCGCTCCCGGGAAAACGACATTGCGAGCCTACTCCGACTTGGCTCCTGCTGAGGTGACGGCAGCGATTGCAAAAGTTGATGAGAGAGGACGGGCTTTGCTCAGTGTGCCCATTACGATCAGGACTCGCGACGCGATCGTGGGGCAGTTTGTCTTTGAGTGGCTGCTTGGGTTACAGGAAGACGATTAGTCTCCGGGAAAGGCCGGGTGCAGACGGTGGGTCCAATCGGGGAAGTAGAGTTTTCGATTCAGGCTGCTGGGAACTCCGGCGGGGGCTTTGGGGAAGAGCTGTTCTTTCGGTTTTTTGAGAAGCGAACGATCGCTCAGGGTTTTGAGAAAGGCGAGGAGTTCATCGATTTCCTGTTCACTCAAACCGAGGTCGCCCATGTCGTCATGATTCACGGTTTCGGGATAATCCGTCTTGGGCCAGCGGGGTGGTTGGAGATCCCGCACGTTGTAGAATTCGAGAACCTCCCGGAGGGTTGGGATGGAACCATTGTGCATGTAGGGGGCGGTTAGCGCGATGTTGCGAAGCGAGGGTGCTTTAAATTTTCCAAGGTCCTCGGGATCTTTGGTGACCGCGAAGAGTCCGGGGTCTTTCGCGCCGAATGAAGGAGCGCCGAGATTGTCATAGCCGAAGTCGCTGAGCAAAGGTGCGGTCCAACTTTTGGCATGAAGGAAATGGCAGTCGGCACAGGCCGCGGTGGTCTTGAAGATCTCAAGCCCGCGCTTTTCTGTTTCGGTGAGAATTTCCTCATCGCCATTTTGGTAGGCATCGAAGCGGGAGTCGAAGGGGCGAAAGAAGGGTTCTTTCAAAAACTCGACGAGCGAACGATAGGCGAAGTAGTTTAGCTTTTCGTCATCCTGCCAGGCTTTATCTCCAACCCATTTTCTGAATTCCGGAGCGTATGCAGATTTCCGAAGCTCGGATGCGAGAGCCTTCGGTCCGGGGAGGTTCATTTCCTTGGGGTTGAAGAAGGGCTCCTGAACTTGTTCGAAAAGATCCTGAGCCCGTCCGTCGTGAGAGAGGCCGCCTTCCCAGGCGAAGGCTTCGCTGCCGTCGGGGAGGAAAAAATCATCATATGCCATTGGCGGAATCAGGGCGGCATACATCAGGGAAGGGGCGTTTCGACCACCCTTGATATTTGGCGTTGCGCCCGGAGAGGTTTGTCGTGGATCGGCGAAGGCGTGATTGGGGTCGTGACAGGAAATACAGGCCTGCCCTTTGGGGCGGGAGAGATTGGTGTCCTGAAAAATCGCCCGACCAATACTCGCGGCGGATGGGGTGGCCATTGAAGGCGCGGTAAGTCCAAGCAAAGTGATCACTCCGGAGAAGACGAGTTTAGGGAGCGAAATCACGGTGGAAGACTACCTCGTCATACCTATTCATCGATCCAAAAATATGATCGATGGGTGGGGCTCTGTATCAAAAGTGAAATTTCGGCGATCTTCATGGTTGCGGACACAAAAAAACCGGCCGTCTGCGGGAGACGACCGGTTGATGATTTTTATCGCGAAAGGATTATTCGCCGAGCTGGAAGCGGACGAAGCGGTCGATGGCGAGGGTGTCGCCGACTTCTTTACCCTGTGCTTCGAGGAGGCCCTGAATGGTGGTGTCGGGGTCCTTGACGAAGCCTTGCTCAAGGAGGCAGTGCTCGGAGTAGAACTTGCCAAGCTTTCCGCTGATGATCTTTTCGAGAATGTCAGCAGGCTTGTTCTGTCCTTCCATCTGCTTGCGGAAGATGTCCTTCTCGGCTTCGACGAGGTCGGCCGGAATGTCTTCGCGTCCGAGTCCGGCTGGAGCGGAGGCGGCGATGTGAAGAGTGAGGTCCTTGACGAGGTCGCGGAAGGCATCATTCGAAGCTGATTCAGCTTTTTCGGCATTGACGGCGATGAGAACGCCGACTTTTCCGCCGAGGTGAATGTAGGAAGCAACCGCTCCTTCACCGGAAACGTTGAGGCGTTCGAAGCGACGGAACTGAAGGTTCTCACCAAGTTCAAGAACTTTGGTTTTAATGTATCCTTCGAGAGTCTGGTCTCCTTTGGGGAGGGCCAGAGCAGCCTCGAGATCCTGGGCGTCGCTGGCGGCTACCGTAGAGGCAACTTCATCGACAAATGCCTGGAAGTTTTCGTTGCGGGCCACGAAGTCGGTTTCGCAGTTCACTTCAATCAAAATGCCGGACTTGCCGTCTTCGGAAATTTGAGCTGCCACGACGCCTTCTTTGGCAGCGCGGTCGGCTTTCTTGGCGGCCTTGAGGTCTCCACGTTCGCGGAGATACTTGATGGCTGCGGCGATATCGCCTTCGGTTTCCTTGAGTGCGTTTTTGCACTCCATCATGCCTGCTCCGGTTTGTTCACGGAGCTCTTTTACGAGAGATGCGGTGATCATGGTCTTTAAAAATAAAGATGGTTCTTAGAGAGAGCGATTAGCTCTTGGCTCCCACGGCGATTCCGTCGACGAGGTTCTGGAGGACGATGCGGATTGAGCGCATGGCGTCGTCGTTGCCCGGGATGGGGTAGTCGATCTTGGTGGGGTCTCCGTTGGTGTCGACGATTCCGATGATGGGAATCTTAAGACGGCGGGCTTCGGCGACGGCGATGGACTCACGGGCGGTGTCGACGATGACGACGGCATCCGGCTGTTTCTCCATGTCGCGCACACCGTTGAGGTTGCGGTGGAGCTTGTCCTTCTCACGACCAAGAGCGGAGAGTTCCTTCTTGGACATGGCCTTGTATTCAGGAGCTTTTTCGATGTCCTCAAGATACTTGAGACGCTTCACCGAATTACGAATGGTGGTGAGATTGGTGAGAGTGCCACCGAGCCAACGGTAGTTGACGTAGTATTGTCCGGTTGCAGCGGCGGCTTCACGGACGGCGTCCTGGGCCTGGCGTTTGCAGCCAACGAAAAGGATTTTCTTGTTGTTGCTGGCGAGCTTCGAGAGGAAGTCGGATGCTTTGTCGAGGCACTGAACGGTCTGTTCGACATCGATGATGTAAATTCCGCCTTTGTCCTTCATGAGGTAAGGCTTCATCTTGGGATTCCATTTCTTGGTCTGGTGTCCGTAGTGGACTCCAGCCTCGACCAGCTCTTTGACGAGTTCGTTAATCATTGTATTTGTGGTCCTCCGTTAAAGCACGAAGGCGCTGTGGTTGAGGAATTGCCGCATGGACCCTTTCCAAAATTCCTCGTTGTTGAGACGGCAGCAGGGGAAGGGGCGAGGGAGTTACGAGGAAATGACCCTGATGGCAAGGGTTTTCGCGCTTCAGATTGGCTTTGGCGCGCAAAGTAAGGTAGTTTCGCGAATATGAACGAAAAGGACAAGGCGGCGGAGAACCTAGAGGTGATTCGATCGCTAATGGAGCGGGCCACGGTTTATCGGGCGATTTCGGGGCCCACGGCCTTGTTTGCCGGGTTGTTGGCCTTGGTGATGGGTTTCGGGGGTGTGGTCAAGATGGAGCATTTGTTAAATCTTCATTGGCATCAGATCTGGTATGTCGTTTTGGGTTTAGTGGTGATTTTTAATACCGTCCTGATCGTGCGGAAGTCGCAGAGGGAAAAGAAGCCGCTCTTCTCACCCGGATTGAGGGCGGCCTGTCGCGCGATCGTGCCTCCTCTGGTGGTGGGCTTTGTTGGTGGGCAGGTGTTGGTGGAAGCCGAGCTGTATCCTTATGTTCCTGCGGTTTGGATGTCTTGTTACGGCCTGGCGCTGATGGGCACCGGGAGCTTCTCTCCGAGATCCATGTGGAATCTCGGTGCGGCCTTTGTGATGACGGGCATCTTTGTCGCACTTTTTCCGAGGACGGGACTCCCGCTCTTGGATAATGGAATTATGGGAGTGGCCTTTGGGGGCTTCCACTTGATTTATGGTGCGCTCATTACTCTCTCTGAAAAAGATCGTTCCTGATGGACCTCTCGAAACTCGATAAGCTTATTCACGAAAAAGCGCGGCTGGGGATTATGTCCCTGCTGGCTTCGCGGGCTGAGCGGTGGGCTTTTCAGGATTTGAAAGGGGAGTTGAAGATGAGCGATGGGAATCTCATCACGCATCTTCGGACCCTGGGAAATGCGGGGTATCTCCAGTCGGAGAAAATCGACGGGGTGGGGAGGCCGCAAACTTTCTATAAGCTGACAAAGGCGGGGCGGGAGGCTTTCGGGGACTATCTCGCGGTGTTGGAGAAAATCCTTGGCCGCTAAGGCTTATTTTTGAAGCGACTGGAGGTAAGCACGGATCGCTTCGAATTGTTTCTGCGCGTCGCCTTCTAGGAGATCGGTGCGGAGACCGGTGCCGTCATCCGGGTTGGTGTAGCGTGGCATCTTGGTGTTAGGGACCATGCGGGCGGGATTGAACATCCACTGGTGGTAGTAGTCGGGGCGAAGGCGCTTGTGGACCTCGCCGAAGTTGATGCCCTGGACTTCGAAGGCAGCGAGGGCGGGTTTGTCATTCTGGGCGTGACAGGTGACACAGGCATAGCCGGTCATTGCTACGAGTTGCTCCCCGAGCTTCACCTGATCAGCGGCGGGTTTTTCTTTGCCAGGTTCGGCCTTGCCCAGACCATGTTGGCGGGCCAATCCGGCGGCGAGATCTTTGGCATGGAGAGGGAAGGCGGGCATGCGCATATCAAGCCACGGACGAGGGCGCGGGTTGGCAGTGCCCAAGAGCATGCTTTCGAAGAAGGGCGTGTTGAGCATCGCCCCCATGTGTGTGAGGGGCGGGCGGGATTGATCGAGTCTCTCGTCGTGCCCCTCGATGTGGGCGGTAAGGGATTTGGTTTCGCCGTGAACGGCCGAGAGGAGATCGGCCTTGCCGTCGTGGGTGTGGCAGGAAGCGCAGCGCAGGCTTTCAACCTGACGGGTGGCGTAGGCTTCCACCGTATCGAATTTCAGCTCAGGAACGACTTGGGGCGTGAGAGCGGCTTTTTCTTCGGCGGTGAGATTGAGGCGGGGAGCCCTACCGCGTTTTTCATCGGGGCCAAGGCAGCCTTTGGAGCCCCAGTCCTTGAAGTCGGCGAGTTTGGGCGCGCTGCTGGTGGCCTTTTCGAGTCCTTCGTGACAGGCCGCGCAATTGAGAGAGGCGGATAGTTCCTTTCCGCGGGCGGCATCGCCGGGAGGGAATTCGGAGGGATCGGGGGTGTGGTTTCCGGTGGATTCCTTGGTGAGGTAAGCGGCCAGTGATTTGGCTTCTTCGTCGTTGAGTCGGAAGTTGGGCATCTTGATTGCTTCGTGATGCTGCTGGGGATTCTTGAGGAAGGAAATCAAGGTGCCGCCTTTGAATTTGGTGGCGACATTATTGAGCGGAATGCGTTTGTGATCAAAGTCGGGTTCGTCGGCGGAGGGCTTGGTGTGACAGGCGGCGCAACCGAGTTTGTGAAAGTGGGCGCCTCCGGTTTGTGCGAGGGATTGGTCGGGAGCGGAAGAGGTGGCGCCGGTGTTGAGTGAGGCAAGGTAGGCTCCGATGTCGGCGGCGGCCTGGGCGCCTTCGGGTTTGGTGTGATCGACCATGGCGGGCATGCTTGTCGAGGGCTTGAGTTTGTCGGGTTGGGCGATCCAGCGGGTGAGCCAGGCTTCGGTGGTGCGGTCGCCGATGCCGGTGAGATTGGGGCCGGCGTATTTTAGCTCGGGCATGGCGTGGGCTCCGAGATCTCCGGTGTGGTGACACTGGGCGCAATTGTGACTGGCGAAAAGGTGGGCGGCATTGATTTCAGAATCACTCTTGGTGAAGACGGTGGAGGACACGGGCTCACGCGGGAACTCTTTGCGCTCTTCCCAATGAAGCCGGAATGAACCCGCGCCATTGTCAGGAGATTTGTAGTGAACCTCGATGAGGACTTCGCCCGGATTGAGGCGGAGGCGCTCGGACTTTCCGTCGGTGAAGGGGAGATCTTCGCCATTCACTTTCATGGTGGCCGTGCCCTCGATGTCGTAGGAGAAATAAACGCGGTAGCGTTTGGGGATAGTGAGAGTTCCTTTCAAGTCGACTGTGAACGCTCCAGGTGCGAGTCCGGCGGCGGGAGATTCTCCGGCTTCCACTTTCAAGGCGGGCATGCGGACTTGCTTCGTGACCGATTTTCCTCCCGAGCTAAAGGTCGCGGTGAGGGTGGCATTGGCAGATGCGATGAAGCAGGAAAGAGCGATGAGTGAAATGAATCTCATTGGAGTGAATTTTAGGAGTTACGCCATGATGGCGAAAGAAGAAAAAAGCGCCTCCGGGGGAGTGCCGGAGACGCTTTGATGAAAATTCCGGCGGTTAGTTGGCGGGCACCTTGTGGATGGTGCTGTGGATGTTGCCGATGAGTTCGTCGCCGTCAGCTGACTCAAGATCGTAGTCGAGTTTGACCTGCTGGGCTGGCTTGTGGCCGTCCAGCTTGAGGAGGATGGTCTTCTTGTCGTCGAGAAGCTTGGCTGTGAGGACCTTGACATTATCATGCTTGCGATGGCCCTTGGATTCCTTGACGGCGGCTTTCTTCTCCGCTTCGAGATCGGGATGATCCACTGAGAACTGACCGGAGCCATACTGAACACTGCGGATATACTTCCAGCGTTTCACGGTGAAAGAGCTTGGATCGGTGGCGAGTTCGTCGTCGAGTTCGACGTCAAAGCGAAGGGCTACTCCGTCCTTGGTCACCTTCATACCGGATGGAAGAGGATTGGCGACGCTGTCGTTGCGACGGATGCGCTGGAAGCCAGCTTCCCTCGCGGCATTGGTTTGCCATCCCCGGAATCCGGCAACATACATCGAGCCATCGGGGTGGAAGATTGCGCGCTGTGCGGAGGAGGCGAGCTTCACAGGGAGTTTCACGACACCGCCCTGGTAGAATCCGTCTTCGACCTTTTCGCGCAGGACGTGGTAGATCGCGGATTTGCCGTAGGACATGTGGATGAGTTCGCCGGACTTAATTCCGATCTTGGCGTGCTCGGGAACCCAGATCTGACCCCCGCCCGAGTTGTCGACTGACATTGGGAGGTAGCAGAGAGGCTCGGTGTAGGGTGACTTGTTATCGTGACGGGCATTTTCCACTCCGAAGAAGGGCTTGCCGCGTGATGGCTCGTAGTAGTTGAGCTTGCAACAGGGTTGCCAGGTTCCTTCGTTCTCACCGGTGGTAATTTCACCATTGGGTCCGATGCCGATTCCACCCGGTGCGCGGAGTCCGGTTCCGATAACTTCGAGGTATTCACCGTCAGCGGAGACTTTGACGAAGGCTCCGTTGTGTGGGAGGATCCGATCAAATCCGCGACCGCCGGGGCGGACAGGGGAAGCCTTGGCAAAGTAAAAATTTCCTTCGGCGTCGGTCTCGAGTCCGAACTGGAATTCGTGGAAGTTTGTGGTGAGGAAAACGTCGTTGTTGAAGATCTCGAACTTGTCGGCTTCTCCGTCTTTGTTGACGTCGGAGAGCTTCCAGATGGCATCACGTCCGGCGACATAGGGAATGTCCTTCAGGATACGAAGACCAAGAGGTTCGAAGAATCCAGTGGCGTAACGCTTCCAGGTGATTTTCTTGAATTCCTTCAATCCCGAGGCAAGCCAAATGTCACCATCCCAAGTGCTGAGCAGTGCGCGATCTCCGTCGGAGAAGAAGTCAACATCACTCATGCGAACCTTACAGTGGTAAGGAGACTCGAGGAGAATTTTTGGAAGGGGAATGTCATCGACGAGCCAAGCGACCTTGCCTTCGGCGGGCTTGAGGTCATAGGTGAAGCTCTCGGGTGAAATCCCTTTTCCGCTGTAGGTCATGGGGGAGAGGGCCTGTGGCGTCGGCGCCTTGGTCGCGGCGTTGGTAGTGTAGTTCAGCGAAACGAGACTGGTGTTTTTCGAGGGGGCGAGAGTGAGGAAGTAGGCTCCGTTCTCGTTTTTCAGGGCAGCTCCCTGACCCGCCACCTTAATACTAAATCCTTTGTGGCTGGAGTTGTTACTAAGGCGAACCTTGAGAGCCTTGTCGTGGGCTGTGACCTCGAAGAAGCGGCTGATGCCATGGCTGTTCTCATTGATGAGATCAAGGATACGGGCACCGTGAACGTCGTAGTCGAGGATGATATCGGAACCGTTGCGGAAGTATCCGTTGAACTTGAGGTGATCGAAGTTTCCGAATCCTTTGATGGTGCGGTTGTCGTCGAATGAGCCGTTGGCGTCAGCCCAAACCGGACCGGAAGACGTGTTGAAGAGGTAGTCGTCCTTGTTTTTGAACTGGTTGACCTTTCCGTGGCCTCCGCCCCAAGGGGTGTTGTCCAGAGAGATGCCTCCGTCGGTCGACGAGATAAGCGCGAGGGTCTCGGTATTGAAGAGAGCCTTGCGGTCGGGGTTGGCGGAATAGGACAGGGCGAGGCCTTTGATGGCGCTTTCCCGGCGGAAAGTGCCTTCGTAGTAGTCGCCGAAAGTCTGGAAGAAGGCCGGGCCGTGGTCGGTGGCGTGATACCACTTTTTGCCGACGGGCTTTCGGATGTTCCAATATCTCGTGAGAGCGGCGCGGGGAATATTGAGTTCCTCGAGGGCCTTCAAAAGAGATTCGGAGGAAAGCTCCTGCACTTTGACTCCGCGGAATTGCACGGGCGAGCCGTCGTCGTGGTTCTGCAAACCGAGGTAGCCCCTCTGGTCGCCGCGACCAGGCTGGCATTCGAAGATGTTGACGATCTTGTCGTTGAGGATGACGCAGATGTGGTCACCGGCAGTAATGATTTTGTAGGTATTCCATTCTCCCACGAAAGCACGGACATCAACAGCGGCCTGGGATTCGTAAATCGAGCCAATCGACTGAATTCCGGGCTCGGTTCCCGAGATTTGGATTTCGTAACCTTGTTTGACGGCGACCCAGGGGTCATTGCCGGGATCGGGGAAGCGGACGAAGACACCGGAATTTTGCTTGGCGTCGGTGGTTTTGAACTGCAGCTCGAAATAGGCGTTGGAGTAATCTTTTTTGCCATACCACCAGAGTCCCATGCCCCCTTTTGCGGTGGCGATGTCACCTTTGATTTCGAATGAACCGGGGCCGGCCATCTTCCAATCAGTGGGCTTGTCTTTGAAGATAAAGTCGGGTTCGGCAGCATGGAGGCCGGTGATGAGGCTAGTGATGAGTAGAAGGCGATGCATAATGTGTTCCGGGAATGAACCCTTCATACGAAATTCGTCAATCGGCTTTGTCAGAATGGCGTGATAAGTTCTCTTTTCCGGGCGCTCCTGTATGACAAATCCTCTAAGTTTTCGAGAGGAAACCGATGGGAATCGATGTAAGTAAGTCGATGTGGGACTGGATACTAAATTGGGGGATATGGATTGCCACGGTCAGTTTGGTGATCGTGGGGCTGGTTGGGACGATTGTGCCCTTCCTGCCGGGTCATCTCTTTATTCTGGGCGCGGCTTTCGTGCCCTTCTTTACGCTGGAGGATTCCGGCGGGGTCGAAGTCTGGGGTCTGGTCGCTCTGGGAGTGGCGATCGCGGTGGCACAGGCGCTCGAGTTTTTCAGCGGGGCGATGGGGACGCGCTGGTTTGGCGGAACGAAATGGGGTGCCTTTGGTGCCTTCGCTGGAGGATTAGTAGGATTGTTCTTTCTGCCCTTCGGATTGATTCTGGGGCCGCTGATCGGGTCCTTTGTCTGTGAATGGAGATTTGCGGATCAGGAGGTCAAGCCCGCTGCGGTGTCGGGAGTGGGCTCGGTCGTCGGAACGCTCACAGGAATGCTCGTCAATCTCATCGTTGGAGTCTTAATGGTGATTGTTTTGGTGGTGGATATTTTCTTTTGGTGAATTCCTAAATTTCGGGTCGATTCTCGGAGGGGAAGGCTTACAAATACGCCATGCGCAAGTCCGTGAAACATCTTCTCGCAAGTGAATCTGCCGAGGCCTCCGTGGAACTCAGTGGCTGGGTCCGGACCCGGCGGGATTCCAAGGAGTTTTCTTTTGTCGAATTGAATGACGGTTCCTGTCTCCAGGGGATACAGGTCATCATCGATGCGGGCATTTCGGGATCGGATCAGGTTTCTAAAATGAACACCGGTGCTTCGGTGAGCGTGGTAGGGGAATTGGTTGAGAGCCCGGGGAAGGGGCAGAGTTGGGAAGTGCGTGCGACGGAGGTTTCTCTGCTCGGTGAAGCGCCGGAAGATTTTCCGCTTCAGAAAAAAGGACACTCGCCGGAGTTCCTTCGCTCGATTGCCCACTTGCGTCCCCGCACCAATCTCTACGGCGCGGTCTTCCGGATGCGGAGTCGTCTGGCCTATGCGGTGCATCGTTTTTTCAATGAACGTGAATTTACCTACGTCCACACCCCCATCATCACCGCGAGCGATTGCGAAGGAGCGGGCGAGATGTTTCGGGTGACGACCAATCCCACCGGTAAGCCCGAGGAGGATTTCTTTGGCAAGCAATCCTACCTCACCGTGAGTGGACAACTCGAAGGCGAGACCTTCGCCTGCGCGCTCTCGAACATCTATACCTTCGGCCCAACCTTCCGCGCGGAGAATTCCAACACGACGCGACACGCTGCCGAGTTCTGGATGATCGAGCCCGAGATGGCTTTTTGTAGTCTCGAAGGCGACATGGATCTTGCCGAGGACTTCATGAGGTTTCTCGTGAAGGATGTTCTCGAAAACAACGAAGGTGATCTCACGATCTTTGAAAAGTTCATCGACAAAGGGCTGCGCCCTCGTTTGGAAAAACTCGCCTCAAGCGGCTTCGGTCGCATGACTTATACCGAGGCCGTCGAGCAGTTGCTGAAGTCGGGCAAGAAATTTGACTATCCCGTGGAGTGGGGCGTGAACCTGCAGTCCGAGCACGAGCGCTATCTTTGCGAGGAGGTGGTGAAGGGCCCGCTCACCGTTTACAATTACCCAAAATCGATCAAGCCCTTCTACATGCGGACCAATGATGATGGCAAAACGGTGACGGCGATGGATGTTCTCGTGCCCGGAGTGGGGGAGATTATTGGCGGAGCGCAACGCGAGGAACGCCATGACCTTCTCAAGGATCGCATGATCGTCGACGGTCTCGATTTGGAAGACTACGGTTGGTATCTCGATCTGCGGAAATACGGCACCGTTCCGCATGCCGGTTTCGGAGCGGGCTTCGAGCGTCTCCTGATGTATGTCACCGGAATGCAGAATATCCGCGACGTCATTCCCTTTGCCCGCACGCCGGGGCATTGTGAATTCTAAGAATCGGAAAGTAATTTTCGAAGCTGATTCGCCATCTTGGGCTGCGCTACCATGTCGGCGAGGGTATGTGCATTGAGCTCGGCGAGAAAGGAGTCGAGGAATTCAACTACCCCGGTAGCCGCGAACGCAAATCCATCGAGGCGATTCTTGAGGAAACGGTTCCCGGATACTCTTCCTAACGCCCGGACTTCGTGCGCAGCTCATGGGCAAACTTCTTGTAGGCATCATTGACGGCTTCGCAGAGGGCATCACGACTGATGAATTTGTTGAAAGAGAGGGTCGGGATGTCCATTACGATGCGGGATTTTCCGAGATAGGTCCCGGTGTAGAGGATGCGAAGACCGGGGCCGCAGCGGTCATCCCGATGAGTGCTCCCATCAAGCCCACGCCATCGTGGGGTGATCTTCCGTGGTCGCGATATTCAAAGACGCTGGGGTGCTTGTAGGAAGCGGGAGCGAGAGTCGCCTTGGGAACCGAGACCGAAGAGATGGCCGCGAGCTCCGCCTCACTGAGTCTGGAGGAACAAGAATTCAAGGCCGCCAGCGCGAGAAGGGCAAGGGAGCTGTGAATCAGAAATTTCATGGCGTTGCTGGAAGATGTCAGGTGGAAATGAGGAAGTGAATCGTGAATCGCCCCGAGTAATCAACGTAGTCATTGAATCTCGGTCTCAGTTTCCCATCGGGCACCTTATTATCTGACCACGAAGGTGTCCTCATCGTGATGAAAACCAAGAGTTGACGAGGGAATTGCCTTTCTTCGTTTTGGGCTCTCTGGCATGAAGTGTCTATGTCTATCGACGGAGCGGATCCCCCAGACGGTCAGGATGAAGGCCCCGACAATATTGTGCCCTTTGATAAGGGAGCGGCCGATGCCGCAGGCGAAATTTCCGACGAGTCGCTCCGCCGCTTCAACGAAATGATGGACGCTTTCCCCGGCGACGATGCAAGCGAGGAAGAGGTCGAGGCTTTTATGAAGGAAGTCATGGAGAACGATGCCGGGGCGCAAATGATCGAGAGCTTCGCGGAACAGCTGAAAGAGGGTGGGGTGCTCGATGAATTGCTCGACGAAGACGAAGAGAGTGGCGAGTCACAATATGAACCATTGAAAAGTCCCGCGCGGATGATTTTTAAAGTCGAACTTAGCGGAAGCGATCCGCTGCTGTGGCGAAGGTTCAGTCTTCCCGGCGATGCCTCATTTTTTGATCTTCACTGTGCCATTCAGGATTCCATGGGATGGGAGGACCGGCACCAGCATCAATTTGAATTCCGTTCCCAGGGAAAAGTTGAAGCCACCTTCTCGAGTAACCCGGTTGAGGAGGTCAGGGAGAATGACTTCTGTGGCGTCGGGAATCGAATCGTCGATGCCATTCTCGGGAGTGAACCAAAATTCCACTACGTCTATGACTTCAGTGATGATTGGGAGCACCTCGTCACCTTCGAGAACCTCGTCGGAGCAGGGCAGGAAGAAACCTCTCTCGGTCTCACTCCTATGATGCACGCCGGCGAAGGCCTCTGCCCACCCGAAGACTGCGGCGGCATTCCCGGCTTTCTCGAGCTCCTCTCCGGCGAAAGTGAACTCATCGAAGAATATCCCGCTGAATTTCTAAAGAAACTCCGTGAAGGAGAATTTCATCCCCCCGCCGTGAAATTCCGCAACCCCGCCGATGTGCTTAAGCTGTAGTGTCCAGAGTGAGTCCAAATCAAAGTGGATCTTATCAGTCTCTTTGGAACTGGAGGATCATCGTTGATAGCTCCGGCCCCCGAACTCCGATTTTCCCGGCGGCGTGCTCGAGGCTCTTCATCTCGGCCCGGTCGATACGACCATCAGCAAGTGAGAATTGAATGAGCGATTCCAGGTTCTCCCGCTTGCTCGTCTTGGAGAGTTCCTCCCGGGCTTGTTGGGTCAGTTCGACCACTTTTTCCGAGCTCCAGCGATGGCGCTTGGTCCACTTATTGAGCCGTTTTTGTTCGGACTCGGTGATCTCACCATCCTCGGCTACCAGCTGCCAGAGTTTGATAAATTCCAGTTCCCCCAGTTTGTTTTGTGAAGGAAAATGGCCCAGGGTTTTGAAGATCTGCGTTTGAACATGTGCGCGTTTCCGCTTGGCATTTTTCCACAGGGAAAATAGCCCGGCTCCAAGGGCGAGAATAAAGAGCGCGAGGATCAGCGGTTGGCTGGTCAGGAAAGCGATCATCAGGGTAATGAGGCCCAGGACGAAGCCGAGGAGCATTCCAAGCCAGCCGGAGAGTCGGTTGAGAAAAGGGCCGATCATAGGGATGAAAATGAGGACGCGGGTTAGGTTGAAGAAAAAGATTCCGCTCCCAAACGTGGCGCCTGCGATGCCGGCGATGCGAGCAATGTTCTTTAGGCGTGCCAAATGCGCTTTGATCGAATCAAGAGCGGTTTCCCGCTCTCCCGCAACGAGGTGATGAAGGATGCCCTTGTCTTTGATCATGCCGGAGATCAGGCCTGATTTCTTCTCGGCCTGATGGGCCACCGCGATGCCCTCGCCCCATTTTCCAAAGTAGGTCGCAGTCTCCGGAACCGGGAGGCCGCGGTAGGACAGACGTTCGTCGCCGAGTTGATTTTCTCCGCCCTTAGCCAGGTAGAAATACTTTCCTCGCGTCGTAAGTTTCTCGTCCGTGCCCTTTTTCGAGAGCTCGAGACTTTTGGGGAAAATCTTCTCCTTCTCATCGACAAATTGAATCTCGTTGGGGGCGATTTTCAGCTCGGCGACTTGATAAGTTTTTGGGCGAATATTGGCGGATGTCAGAAGCTTTTTGAAATCACTATTCCGACTGTTGTTCTCGAGGGAGGACATCCATTCCTTGCTCCAGTAAACGCCATCTTCATCTTCGTCGCGATCCCAGGCGTAGATCTCGGCCGAGCGGGAGACTTCAAGAAATCCTTGAAAGGACTGCACATAGTTCCCTTTCATGGTGAGCTCTTTATCCATGCTCCCCGTGTGGGAAAACAAGCGGTCGGCGGTCAGGTCGCCGACGGCTTCTGCAGGCTCGGTCGCCTTCGCCGCCTGATAGTAGTCAAAGCGATGCTCATTTTTCCAAATCGTCCCGATCGAGCCCCCAAGCAAAATTAACCCAATGATCCCAGTGATGAGTGGGCTCCCTTTCTTCTTTCCTTCCGCCATTCTTGCGTGGACCTTAACGAAGAGGAGGCAGGTCGGGTAGGATAAATAAGCTCTCTCATTGTAATGGTGGGTGAGGGGGATTCCCTTGAGATCTGGTGCTGTGAAATGCACACTCTCCCTGTGGCAGATGTCTTTTCCAAAGAAAAGCGGAGCTGGGTGATGTCCCGGATTACCGGGAAGGCTACCAAATTGGGTTTCATCAAGCGCTATTCATCAAGAGATTCGCAACCACAACCAATTAGAAATTGGTAAGTGGAATCAAAGAATTCTGGTGCGCGTGTTAGGTCATCTCTCGAAATGTCACCATTAGGAACGAAAATAATCAATCCCTTGCGGGCCCTTGTTAGAAGAACTCGGTAGGAATTCTGTCTGAACCTGTGTTCCTCTGTCTTGCCTTGCTTTTGCCATCCGGCGCCACTGATGTTGTGAATTTGCCAATCACTTTCCGAATAGCGAAAGTCCGCATCCCAACACAGGATTGTGTAGTCCAGTTCCAGGCCCTGAACTTGAAATTGATTCTGAGCATATTCGAGCATGTTTGATGAGCGAATGTCACCGCTTGGTGCAAGCATCCAATGGGCAATTTTGGAATCAGCTTGAGGAAGGACGTGGATGCCTTCTGCGATTAAGCGACGGGCTTGGCTTGAGGCGATGAGCCCTGCTCGTTCGTTGCCAATTCGCCTTTTCTTAATCCACTGTTTCGCCAGTTTGATATCTCGGGTAATGTAGATCAAAGAGTTTTCTTTTTTTAGCTGGTTGGCGAATTGGGCTGCTGATTTTTGGTCGCGCTCGATCACGGCTCCGGCCCACTTTTCTATCTCCCTGTTGCGATAGAAGCGGAGCGAGTGATCGAGATGCCCGTTTTTAAACGGCAATCGTTTTTCGTGATTTTTCCATTTCTCCAGAATGTCTGGAGTTTCAAAAAGGTTTGGAAGGTTCAAGGTTGTGTCGCTAATTTGGAAGCTCCAATCATGAAGTGCCGAGGCAGCTTTAAACCATGAAAAGACGCCGCTTTCTCCTGTGTTGATCGCTTGGTTGTGCCCGAGTAGGCAGACTACAGCGAGCCCTTCTCCTGGGTGGTCTCGTTCGAGGGCCTCAAGGACTAATTGAGCTTCATCTTCCTTGAGTTTTTCGTCAGCAACATTTCTTCCTTTTAGGTAAGTACGTTGAGCTTCGTCAAAAATCACCAGGGTCTCGTTGCTTGCAATCGAATTCCCAGATCTGGTTTTTAAAAAGCGGTGGGCTTTTTCAATCGAGAATGTTGTCATATCGATGACTTGATTGAGCTGCTTCCGTTTATAACCAGAAGGAACTTTAAGCTGACTGGCTGTGTGCTTCTCCCGATACGAGTTTTTGAGCGCAAGCTGGAGGACATCTACGAGCGGAGCATTGCCGGTCACAAAGACGCTTTTTTCTGTAGAGAAAAGAAGCTGGAGGCCGACCAGTGTTTTTCCGGCACCAGGAGCACCGGAAATAAGTATAATTTTCTTACTACGGTTTGCTCGGACCTCTTCGATTCCTTCTCTGATTTCTTCAACGCATTCTTCGATGAGCTTTGTTGGTAAGGCGTGATCCGATATTGATGAGACATCGTGCTGCCCATATAGCGATACAGCAGCATCTAGAATGCTAGAGGAAGGTCGGAAGCGGGACTGAATCCATTGGACGCGATCAATCTTAGAGTTGCTCTTACGGGACTTCAAAAGTGAGTGTAGGAGATCTGCCAAGTGACGGGCGTCACTGGTGAGGCTCTCAGAAAGGACGTTTGTCCATGGAGAATCGTGAAATTCGAGCAATTCTTCGCTGGGGACTTCTGAGCGAGTGCTGACAACTACCGGAGCAATGACAATATTTTCTTTGGCGATGAGATCTTGGGTAACTTCGTGGAATTCCCGAAGATTGATCGCGTAGTTCATCGCTTGATCTTTGTCTGCTGCTGTAATTTTACGCCTTTTGAACTCAAGAACCACAATCAGTCCCGGAGCCAGTAGGATGCAATCCATTCTTAGGCCTCTTCGTCGGAAGTCGTATTCCAGAATGACCTCAGAAAATGGAGTTGTTCGTGGGTCAGCAAGTGCATCTTGTAGAATACTCAATCGTTCATTTTGTGTATCTGTTAGAGATTCCTTGAGGAGATCGATGCTGGAATTCCACTCTTTTTCCTGAGCTGGAGGAGTTTCCCAGCCTCCCACCGCGGCAGCTTTGGCTAATGCTCCGACAACGGTTTCTGTAGAGCTATCCAAGAAACTTCGGGTGTTTGAACTATACCAGGCAGACATGACTTTGATGTTTCTGTAATCGAATCATTTCTACGATCTTAAAAGCGTGAAATGAAAAATGATACGTACGGTCCGTTGCCGAACTTGTTGCTCCTGCGGCAAAATTTTAGATGGAAAAGTTTTCTGATAAAGATCTTGAGATGTTGGAGGTCAGCGTAGAGCAGCGATATGAGCGTTCGGTAAATACGGAGAGGTATTTAAGAATTGAATTTGCACAGGGTTTCACGGAGGAATGTCACAAATTGTCTGAGGTCGAGTGGGGTGTGAGCGCTATGTCAAGTTGTTGACTCTACCGGATGAAGTTGGAAATAGAGCGGGGTGTTGGCGTTGCGAGAGATTGGATTGCCCAGCCAGGGTCCTCGGGTTGTGGGTGGTTGGGGAGGTCATGGGATGGTCCTAGTTCGTGCTCCGAGCTATGACGGACAGGTGCACTGTGCTGCGTCGGATTGGCTCGTTGGGGCGGGGGGACTGGGAGAATGGCGAGGAATGAAGAGAGAGTGGTGAATTTGGGGAGAGAGGCTCTGGGCTCGCAAGCTCTCTGCTTGTTGCCACCAAACCACCCAAGGGCATTTCTCGGACAGGGTGCGCCGCTCTCCTAATTGGGGGAGCACATTGGGGCTGGTATATTTCGGAGGGACTACTACCTTCGCGGTCCGCTCCCCGGGCAGTCGCTGGTTTTCTTCTTCGGAAGGG
>JAQWZU010000113.1 GCA_029253285.1 Akkermansiaceae bacterium | reverse complement strand
CGAAATCGGGGCGAGAGCGACCGTGTTCCTTGATCCAGACCCAGATCTCGTCGTCTGTAGCTCCGGCGATGACCTGGGAGCGAAGGTCGTTGTAGTCTACTCCCAGAAATTGGCAGGTCCAGAGATCCATCCCGCGCCCTAGGTTTGCGTGGAAGTCCTCACGCAGGGTTCCGCCTTCCATGAGACGGATCTTATCGACAAGGCGGGGAAGGTAGATGATGCCGCCAAGTTCGGTGCGCGCAGAGCAAGGGATTCCAGTGGGCTCGGACATGGTCTTAATGAAGCTGCCGATAGGGATCGGGGCGAGTGAAAAGTCTGTTATTCAACTGCGATCAACCCACTTGTCCCGATACTCTTGTTTATGGGTTAGGAGTTTTCCAATTGTCGTGGCCGTATCCCAGAACTGCGGATTCAGCCCGGGGCTGTAGCCGTAGTAGACACAGATGGTCTCATTTAGTAGGAGACCACCAGGCGGAGGTAGAGGCTTCCGGTCGCCGGCAGGGCGACGGAGGCTTTTCGGATTTCCACGAAATTGGAGACCGAAACCTCGCTGTCAGGAACCGGGGTCCAATTGACGAGATCTTGTGAGCTTTGCACGGTGTAAGTCAGTCCGGACACGAGAAGGTTTTTGTTGAAGGTCATGGTGGCATTGGGTCCTTCAATCACAAATTCAGGGGCGAGTTCGGTGCCGTTGACGAGGGGGTTCATCCCCAAGGCGAATTCGATCAGGTTGGGAATGGAGTCGCCGTCGAAGTCTTCCGTTTCACCGCTGTTCGGCGGGTTGCCGGGGCCAAAGACAGACTCGGCCCAGCTGTCATAAGTAGTGGTATGTCCTCCGGGAGTAGGATCATTGGCAGTCCAACTGGTGGCGAAGTTTCCGAAGAGGAAACCAGGCACGCGATCGAGTGACTTGCCGGTGCCACCGGCTGCGGTGGGCCATGGTGCGGAATTTTCATAGATGACTTCGTCTTCGGTGACCTGAGGATAGAAAGTCGGGTCACTGGCAGGCGGAGTATCCGGACGTTGTAAACGAACGGTGCCGGATACGTTGTCGAGTGGTCCATCATTAAAGGGGCCGACGAGAGGAATAGTGCCATCGATGCCATATTCGCTGCGAAAGGCGGCCGCAGCTGCGGTATTGGCAACCGGATCGAAGGCAACGATGACGAGCCCTTCTCCGGGAGCGAGGCTTTGACTGGCAGTGAAGTTAAAGTCAGCGCCTCCGCGGAGTTTCCAGTTCGCGAGGTTTTCTGTGATCGACCCGGTGTTACAGATTTCGACATACTCGAAGAAGTCTTCGGCTGGTTGATTTGGATGATACATCACCTCGGAGATGACGACCGGGCCGACCTGAGCGCCGAGGTTTTCGAAGCCAAGGGTGTTGCTGGTCATGGAAATTAAGGTTCCCGTGCCGGCACCATTGGGCCAGCGACCGAGGGCTTCGCCATTGAAGGCGGCGGCGAAATTGACGACATCAACAAAGCGGGTTGGATTACCCGATCCGTCGGTTTCGAGAAGCCAAAGCGTTTCTCCTTCCGCGGCGCTCAAGCCAAAGGGACGTCCTTCGGCCCAGCTGCCTTTTGTGGAGTGGTTGTCGAGGAAGGCGGTATCAATGGTGAAGGTGTTGGTGCCGGTGACTGTGACCTGCCAAGTGTCATTGTAGGTTCCGGTGCCGCCATAGCCTTCGATAGTAATGGTGTCGCCCGTGCTAAGACCGTGACTGTTGTCGGTGACGGTTGTCGGTGCGGCGGCCAATGTTCCCGAGTAGGAGGTCACGGCGTTTGCCGGTGCGGTATTGAAGTCAGATTCACTGTAGCTGAGATACTGTCCGGCTCCGATGGTGGCCGCCGGAAGGCTGAACGAGGAATAGGCGGAATTATCGTCACTAATGATCCAGCCTCCGATGGAGATTCCCGATCCCGTGGTGTTGTAGATTTCGATGGAGTCGGTCTGGGGGAGGTCGGTATGAGAGAGGACCTCGTTGATAAGAATGCGGCCGTCAGGACCTGCTCCAGCAGCTCCGGGTGAGCCGTTGAACTCACTGCTTGATCGCCAGTTGTCGGGATCGGTGAAGCTGCCGGCTGTGCTGATCAGTTCCAGCGACGAACCATTGCCATCGGCGCGACCGGGCCACTGGCCGCCGTTGTCGTAGGTGAAGTCGAAAATGGGAGCGCCCGCAGCGCTCTCAAGGGCGATCTGCTCGCCGCCGTTGTTGAGACTTCCGGTAAAGGTGCCGGCAGGAGTCTCCGATGGGTAGCGTGCGCCGAAGGCTTCGACGTCCTTGACCACCACAGCACGTCCGCCCGGGGCCAGGGTAATCAATCCGAAAGTGAAGTCGATTCCTGCAGAAAAGGAGACCCCGTCCAGATTGAGCGTGTTTCCTGAAATGTTGTGCACCTCGATGAACTCAAAGTCGTCCGCGTTGTCGAAGGTGCGTGGTATCGCCAGTCCGGCACCAGTGGCGTTCTCTGTCGCGGTGGCTGAGTAGGGATTGTAGTGGATCTCAGCAATGACGAGATCGCCAGGTGCGGCGAGTTGTTCGAGGTAGAAAGAAGCCTCCGTCAAAGGTGACCATGAATCACCGTTGCCGACGCGGGCACGGGCGCGGACGAGGCCGCTACTGCCGGGGTTGATGTTGGTGTTGAGTAGTGTTGCTCCCGCTGCAAGTCCGCCGCCCTCGAGGCGGGGGTCCGTGCCGTCGGTCGTGTAGTAGATACTACCGGATGTCGCTGTGGCAGAAACGCTACCGCCTGTGGGAACCTCACCGCCGTGTTGGCTGGAACCGTTTATAATGAACAGAGGCGCATCGATCGTTCCAAGGTAGGTGTCCGAGTGGCCAGAGAATGTTCTCGATTGCCAATTTGTGATGATGCGGTCGGTGCGGGTGGTGCCGGTTAGGGGGAACCACGATCCCAGCACTCCGTTGGACGGGCTCGTGCCTGGACCTCCGGGCGTTCCGTAGACCGCTCTGGTCCAGTGATTATCGCGGGTGTAGGTGGTGCCGCGATCGTCACCCCAACGTGCTGACTCTCCGATGATGGCTGTGTCGATCAGCGTGGCTAACTTCTCGAAGCGCGCACGGCTGTTTAGGTTGTTGAGGGCACCGTTGTTGAAGAGATGTTTGTAAGCACGGTCTGCGAAGAGAACGCGGAATTCCCGATAGTCGCGCAGGTCATCGAAAATAAGCGCGCCGTCAAATTGCCCGCTGTTACTCGGGGGGTTGGTGTTGGTCTCGCTCTCGAAGATACGTTCGGTGTCCCAGCAATAGAATCGCCAAGGTGCGTTGGCGGTTCCGCCACCTGCACAACGCCAGTTGTCGTTGCTCTTCAGATCAGCGTTGCGGCCAAAGTACTCGGTGATGACGTAGTCGATGTAGTTTTCGACATCGATGACGGCCTTGATCTCCGTCCAGGTGCTCGAGTTGCTGGTAGCCACGCCGATCATCTGATTGTAGGAAGCGTTCTCCTCGGAGGTCGCGCTTCCGGGGTTGCGGCCGAGGACTTCGTCGTCCTCGTAGCCGTTATGGGCGGCGTAGTGATCGTTTTCAAGTCGCTCGTGTAGGTTGTAGAGTCCCCAGTAGAGGCCGTTGATATAGACGTGGGCATAGTGCCCGTGTCCACCGTCGAGGTTGCCCATGTCGATCATACTGGAGCGAGCCCATTGATCACGGATCATGGTGGCGCGGGCGCGTTGACCGGAATTGCTGTGCACCCAGGAGTTGTTGTACATCGCGCGGAGATGAAGGCTGTCGAAGGTGGTCACATTATTGTCTTCGAAAACCGGGAAGTTGAGTTTGCCCTCTCCGTAGGTGTCTCGGAAGCGCATGCTCATCGAGTGTTTGACCGCGCTGCCTGGGTTGCGGCTTGCACCACCCTGGAGTTTGGCGCCGCAGTCGATCTGGAATCCACTGAGGGTGTTCACTCCGTCAGTGAGCGGGTCGGGCTGAAAATATTCGGCGGAAACGGGTGCCTCGAGATTTCGATTTCCGGTGTTTACCCAGATGCCGCTGGGGCCGAAGAAGTCTAATGGGTTACCCACGAGGGAGACGGTTGGAACGGATCGCAAGCCACTCTGAAAGCGCGTGGAATAGGTCCCGGACTGGGAGATTGAGGTGTCGACTTCGTAGTCGTTGTTGCCCCAGTTGTTGGGGTAGCCTGCGGGTTTGGTCTGGCTGGCGACATCGACTGGGAAGATGTAACTCTGGGTGTCGACGTCGGTTTCTTGTTGTCCGGTTTTGTAGGCGCGTGTGCGGAGGACGGTCGTGGTGGTGATACTGATTGGGGTCGAATAAGTACTCCCGTTTGAGAGGGTGGGCAAGGTTCCGTCGGTGGTATAGCGGATGGTTGCGCCAGGGGTATCGGTGGAAATGGTGACGTCGAATGCAGAGGTATAGTAACCCCGCTTGTGGCTGAAGTTGGTGTCGGCGACCAGCAAGACACCGCCGGGATCATTAGCGGAGCCGGGAGTTGGGTTCTGGAAGAAGACGGATTCCCCGGTAACGGGGTGAAGGCCGTATGAAATATCGTCGTCTTGCGAGGGATAGTCGCTGCCGCCGGGACCGAATTCGCTGGCGATGGTTCCCGAAGGTCGGACCAGGACGAGGTATTCGCCGCCGCCGGAGAGTTTGAAGTTGGTATGCAGATTTCCGTTCGCATCCGGCGCGTTGTCATTTGAAGCATAGACGATCAGGAACTGTCCGGAGCCAAGGTTGGTGCCGGGAGGGAAGGTCCACTTGGCAAGGTCTCCGGCGTTGTCGGTCAACCGCCAACCGCCGAGGTCGAGAGTGGTGGAGCCTGTGTTAAGAATCTCGATCCAGTCCTCGCTGGTTCCCGGAACCTGATTGGCGATGGGATACCAGCTGTTGGCGTTGTTGGTCATGCCTCCGTCGTTGGCAGCCATGAATTCGTTGATGACCAGTTCGCTGACCTCCACGGTGGTGAAACTGAGAGAGGAACTCGCCCACGAGATTCCGGCGGCGTTTTGGGCGCTTGCGCGATAGAAGTAAGTGGTGAGCTGCGAAAGACCGGAGAGGGCAGTCGAGAAATCGGCCCCTTGTAAACCGAGACTAATGGAATCGTCCCAATTGCCAGGGGTGGTTCCGCCGTCGTTGTCGCCGTAATAAATGGTAATGGTGGGAATGTCTCCGCCGGTGGACGTGACGTCGCCGCTGACTTGTGCTGCGGTGCCGGTGATGTTGGTCGCAGCACTATTGGTGAGAGTGGCCAATGAATATGCAAGGGTGGTGAGATTTTCAGTAGATGGCGCCCAGGAAGTGCCGCCTGAATTCTGAGCAAGTGCGCGGAAAAAGTAGGTGGTGTTTGAGGTGAGGTTGATGAGTTCGGAGGAGTAAGCGCCTGACTGTGCCCCAACCGTGACGAAGTTGTCCCAACTTCCGATGTTGGTCCCGCCGTCGTTGTCGCCGTAGTAGATCGTAACATTTGGAGTTTCGCCCCCGGTGTTGGTGACGGTCCCGTTGAGGGTTGCATTGGTGAAGTCGACGCTGCTTGCGGCGTTGTTGACGATAGTGGGAGGATTCGGTGGGGCACCGGTGGAAAAGCTGGCGGTCGAGTTTGCCCAATCATCGCCCGCTCCGTTGCTGGCGAAAGCTCGGAAGTAGTAGGTCGTCGCTGGCGTTAGACCAGTGATGCCGGAAGAGAAAATTCCGGTCTGACCTCCGAGGGGTATCGAGTTGTCCCAATTACCGGGCGTCGTGCCGCCATCATCGTCGCCCCAATAGAGGGTGACGGTCGGGCTGCTTCCAGCATTTTCAGTAACCTCGCCGCCGATCGTCGCAGAGGTGGGCACGATGTTAGTCGCGCCGGAGTTGACGACGGTAGGTGGTGTCGTTGTGATAATGCTGGCGATGCTGGCACCGGTGCCACCAGCCCAGATCGACTCAACTTCGGTTTGAGTCAACGCGCGACTCCAGAGCGCCACATCATCGATGTTCCCGTCCCAGCCCCTGTTGGCCGCTCCGGCATTGCCACCGATCTGCATAATGTTAGAGCTGGCCCCCAATGTCCAAGCCGCGGCTGTTCCGGCTGCAACCCCGTCAATATACATCGTGACGCCATTTATCGTGTCGTGCGTTACCGCCACATGATGCCATGACCCATCTTGCTGATCGAGCTCGGCATCAACGCTCCCAGGGCCGGATGAAGCCCACTTAAAGTTGGTGGCCGAAGAGCCATGCCGGGCAAGTCGCCAGTTACTACCCTCACCTTGGCTGATCAGAGCATTCCAGCTAGTGTAGAGGGATTGGGTCGTGTACCAAGCGGAGATCGTCATGCTCCCGCCCGCGAATGCGAACTCACCTGGATCACCAACTTGGATAATAGCCTGATTTCCAGCACTGTTTTCGAGATCAACAGCGGAACCGAA
>JAQWZU010000022.1 GCA_029253285.1 Akkermansiaceae bacterium | reverse complement strand
TATGCTTCGCGGACTTTGTCGGCATGCGGGTGGCCCTAGGTTGAAAAATGTGCTTGCGAGATCAGCGGCTGAGAACCGCTGCTGGGTGGCCTCACAAACGGCTCGGGGGAGTTTGTTTCAAAAGGAAATCAAAAAGATTCCTAGAAGAAACTTGCAACAAATTGGAATGGCACGAATCTGTGGGCTGTGACGTTCGAGGTGGAGACTGACCCGAAGACCAGCGATTACGCTCCGGTGGCGTATTTTGAGGAGGTGGGGTCGGCAAATGAGCATGCGTTGGTAGTGCTGGCGATGAATCTTGATTGCTTGATCACGATTGAAAACGGGGGATATCAGCTCTATGCCAATGGGGCCTTTACGACGGCGATTCACGAAGAATTCCGTCTGTATGCCGAGGAGCAAAAGTTCAAGCCGGAGCCGCTGCATGTGCCGGTGTTTTCGTCTGGGCTGGAAATTGCTCTGGTGTGGGTGGCGGCGGTCTTCTTTTGCTTCATCTCGCAGCAGGAAGATGCGGGAGTGACGGAGACGTATCTCAACTCGTCTCAGGGAGTGGTGGACGGCTTGGAGCTTTATCGTCCTTTCACCGCGCTCTTTTTGCATGGAGACTTTGAGCATTTATTGGGGAATGTCGTATTTGGGGTGATCTTTTTCCTTCTGGTGTCCAATTCCTTCGGTCCGCTGCGCGGGTGGGTATTGGTTATGCTGAGCGGCTTTCTGGGAAATACGCTCAATGCAGTGATTCATTATCCTGATGTTTTCCGCTCGCTGGGAGCATCGACGGCGGTCTTTGGGGCGCTGGGCTTGCTGGTGGGAACCGGGCTCGATGTGGCCTGGCGCGAGCGTTCGTATCGTCGGGGTCTGCAGGCTTTTGTGCCGCTTTTAGCGGGTCTGATGTTGTTTTCCATTCATGGAATCGGAGGGCCGGGGACGGATGTGATGGCACACCTTCTTGGCTTGTTCTTTGGAGTTGCCCTGGGATTCCCGGCCTCGCGATATGAGCGGGTGATTTCGGCTTGGGGAGTCCGAATGAGGGAAGGACTGCGGCGATTGATTCGGGGGGCGGATCCTCGAGCGAGCCTCTGATCCGGGAGGATTATCTTGCTAGATGAGACGGCTTGCGGCGTATTTGGAGCATGCGTTTATTCATTTGTTCTCTACTCGCTGTCGGTTCGCTGCATGCCTACACTCCGGTGCCTCTGGTCGAGGACGCCAAGGCTCCTGATTTCTCCCTACCCGGCGTGGATGGAAAGACCTACACCTTGGAGGATTTCTCCGGCGGCAAGGCGCTCGCGGTGATCTTTACGACAAATCATTGTCCTGATGCAATCTCATCGCATGGCCGCATGGTGGCGCTGGTTGACCATTTTAAAGGAAAGTCCGTCAAGTTTGTCGCGATCAATAGTAATTCTCCCGAAGGGCTGCATTTGCCCGAGTTGGGCTGGACGGTTTACGACGACAGCTTTGAGGATATGAAACTCATTTCCAAGGATACCGGATTTAACCTACCGTACCTTTACGATGGGGAGACCCAGGGAATGGCCAAGGCTTACGGTGCGATTGCGACTCCACATATTTTTGTTTTCGATGGGGATTTGAAGCTTCGCTACAACGGACGGATGGACAATGGACGTCGCCGTCTGGGTCCGGTGGAGAAGAACGAAGGGCGTGATGCCATCGAGGCAATTCTTGCCGGAAAGAAGCCTGCAGTGGTAAAGACGCGTCCGGTTGGATGCACCACGAAGTGGAAGGAAAAGGCCGGCAAGGTGGCGGAGGAGAATCGTAAGTGGAAGGATCAGGAAATCACGGTGGAGATGGCAAATGCGGATGCCATCGGGAAGATTTACGCCAATAAAGGGCGAAAAGGAATGCGACTCATCAATTTTTGGTCCACGACCTGCGGACCGTGCATTGCGGAGTTTCCCGATCTCGCAGAGATTTGCCGTCAGTATTCCTGGCATGATTTTGAATTCATTTCGCTGAGTTTTGATGAAGAGAGCGACAGGGAAAAGGTGAGCAAGTTTCTCAAGCATCAGGAAGTGGGGATGTCACATCGCAATCGGGGCTTACTGAAGGAGGACGGTCGGACGACGAGTCACTTTATTTTCAAAGGCGACACCGAGGATCTGGGCAAGGTTTTCAAGGATAAGTGGAATGGAGCCCTGCCATTTACCATTCTCGTGGGAGCGAACGGAGAAGTGCTCTATGAACATTCGGGGAAAGTTGATCCCTTGGTATTGAAAAAGAAGATCGTGGCTCAGATCTGGAAGGAATCGGAGGAGAAATAGCGCGATGTTTTCGGTTTGGATTGAAGTTCAGGCCCCGTAGATTGGCGGCTTGAGAGTAGTGGTGAATTTTCTTTTATTCTTTTGTTCCCTTTAGCGGTAGACTGTGGCAACTCTGAAAATCTAACTGCAACCACCATGTCGCAATCGATTGAAGATCTTACCACCCTCCTTGAAGGGAAACCTGAATTTGCTGTTACCGAACCCGAGCCAGGCTTTCCGGTCATTGAAGTCACTACGCCTGTCTCTGCCGGAACGGTGGCTTTACACGGAGCCCAGGTATTGACTTGGGCGCCGACCGAGCATCCGCCTGTTCTCTATGTCAGCCCGAAAGCCAAAATGGTCCCAGGGCAGCCTGTTCGCGGAGGCGTTCCCATTTGCTGGCCTTGGTTTAGTAATCATCCTGAAGATCCGTCGAAACCTTCGCACGGATTTGCCCGCACGCGTTTCTGGGAGCTCCTTTCCGGCGATGTGGATGGTAAGGTGGTAACGCTGGTGTTTCGTCTGGTGCCTGACGAGGAAACGAAAGCGCTTTTTTCTCATGACTTCGAATTGACTGCGACGATCCGCATGGCGGACAAATTACGTATTGGTCTGAAGATGAGGAATACCGGCGATGACGTCTACAAGGTCAGCTCGGCGCTGCACACCTATCTTTCGGTAGGGCATATTGATCGGATTCAGCTCGAGGGGGTAAAGGGCTCACATTATATCGATCAGCTGACTAGCGCGGAAGAGGAAGACGTTTATCAGGAGAAGAATCTTCAAATCAAAGGTGAGGTTGATCGCATTTATAAATCAATGTCTTCGGTATTGATCCGCGATCTGGATCGTCATCGCTCGGTCTTCGTCGATAAGGCGGGCTCGCGTTCCACCGTGATCTGGAATCCGTGGAAGGAGAAATCCAAGGCTATCAAAGACCTTCCGGACAAAGGGTATCAGGAGTTTGTCTGTGTGGAGGCGGCCAATGCCGGAACGGACAAACCAACCCTGAGCCCCGGAAGTTCCCATACTATTCAGACCGTGATTGGTTTGCGGCCTCTGTGATAAGCTCGTTCTAAAAAAGGAACCCCGCCAAGGTAGCACCGAATGACCGTGGCGAGGTTGGGATTCCCGGCTCCACGGATTACGAGGCAGGGAAATTATTCAAAGTGGACGGGCTTTTCCTAGAGGAAACGTTGGGCCTTCAGTGAGCTCTGAAGCATCTTGAGGTAGGCCTTTACCGAGTTGGGTCGGTCGGCGGTTTTGAAGACTTTTCCTTTGGCGTCCATGAGAAGGACGGTTGGGTAGCCTCTGATCTTGTATTTCTTGGCGAGCTCCTTGTTTTGCTTTTTCAAGGTGTCGGTTTGTTCCTTCTTGCGCGGGTAGTCGAGCTCGACAATCACGAAGTCCTTCTCGGCTCCTTTGACAAAGTCCTCCTGGGAAAAAATGTTTTTGTGAAGCGCTTTGCAGGGTGGGCACCAGTCGGAACCGGTGAAGATGACGAGCATCGACTTTTTGTCCTTGGCGGCCTCGGCTTGAGCGGCCGCGAAGTCGGTTTTGAATTCACCGGCGGAAGCGATTCCGATAGCGGCAGTGGAGATCATCGTGATGACGAGTTTTTTTATCATGGTCATTGTAGTCGTTAGGCGTTTTTCGGAGGGGTTTTATTCCAAATTAATCGAAAATAATTTTTCAGCTGCTAGGAATAGCTGATGACAAAACGATTGGTAGTCGCGACTCGCAATGCACACAAGGTGGAAGAAATCCGAGCTATTTTGACGGATTATGAGGTTTGTGATTTGTCGGTGATTTCAGACCCTCCGCTTGTTGAGGAAACGGGAACGACATTTTTGGCCAACGCCACTTTGAAGGCCCTTGCCATTAGCGAGTTGACCGATGCTTTGGTGCTTTCCGACGATTCGGGGCTGGAAGTGGATGCCCTGGGCGGAGATCCGGGGGTGTTTTCATCGAGGTATGGAGGCGAGGACGGCAACGATGCCCTTAATAATGCCAAGCTTTTGCGGGAGTTAGGCGAGGAGGCCAATCGAAGGGCGCGCTTTCGCTGTGTCATCGTGCTGGCGCGGGGTGGGGAGAGCTTGGCAGACTTTTCCGGAGCGGTGGAAGGGTTGATCTTGAAGGCGGCCCAGGAGGGTGAAGGGGGGTTTGGTTATGATCCTTTGTTTGTTCCTGATGGGCACCAAGAGAGCTTTGCCCGATTGGGGGAAGAGGTGAAAAACACCATGAGTCATCGCTCGCGGGCTCTCGATGGGGTGAGGGGTTGGCTCGGTGAAAATGGCTGATTATTAAAAGAAATTGACATCTTCGTGAGATTTAGGAGCTTGCGTTTTAAATTAAGCCTTCGTCATGATTTCTCGTCTTCTCGTCCTGATTGTTTCCGGATCTTTCATTCTTAGCTGTAGCCCGGATCCACGATGGGGGCCTCCGAGAAGTGGTCTGCGGGAACCGATGGAGTGGCAGTATCGTGATTCCAACAAGCCGACCTCGACTTCCTACGATGAGCCGGAGACCCGTAGTCCAGAGCTGGCGGTGAAATTTGTGGCTTATCGGCCGGCTTCGTTTGGATACCAGAGGGAATCCGGTAAGCTACGGGCCACGCTGGAAGGCGACGGAGCGGAGTAGGTCGGGCTTTGTCCCGCGTCATCCGCGGGGTTACTAGTTCTCCTTTACGGTGAACTTATAGGAGCCGGATTGCAGGATGTAATTGGCTACGGTGTCGGTTCGATTGACCTGCTCGACACCCCCGGCGTCTTTGGGTGTTTTTCCTGATTCAGTGATGACGGATCCTTTGGCGGCAGGCAGGACGAGTTGAGCGAGGACGCCGGGAGGGACGGTGCAGTTGAAGGTGAGCCCGCCCTTGCCTTCTTTTTTCCAGTGAATTTTGATGCGGCCAGCTGATGAATCGTAGTGGGTCTTTATCCACTGGATTTTGTTGCTTGAGGGAATCTGCGGAGTTAGACGCAGCTGTCGGTAGCCGGGTTGAACGCTGTTAATGCCAGCCAGGGAAGATATCATCCAGTCAGTGAGCCCATTGCTGATGAAGTGTTCTTTGACTTTGCCTGACATTTGTTTGTCGACGAGTTCAAATGCGAGATCTTGATTGCCGGTGAGGTAAAGAACCGGGAGAAGGTATTCCGCACCAATTGGGCCGACCTTAATGCCATCTTTTTTGAGGGAGCCGATCAAGGAATCGATGATGCCCTGTTGCTGTTCCGGCATGAGAACTGCGCATCGCAGAGCGAGGAGGTGTGCGGTTTGAGTTTTGATTTTCAGGCTTCCGTTTTCGGCGATATACTTGTTTTGAAAGCTTTCCCTGATGCGCTGGGCGTAGTCTTTATAGCGGATGACATTGAGTGGTTCTCCGGCGGGAAGGGCTAATTGACGCATGATGCGAGTCGCCATTCCCATGAGACAAACATTGAGGTATTCGGGAGGAGTTCCGTCGATCGCGCTGATCTTGGTTCCCCATTGCTTGCCGGTGAACTTGGGGTCAAAGTTTTCACGCGCAATAAGGTGTTTTTCCGCAATGGGCCAGCGCTTTTTGGCTTCTTCGTCATCACCGGCCATCCACCATAAGGCATAGGGGAGGATGACGCCGGCATTGGCATCGATCGCATTGTAGTCTTTCTTACCGGGTGAGGAGGGATAATGACCCTCTGCGGTGCGGCCTTCTTCGAGAGTCTTAAGATATTGTAAGAGTGAGGCTGTCGCGTCGAAGTTGTAGTAGAATTCGCGGGCCGATCGTTGCACTTCTGCGGGCGTTCCAAGTCCTTGTTGGTCCCCTGTGGCAAATTTTTTAAGTCGTTGTTCCAGCTGCGCGATGGATTCCTCGTAGAGCATGTTGAGTGGACCATGATTACTTTCAAAACCAGAGAGTCGGGAAGCCGGAGAGAGGCCGGCGGCCGTAAACCTGGCTGGGCTACTCCAATCGCCCCAGGTTTTACTTTCATCAAAAATACGAACTTTCCAGTGAACTTCCTGTCCGGTTTTGAGGGGCTGGCCTGCCCACTTGCGAAGGTTGCGATTGGTGTCGGTTTCCGACTTGTGATCGAGGAGGTCGCCCTTTCCGACAGCGAGATTCTCGGCACTGCTGGCGGCGAGAATGTGGCAGCCGAGTTGGCGCTTGGAGTGGCCCTCGGACTTGAGGGCCCAGCTCAGGCGTGGCGAGTTGCTTACCCCGACGGGATTTGTCTGGTGATCAACTTTTAGGCCGGTGGCATTGATGGGGGCCCCGATGGCGGAGCCAGCCAAAAAGAGGGGGAGTAGAAGGGTGCGTGCAAGAGCTCGTTTCATCTGGGGGATAAGAAAACCTTCTCTTTGCGATTCTGCAAGCAGTCTTGTGATCAGGATGTGACTTCGATAAGGGCTGTTCCCTCTTTGGTGACGCGATGATCGAGGTGAACCGGAAGGAATTGCGCGATGACATGGCTCTTTGTTAGGGTGTGATTGGAAGGATTCATGGGGTTAAATTTCCCGGGATCGACGAGGGCCATGGCAGGATGAGTTGGGCTTTGTCGTGGAAGTGGTGGCCCTCTTCCCTCGAGCCGTCAAAAGTAGCGCAGGTTTGTTGGAAGACGGAGG
>JAQWZU010000079.1 GCA_029253285.1 Akkermansiaceae bacterium | reverse complement strand
CGCTCGCGGGTGATTTTTTCGCCCGCAAACTTTCCGGAGAGATGTCTGCTGATAATATAATTCCATTTGAAGACCAGCCGCCCCCTCCACGATCCAGTGCGATACCTATGAAAAGTGATCTTGTCGAACAGGCTGCCGAAATTGTCCCCGATCCCCTCGTCCTAGTCAACCTCGTGTCAAAACGGGTGGCTCAGTTGAATCAAGGTCGTTCTCCGCTTATCAATGCTGTCCCCAGTATGGGATTTGCCGATATTGCGCTGACTGAGATTATCGAGGGTAAAATCAAGCTGATCGAAACCGAGGCTTAATTGCCCGGGCCGGTTTGCGGGAGCTCTCTCTGTCTCGTCCCATGTCTGGAGATGTTGCCAACAACAAACGCGCGAACCGTGAATTCCACATCACGGACAAATTCGAGGCCGGATTGGTCTTGAAAGGAACCGAGGTGAAGTCGATCCGCGAGGGGAAGGTGAATATCCGCGATGCTTTCGCCCGCTTGGACCGAAATGAATTGTGGCTCTATGGCTGTGATATCCAGCCGTGGCAGACTGCAGGCTCGTATTTTCAGCACGAGGCAAAGCGGCCCCGCAAGTTACTCGTTCACAAGAGCGAAATTCTCAAACTCTCCCAGGCAACTTTGCAGAAGGGTTTCACAATTGTTTGTCTGAGGCTTTATTTCAAAGGCCGCCGGGTGAAGGTGGAATTGGGGCTGGCCAAAGGAAAGAGCCACAGTGACCAGCGTCACGATCTCAAGAAGAAGACCGAGCTGCGCGAAGCCCAACGCGAAGTGGCGAGGTTCAATAAGCGATAGGGAGCTTATCCGCCGGTCGGTTGGGTGAGGTCCTCGGTGATCCGGTCCAGTTCCGGTAGTTCCCCATATTTCTTTTTGAGACGTTTGGCGGACATTTCGATCTTGGGGGTAATGTGGTTCTTCATGACCTCGAATTGAATCCCAAAGCCCGAAAGTTGGTCGTCGGAATACTCAATCGTGGCTTTCCGGCCTTTGACGTATTTTAGGGCCCCGACGTTGGCATTGAGTTTGTATTGTATCCCTTCCATGGTTTCTTTGATTTCTTCGCCGAGGGGGCATTCCTCGAGGAGGTGATTGACGAAGAAGAGTCCCTCTCCCGGTGAGATTTCGATCAGGCTTTTGAGCCACGGCAAAAATCGTTTTTCAAACTGCGTCTTTTCCTCCTGGCGAGCGGCGATTTCGCCGTAGAGGTGTGAAGCGTAGATCCAGAGGAGGCCAAAGTCGGTGATGTCCTGATGACCAGTGCCTTTTTCTCCCGGGAACATCCAGTGCATCGCGGTCGGGCCCAATGTGACTGCGGCATGAGCGGTGAGGTAACGGCTGGAGCATCGGGCTGGGCCGGCCATGAAATGGTGCCCCTTGGTGGAGCCATCGCTCCATCGTGAAATGTAGCCCGAAATGGTGAGCGTTCCGGCTGAGCCCATTTTGAAGGCGTTGTGAATCGCTACGGCCCCTCCGCCTTTCTGGCCGCCATAAAAGATGGAATCGGAGTCCACCGGCGTGGTTCGGGTGATGTGACGAACACAATCCTTGCAGTGAGCAAGGCTGACAGGCCATTGATCCTCGTTGCCTTCCTTGGCTTCAACGGAGACGGCAAGAATCATCCCGATTATTTCCGCTCCATTGATTAGACGTTTTAAGTCTTCGCTTTTTCCTCCCCCGCCTCCGGTCCAGAGAAGCAAGGGGGCTTCGACTCCACTGGTGAGACTCTCGGGAATGTACAGGTAGTAGCTGGAATCGCGATCAGCCTCGATGGGCCCGAGGATTTTTCCAGTGACGAGATTCGCATCGGGTTTGGGTCCCTTGCCTGAATTTCCGTCGTGTTCCTTGCTGAAGTGGGCCTCGAGGAACTTCTGGTCCGCTTCGACCAGCTTGCGAATGGAAAGGGTGATTCGTTTTCCACTTTTGGTCTCCAGAGTGACTTGCCCGTTAGTCAGGCTGGAAGCTTCTGCTGTGACTTTCGATCCCAAGGTCGAGGTCCAGACTCGCATTTCGGTCCACTCGGCACCGTGCATCGCGCCCATTAAAATGAGGAGAGAGCAGAAGAAGGCTTTCATTCAAGCACTCTATCAAGGGGTCTTCTCCGGAGCAATCTGGCTTTTGCGAATCCGGGAAACTGCTTCCTTCATATCGGGAGCATTGAAAGTCGACGAGCCGGCAACCAAGGCGTTGGCGCCGGCGGCAATGGCAATCGGGGCCGTTTCGGCTCCGATCCCTCCGTCGACTTCGATATGATAAGCTAATTCGTGTTCTGTGCGGAATGCGACGGCCTCTTCGATCTTGGTCATGACTTCGGGCATGAACGACTGGCCGCCGAATCCGGGAACAACGGTCATGGCGAGGAGGAGGTCGACGTCTTGCAGGTGGGGAACCACTGCCTCAAATGGGGTGGCGGGATTGAATGCCAGTCCGGCCTGGCATCCAGCTTCGCGAATTGCTTTCAAAGTGAGGGCAACATCGTGATCGGCTTCGGGTTCGATGTGAACGGTGATCATGTCGGCTCCGGCGGCGACGAAGCGGGGGAGGAAGTGATCAGGACGCGTGATCATCAAGTGAACGTCCAGGAAGACGTCGTTGGTTTCGTGAATGGCCTGGATCAGGGCGGGTCCGAAGGAAATATTATCGACGAAATGTCCGTCCATGACATCAAGGTGAAGCCAATCCGCTCCGCTGTTGATCGCGCGGGTCGTTTCATCTGCGACCCGGCCAAAGTCGGCAGCGAGGAGGGAGGGGGCGATGATCCGGTCTTGAAAATTCCACTTCTTCACGAAGAGAGCCATAGGGAAAAATCTTCCCAATGGCTCGTAAAAAAATCAACAGCATGATTGCAGTTGCTAGTTTGGCCTAATCACGGTGGCGTGTTCGTCATCGCGCGCCCGCGGTCCCGTTTGATCGAGGATATACTTTAGGGTCACCGCCAGCGAGATATTTGGCATCTTGGGGTTCACTTGTTTTTTAGTGAGTTTTCCGGCGGGATCTTGAGCGATGAACTTTGGCGTGCATTTTTTATCCGTAGCCTTGGTCGTCAGTAAATTACGAGAAGCGCCATAGGGCTTGGTGGAAAAAGAGGCTTTCCATGAAGCGAAGATTCGTTTTCAAGTAGAGGCATGAATCGTATTGCAGCGTCTCTGTTGGTCCTCGGATGTGGAATGAGTGTGAGTTTTTCCAAAACCCACAAAGCGTGGACTTTGGCAAGCGAGGTCTTTGCGGCAGTTAAGCCTGCGGAATCGGACCGGTCTCCTAAGGCGAGGGTGGCGGCGGCGAATGCTTTGATTGCGATGCTCTCGGCCGATGAGAAAAAGCAGCTGCTTTTGCCTTTCAATGATCCCGAAAAACAGAGGTGGACCAATGTGCCGACCAAGGCGGATGACGGAGGTCTGCGATTGGGAGATTTGAAGAAGCCTCAATTGGAAGCAGCTTGTGCTTTTCTCTCCACCGTGATGAGCGAGTCGGGCTACTTGAAATCCCGGAACATCATGATGGCGGATGACTTGCTTATTAGGAACGAGGCGCGCGCAGTGAAGCGGGGAGGGTTTGGTTCGGCCAATTTCTGGATCGCGATTTTTGGAACTCCCTCGGAAACCGAGCCCTGGGGAGTGCAGTGGGATGGCCATCATGTTGCAGTCAATCTGACCATGGTAGGTGATAAAATGACGAACTCCCCCTCCTTCATTGGAACGCAGCCTCATGTCTTTTATTTGGGCAAGGAAGAGATCGCCCCAATGGAAAACGAAATTGCTTATGCTTATGAATTCATGAAGAGCCTCGACGAAAAGCAGCGCAAGCAAGCTGTCGTGGCTGCAAAGCGCGGCAGGATGCAAGCGGGACCGGGTCGCGATGGCGTGACTCCCAAAGGGAAGGGCCTGAAGTGCGACTCACTGACCAAGGCGCAACATGCGATTCTGTTGAAACTGGCTGGTCTTTGGGTGGCGGATCTTCCCGCTACGGCGGCTAAGGTGCGCATGAAGGAAATTGACGCGCATTTGAAGCAAGCCCACTTCGCCTGGCATGGGCCTTATGTTCCTGGAAGCGATGCTTCGTATCACATTATGGCCCCCGAGTTGATTATCGAATACACCGGGCAGGATCTTGGTGGAGATCCCCTCGATCACATTCACTCGATTTACCGTAATCCCAAGAACGAATACGGAGCGAAGTGGCTCAGGAAGTAGGCCGTCGGTCGAGCTTTTGATAAAGCTCCATGTAGTCGGCGACGACGCGCTTGTCGGAGAAGTCCTCTTTGGACTCGACCATGACGCGGGCGATTTGCGGGTTCCGGACTTGGTCGGGAAGTTGGTAGAATGCCATCGCCTGATCAACAGCCCAGCGGAGGCCTTCGGCACTGAAGTGCTCGAAGAGGAATCCGTTGCCGGAGTTTTCCTCGACGTTCATGTGCTTCACCGTGTCGATGAGTCCACCGGTAGCGTGAGCGATAGGCAAGGCTCCGTAGCGTGCTCCGATCATTTGCGGGAGGCCGCAAGGCTCGAAGGATGATGGCATGAAGACAAAGTCCGAACCGCCATAGCCGATGTGGGAAAGCGTTTCCGAAAAAGGGTGGATGGCCACGCGGTCGGAGAGACCGTGTTCGTTCACGATGCTCTGAAAATTTTGTTGGTAAGGACCATCGGCGATCATCACGACCTGGAGGCCGAGGTGGCTGTAGTCGTGTGTGATTTGGTAAAGGATGTCAGCGAGGAGTGAGCACCCTTTTTGGATGGGATCGAGACGTGAGGGCCAAAAGAGAATAGGAGCCTTTGAGTTGACCTTGAGCATCATCCGCTGCTGGAGGTCTTTCTTGAGTTCTGGTTTGGCGGTGTGGTGACGGCGCGGACCGTATTCGACAGGGATGTATTTATCGACCTGTGGGTTAAAAGAACGGTCCGGGGCGTTGACGATTCCGGAAGCCCAACCGGCAGCGTGCTTTTCGTAGAGGAGGTGGCTAATGTTACCGGGGATTTTTGAATGCTGGCCGGTAATGATTTCGTCGAGGAAAGTCGGGCTGACGACATTGACGTGGTCGGAGGCCATGATGCCACTGGCGAGGAGATCGATGGGGTTGGTCCAGAAGGATTCGTCGTAGCTCTCGGGATAGTTTTCGAAATAGAGTTCATCCCAAAAGTCACCCCCTGAAACTCCGGCATCTTCCAGATCGGCCAGGGTGGCTTTCTGGGTATGAATATTGTGGATGGTGAAGAGAGTGGGGATGCCGAGTTTTTTGGCTTCGGCCGGGATGAGGCCAGTCATCCAGTCGTTGCAGTGGATGATGTCCGGTTGGACGCGGGGGATGATATGGTTGACGAGGTCGCGAGTGAAGGCGAGGGCTGACTTGAGCAGGTCGTCTGCGCTGGCCTGGTAGACGCCTCCGCGGCGGTAGAATTTACAATCTTCGGCCAAGTGGATACGATTGCCTACTGAAATTCGAGAACGCTTGCCCGGGTGCATGCGGCTGCCTTCGTCCTGGAAGAGATTGCGGTAGTGGGGGACGGCCAGGTGGATGTCCTGGTGCGTGCTGCTCAAGCCGTGAACGAGGAGGGCCGAGACATCGGCAAGGCCGCCTGCTTTGGCGCGAAGACGTTCGGCATCGACGCTGAGTCTTTTGGAGACGTAGGAGATTTCAGGAGTGACGAAGAGGATTCGTGGTCCTTTTTTTGATTTGGCCATTTTTAGGGGTAGGTGAGAAATTGAGGGTGATTTTTCGGGTTTGGGGTGGCTGGGGTGGCACCGGGACGAGCTAGCCGCAGATTCAGTGCCAAGAGCGGGGTGATTTCGATTGATCTTAGAGTCAAGAAATATGCCAAGTCGATTTGGGCATCAGCGTTTCTTTGTTCGCTTGCTCTTTTTGTTGTCGCGACCGCCGTTTCTGAGCTTGGGCTTTTTGTGCTGGAGGGGTTTGGAGACGTTCTTTTTGGCCTTCTTGGTTTTTGGGGCCGTTCCGCTGGCTGCGTAGGCGAAGCTTTCCGACTCCAAGCGCGGGAGCTCTTCGGCGGCGAGAATTTCGAGTTTTTTCAGGAGGTTCTTTTCTTTCGTTGTGACGAAGGTAGCGATGCTTCCTTGGGATTCCCGCACGGTATCCAGACGGTGGAGGTAGTCGGCGGCGACTTCGTAGAAATCAAATTGGAGAACATGGCGGATACTGTCGAGATCGCTGACACGGGCGACAGCCTCGGTTGCGACGAGGGCTCTGAGCCTGCCCTCTTTGAAATCCCTTAGCGCGCGGTCGCGGAGTTCGGGCTTTTTGGTCCCGTGAAGGGATTGGAAAGGAAGTCCGGCCTGGCTGAGCGCCGCGGTGACGGCGTGAAGGGCTTCTTTAGTGCGTAAAATGACAAGTAGGGAAGCCAAGTCAGCTTCAGTCTGAAGGAGGTGGATGAGAAGGTCCGTCTTTTGGTGTTCGAGGACTTCGTAGATGAATTGAGAGCTGCTGGGCATGGCGGTCTGAAGGAGACTAACTTACCCGGGCGGCAAGTGCGCTTCTTTTATTCCCGCAGCGCGTCACCTGACTGACAGGGTGATGCGGGAGAGTTTTTTGCGAATCAGGATGAGAGGGTCCTTCGGGCGAAGGGAAAAAGGCTGGATGAGAATCCTGAGTGCTATGCCGCTGTGATGTCCGGGAGTCCGGCGTTTGTTGATGAGGTTTGGAAGTTTCCAATCGAGCGCTAAGATTGGTGTAGTGGCGGACGTATATATGGGGCCGTCTGTCCCAAGGCCTTTCTGAAATCATGAAGTTTATCGCTAAGATTCTTTCTCTCGCTTTTGCTGCTGGTTCCTTGTCAGCCGAGGATATCGTGACTCTTCCGAAACCTGATGCCGGGGGGTGGATCTCGCTGTTCAATGGGAAAGACCTAACCGGATGGAATGGCGACCCCAAGGTTTGGCGGGTGAAGGATGGTTACATTTCCGGGGAAATCGAGAAGCTGGAGGGAGGGAATACTTTCCTGATTTTCAATAAGCCCTTTTCAAACTACGTGCTTGAGCTGGACTGCTTATTGGTCGGCAGGAAGGGAAACAGCGGAATTCAATATCGCTCCAAGCATTCCGAGCGCGGCGCCAACAAGTGGGTCGTGAAGGGCTATCAGGCTGATTTTGCAAATGGCTGTTGGGGGAAGCTCTATGAAGAAGGGGGGCGCGGAACGTTGGTCTGGAAATACAAGGACAAGGCTCCTGAGATTAAGGCGGGTGACCAGTGGAACAATTATCGCATTACAGCCAGCGGAACGAAACTGAAGCAGGAACTGAACGGAACGGTGACGATCGAACTCGATGACAAAAATCCAGCCAAGTCCGCCAAGGAGGGAGTAATCGCCTTACAGTATCATTCTCCAGGAGGGTTCGAAGTTCGCTTCCGAAATATCCGGATTAAATTGCTGGGAGATAATTAGTCGGATTAGAGGTCGGACTTGGATACCGTTATTCCGGCGAGGGCGTGTCGCTGAGGGCGGGGTCTGTTTTGAGTGGGGCGTTATCAACCTCCCGAAGATAGTTATAAAGAACTTGTCACAAGACGCAAAACGGAGAGGGAATGTCGCAAAACGAACTTGGTAAAGTCTTGTGAGCGATTTAAAAGAGGAAACTATTCGCATGCAGCCAATCTGTTTACCGATTTAATATTCTTCGAGGATAAGAGAATGCAGCCACGTCAACCCCAAACAAAGTGAGATCCAAGCGCAAGGGGGGGAAGCTCGAACAAGTTCGCCTTGCCGAGATTTTTGGGGAGCAATTGCAAAAAATTGGCAGAACTATCGAGAACCGCGGGATTCCCTGCCTCACCGTGCGATACTCGGATGCGATTCTAGATTCGCAATCCGTGGCCGATCGCGTCAGCCTGTTCTTCGATGGATCGCTTGATGCTCAGGGGATGGCTACCGTCGTGGATCCGAAACTCTATCGTGAAAAATCATGAACAAACTAAATTTCATTCAACCGAAGTGACCGCAATCGATTCAAGTTATGATGTCGCGATTATCGGAAGTGGGCACAACGGTCTCGTGTCGGCCTGTTATCTCGCCAAGGCAGGCTTGTCCGTCCTAGTGTTGGAGCGTAATGCGGAAATTGGTGGTGCCACCAAATCGGAAATGGTATTTGAAGGAGTGGAGGCCCGCCTCTCCGTTTATTCCTATCTGGTGAGCCTGTTTCCGGAGAAGATCGTTTCGGATCTCGGACTCGATCTGGAGTTGCGCTCTCGAGAAACTGCCTCCTGGACGCCCACTGTCGAAAATGGAACACGTCGCGAACTACTTCTTCGTTACGGTGATCCTGAATCGGATCGAGCCGCGTTCAAGGAGCTCACTGGCAGTGATGATGACTACCGGGGTTACCTCGAGCTGCAGGAGATGCAAGAGCGCTTGGCCGCAATCATCTGGCCGAGTCTGACCGAGCCATTGGTGAGTCGTGATCAAATGCGGGCACGTCTGGATAGCGAAGGAAAAGCAGCGTGGCAGGCTCTTATCGAGGAGCCGCTGGGCAAGGTGATTGAGGAGCTGATTTCGGATGATCTGGTGCGCGGGATGGTGTTCACTGATGGCCGGATTGGTGTGCCGACTTACCCGCATGACCCGACCTTATTGCAGAACCGGTCGTTTCTCTATCATGTCATCGGCAGGGGGACGGGTGAGTGGCGTGTCCCGGTGGGTGGGATGGGTTCACTTGTCCATGAGTTGGTGAAGGTAGCGGAGTCCACGGGGAGAGTGACCTTTCAAACTGGAGCCGAGCTTTCCAAGCTTAACCCGGGCGTGCCCCGTTCTTCGATTGCGTATGAGATGGATGGCGATGAATGCCAGGTCGATGCTCGCTTCGTCTTGTGCAATGCCTCCGCTCAAGTGCTCGATCAGTTGACTGGCGCTTGTAGCAGCGTCGGGACGGATGTTATCGAAGGAGCTGGATTTAAGATTAATATGTTGCTGGAGAGACTTCCGCAGCTCCGCTCTGATCTTTATCCTGCCAGCGAGGCCTTCGCGGGAACTGTTCATATCGATGAAGGCTATGAGCAGATGATGGAGAGCTATCGGCAAAGTATGTCTGGCAAGGTGCCCGAGAGGCCTCCGGGGGAGATCTACTGCCACACCTTGACCGATGATTCCATTCTATCCGATGACTTGAAGCAGCGTGGTTTTCACACCTTGACCTTATTCGGACTCGACATGCCCTACCGTCTTTTTGAGGAAGACAACGAACGCGTGCGGGGAGAGGTGCTGGCGAAATATTTGTCGGGGATCAACCAACACTTGGACGAGCCGATCGAATCCTGTCTGGCGAAAGACGCCAATGGCGATCTTTGCATTGAGGCGATGAGCCCGGTCGATCTCGAAAAGGCAATCCACTTGCCCAAGGGTAATATTTTCCACGGCGACCTGACTTGGCCATTTGCCGACGCCGAGGATGAGGTCGGCACTTGGGGAGTGGAGACCGTTCATCCACAGATCTACATTTGTGGCTCGTCCGCGAAACGCGGAGGTGCGGTGAGCGGGATCCCCGGCCACAATGCGGCCAAGAAGGTTTTAGAAGTCGTATCAGGAAAGCGAACTTAATACCCCGATCTGTTCACCCCTATGCCCCGAACCCAATGAAAAACTCGAAGTCCAAAAAGAGGGTGGCGCTTGTGCTTGATAATACGGATTGGGCCTATCGCTGTAACATGGACGTTCTAGCTGGCTGCCAGCAGTTCGCTGCCGAAGCCGGTTGGGATTGCGTCATCAACCCCTTTGCGGATCGTGCGCTTGCATCGCGACAATCTGGCCGGAGCTTCGACGGTGTGATCGGTCATGCCAGCCCTGCTTTGGCCAAGGCGGCAGGGAGGGCAGGTGTTCCCGTGGTCAATGTGACGGTGAACGCCTCGGAGGACTCACCGGTGCTGAAGCTGCCCGCTGTTCTCCCGGATTGCGAGGCAGCCGGGGCGCTGGCGGCCGAGCACTTGCTGGCCCGCGGGTTTCGCCATTTTGGTTTTCTCGGCTTCGCCCGCAACACGTTTTCGCGACGCCAGAGGAAGGGGTATCACGCCGTGCTTAAGCGGGAGGGCTTTAGTTGCAATGATCACCAATTTGGGATGAATCGTCACATCGCCAACGCAGAGGGCTGGGAGTCGTTTACCTCCAAACTCGAGGAGTGGGTCGACACCTGGACTTTGCCCATCGGTCTCTATGTCACCGAGGATCTTCCATGCCGCTATCTGATCGATGTATGCCAATCGAAGGGTCTGCAAGTGCCACAGGATGTCGCGATAGTCGGCTCCCATGATGACGTCGTGATCTGCACCTCCTCCTCCCCAACCTTGTCGAGTATCGATCATGGCTATCTCGAAATAGGATACCGCGCTGCAGCCCTTCTACAGCAACTGATGTCCGGAAAGAATCCTCCGGTAGATCCGGTGTTGGTTGCTCCGGTGGAGCTGATTCCGCGTCAGTCGACGGATGCATTTGGTGTCGAAGATCAAATCGTGCGAAAGGCCTTGCGCTACATCGCCGAATCCAGTCATCAAATGATCCGGGTGAACGACGTCGCTCGAGCCGTCGCGACTACCAGACGTACCCTTGAGAGGCGTTTTAAAGATACGCTGAATCGGACAATTGCCGACGAGATTGGCCGTTTTCGCATCGAGCGGGCCAAGCGATATCTCGTCGAGTCAGAGGCCGCTTTGAAGGTCGTTGCCCTCGATGCAGGATTCACCGATGCCAATCATTTCTACAAGACCTTTGTCCGTGTCGAGGGTGTTTCTTCAACGCAATTTCGCCAAAGGCATCGGCGGGGACATGCGCCCGGTTAGTCTTTTCCCCGTTCCCGGTAGAGCGTCGGGTCGACGACCGCGGCCAATGCGGTTTTGTCGAGCGATTTGTCAAAGAAGCGGTTCAGACGATTCGCCACGGAAAGAGGGTCGCGGATTGCCTCTGTGTGCTGGACTCTAATGCAGGGGATTCCGCGATCTGTAATTACGGTCTGGATATTTTGCAGTTGTCCGAAGAAGACCTCGGCAAGGCGGGCTTGATCGAGCTCGGCACCTTTACGTTGCTGGTGGTCGAGCATGGCGCGTTGTGAGGACACGACTTCTTCAAGAGCCCGCTCCATGAACACGATGCGATAGTGAGCGGGCGCGCCGTCAATTTTACTTGGGAGTAGCGGAAGGAGTTGCGCCACAATCTTGACGACCTTGCCCTTTCCCTCGCTGATCCAACCCGCGTCGCTGCCAAGCTGCTTCGCTTTTTCATATTCATAGTAGCCCCTTGGGTTTGAGGTGTCGGCTTCGCGAATTCCATCGGTGAGCGGAGGAAGGCCTCCTGCGACCAGCATCTGCATCATCATCGAGGTCCCCGATCGCGGCAAACCTGTTACAATGGTGATGACCTCGCTTGGATCGGCTGATAATCCGGGCTCGGAAGATATCGCTACCGTATTTACGACCGGCTTCGGGTGGGAAGACGGTGAATTCTCCGGTTTGGCGGCAGGATTACGGCCCGTTCTATTCTGATCCTGTAGCATCTTAAGCTTGAAGGAATGTGTCGACGCAAGATCCCGGCGTCCAAGCTTGGTGCGATAGATCATCGCGAGGTAGCGATGGGCCGCTGGCGTGTTCGGTGCCAATTTGAGGCAGGTTTGGAATGCCTCCACGGCCTTTTCGTATAGGCCAAGTCTTGTGAGCGTCATACCGAGTCGAAGGTGTGCTCGGGGCATGTTGTGGATGAGTTCCACCGCGCTCAGGGCGTGGTTGGCAGCCTCCTCGTGGCGCTTCAGGCGCGCCAGGACGGCCGCCAGCACCTCGTGGGCCTGAGCGTTATCAGGGTCGATTTCGAGGGCCTTCTCGCAGGCCCGCACCGCTTCATCGTTTCTACGCATGCGGAGATAAGTTTGGGACAGCTGTAGATGCAATCCGGGCAGTCGTGGCTCGGCTTGCTCAGCTTTGCCTAGGTAAATGAGGGCTTTTTTGAAATTACCATCCATGGCCTCCAAGCGTCCAAGCAGCAAGCAGACTGTCGGGGCGGCGCGCACGTTGTAATGGCGGATTTTATCGACTGTTTTTTGCAATTGACCTCTGCGTTGCGCTAGAAATTCCCCCTTATCGAGGGGGGTGAGAGGCTCGATGTTTCGCGGTTCACGCTTCTGCTCCCTAGCTTTGGCCTCCTCGGCATCCACTTGCTTACAGTGTCTCTTTTCCTGTTGCTTTTTCGCGGTGGCGATGACCTCCCCGGGCTGTTCATCAATTTTGCGCAAGGCCTCGTTGAGCTGTTCGATCTTTGTGAGATTTCTCTTCTCGATCAACGTGAGCAAGCCCTCGGCCACCGAGCGGGTTTCCTCGAATCGACCTTGTTTCAGATAGACTCGGGCTAGCTCGAGACCGAAACGAGTTTGTTCGGGGGAGTCCCGGTAGAGTTTCTCCAGATGACCGGCGGCCTTCTCCAGCAATCCTCCGTCCTGATAGGCACGGGCGAGGTTGTAGTTGGCTTCGCGTGAAGCATCTCTGGCTGCCTTTTCCTGGTTCTCGTCGGGCTCCTCAATGTATCCCAGTTCTACCAGTTGGCGTAAGGCTTCCCGTGTTGCGAAGGGGTCCTGTTGCTCGCCCTTTGGATGCATTCCCGCTTCGCCGGGCACGTCTTCCCAACTGGAGATCAGCTTAGGAGGATGCCACCACTGGTCGCCGATCACGTGCGCCATCGGCTTCCCATCCATGTCCTCTCCCGCAGGAAGCCCAAGCAAATTGAGAACAGTAGGAGCGATGTCGAGTAAGTTGGCGCCGTAGATTTTCTCGCCCTTTTTAATGCCGGGTCCAGCCATGGCGATGATTCCCTGATCCCGGTGCCAGACGGCCGGACCGCCTGGTTCTTTTGGCGTTTCCCTTGGCCGAAGATGGTCGCAATGGTATCCGTGATCCGAACAGAGAATAAGGGTGGTGTCCTCCCCGGCAAGCTCCATCAACCGCCCAAGCATAAGGTCGTGGAACTTGTAGCAAGCCGCCATCACGTCCCGATAGATTTTAAAATCCTTCCCGCTTACGTGGGCCATGCGTGGCGGGTGATACTCCATGAAGCCGTGGCCAAAGTGATCGATGGAATCGTAATAGACACCCATAAAGTCCCAGTCGTTCTGTTGGATGGCATAGGTGGCAGCGTTGTGGACGCTGAGCATCTCTGCGTAGAGCTTCGCGAACATTTTCAATCGCGGGTCTTTTTCCTGGTCGATTTTCGTGGCCTGAGGGATGAAGAACTTAATGGCCTCTGCGGTCACTTCTAAAGGGTGAACCCTTAGTTTGGCCAGGTTCTCGCGCTGTGATTCGGGAAATATACAGCCATCGGATAAGGGCGGGAGAGAGCAATGTTGAGGATTTTTTTTGTCGAGGGGGACTTTTTGAAAAAGGTCGGAGATACAGATCCCGTTGATCGGTTCGGCGGGATGTCCCACGAACCAAGAGACGACGTTGGTGGTCATTCCCTCCTGAGTCAGGATATTCCAAAGCGCCTTGCACTTACGAGTGGTGCTAGAAGAAGGACGCACTCCCTTGCCATCCGGCATCGGTTCGGTGAACCCATGGATTCCGTGTTCATACGCCCGTTTCCCGGTCCCGATCGAATTCCAGAGCATCGGGCTCAGGACGGGCTTGAGCGTAGCGAGATTTCCCCGGGCTCCCCGATCAAGAAATCTCCGCATGTTCGGCATTGCCCCCTCGGCGAGGTATTTGTCGATGAGTTTCCAGTCGGCGGCGTCCCACCCGATCAATAGGACGCGTTTGGCGAGGCGTTTTGGTTCGATCATCGGTCGATCTGATTGAAAAACGAGAGGGTGATGACTGATAATCGCCACCCCGTGTGAGTGCTCCGGTTAGGTTGTGAATATTATCTAGCAGGAAAACAAGATAAGTGATTTCCCAGGGAGCTTCAAATTAGATTTCTTCTTCGATACGGAAAAAGAGATCAGGTTCTTCTGTCAGGGGTTCTAACAAGGGGAAGGTCACTGTGATGTGATCTGTATCTTCGGGATTCTCGTCATCGGCTGCGGTGATGCCGTCATCCAGATCCTGACTCCAGTCGCTCATGTCGGTCGAGTATTTGACGATGTAGGTTGTGGCGGTAGTTTTACGCCATGTCAGCGTCACCGTGTTGGCATCTGTGTCGTGTTCAAATTTCGTGATGGTCAGTGGTGCAGGAGCTGAATCGGTGGGAGGAGCAGATGCGGCCTCGGGGGTATCATTATAGCCAAAGGCGTGAAGCGTTGCGGTATTCAAGGCGTCATTATAAGTGATATCGGCCCAGCCGTAGTGGGTAGCATCGTCGAGTTTAAAACGAATTCCAACAAATCCCCGGGTGCCCTCCGGGTTCCAGTTGTTCAAGTTCGCATAGTTGCCAATCGAGGGGTAGTCGGTGTTCTTGTAGAAGGTTTGGTTCTCGTCGATTTGGGCGCCGGCTGCAAGCAGAGTGATGTCTGACCCAGCTCCTACGAAGGCGCCGAAGGTACTTGAGGCAGGGGTGTAGATATAAGCTCCGACATTACTGGCCAGGGCAGCGTAATTGCCGATCAAACGCATCGAGCCTGGAGTTGCGTTTCCACCATCGCTGGCGGCGCTGGCGGTTTCGCCAGTTACCATGTTGAACAGAAGACCAGGATCATCCCCGACTGCGATGTCGGGAATATCCCATATCACCTCGGCAGCCCCGGCTATATCTGCCACCGAGGCGGTCGCTGCGGCAACAGCGGAGTAAGCACCGAGACGTTTCGCTAAATTGAAACTATTGTAGGGCACTATTTGGTGTTCTTTCATTTGGATCATTGATTGCTTCGCCTAAATAAGTGCAAGTCTCGTCTGCTACTAAGTCTGATTTTAGGCAGAACCTATCGAAGAGGTGTTAGGTTGTCTAGATTTCGATGCGACAATCATCCTCCCTTTTGCGTCGTGTTGGCGGTCATTCGCTACGAGGACAGCTTCAGTCTTGCAAAGATCTGCGACTGCCGTTCAAAATGCATTAGTGTTTGAGATTCGTTCTGTCCCATCACCAAAATGGAGTAACTCCAACCGGCGGAAGAAGTTGCTGGCTCGAAGAGAAAAGGTATGAGTGAGATCACAAGAAGAGACTTTGTTAATGGGTCCCTGTTAGCTGCAGGAAGTTCCTTGTTGCCCAATGAAGCGGTCGCACGGCGCGCGCTTGATTCATCATATTATCCTCCTTCGAGGACTGGGTTGAGAGGGAGTCATCCGGGTTCAAATAAGCACGCGCACAGCCGGGCATGGGGTCCGCAATCCGACTGGGGAAAAGTCAGTGAGTCGGCGGAGGCCTACGATCTGATCGTTGTTGGTGGAGGTCTCAGTGGGCTTTCAGCGGCCTACTTTTATCAGCAGAAACATGGGCGGGATAAGAAGATCTTGATTCTAGATAACCACGACGATTTTGGGGGGCATGCCAAGCGTAACGAACATACTATAGATGGTAATACCCGAATCACCTACGGCGGTTCGCAAACTCTGGTTAAGCCTCATGAAGGTGGTGAAGTTGTGCTCCAGCTCTTCAAGGAAATCGGGGTTGATCTTGAGCTTTTCAAAACGGCCTATGATCGGGATTTTTTTAAGAGGCACGACCTTGGGGCTGTGACTTATTTCAATAAGCAGGTTTTCGGACGAGACAAGGTAGTTAGGCATCCGTACTGCAATTATCCGAACTACATCGAGGGTTTGCAGGGTGCCAGACTGTCGAGTGCAGAGGCCGCCCAAGAGGCAGCCTTAAGTGATCGGGGGAAAGAACAATTACTTCGTGTTCTTAACAGTGGGTTGCATTCAATCAAGGTCCCCAAGGATGAGTTGGAAGGCTATCTCGATGATACTTCGTATTTTGATTATTTGAAGAATGTCCTGAGCGTTGATGACCCGGGTGTATTGAGGATGGCCCGGAATTCCGGCCTCGACTGGGCCAGCACGGGTGCCGACTTGATGAGCATCCGGGCCGCCAAGGATTGCGGAGCACTGGGATTCTCACCAGTGTCAGTCTACGATGAGGAGAATCCATATATTCATCATTTTCCAGATGGTAATGCGGGAGTTGCCCGGGCCTTGGTTAAGAAGATGATTCCCAAGGTGGGAAAGGGGAAGAATGCCGAAGAGCTGCTGCTTTCGCGATTCGATTACTCTGAATTGGACCAATCCGGGAATGCCGTGCGAATCAGGCTGAATAGTACTGTGATTGAGGTGCGGCATGGTGGTGCCACCAAGGATTCCAGTGAGGTGTTCGTGACCTATATCCAGGGCGATAGGCCCTTTCGGGTGAAGGCTGGAGCTGTCGTTCTGGCTTGCCATAACAAGATGATCCCACACATCGTGCCGGACCTTCCGAAGACGCAGGCGTCGGCATTAAGGCTACAGGAGAAGAGTCCGTTGCAGTATACTACGGTGGGTTTGCGGAATTGGAGAGCGATGAAAGAGCGGGGTATTGGTTTGGCCATGTCGCCCGGGAACATGCACCAGGCCGTTCTCATGGATTTCCCGGTAAGTATGGGGAGATATCAATTCACGAAGTCACCGGATGATCCTTGCGTGATTCAGATGATTAGCTGTCCCTACGGAGAAAAATATGGGACGCCCCGAATCGAGCAGTATCGAGAAGCCCGGTATAGGATGCTTGGTTTGAAATTTAGCGATTACGAAGAAGAGATTCGGAATCACCTTGGCGGAATGCTTAACGGGGAATTATTTGATTTCGACAGAGATGTTGAGAGTATTTCGGTGAACCGTTGGGCGCATGGCTACACCACCGGAGGTCCGGGGAATTCGACAAGGACTGGTCGCCAGCCATTTGGTCGAATTACTATCGCCAATGCCGACTCCGCTCCGGAAGCCGACGCGAAGGCCGCAATCCTAATGGCACATCGGGCTATCAAGGAATTGGGGTGAGCGGCACCCCATCGGCGGAGTTGTTGTTTAAGATGATTGATGTGATTTGGATGCAAGATCGGGCGGTGCGACAATTTCATCAGAAATGGACTCGGTGAATTTGGAAAAATAGGGTCAGAGGACCGAGGGAAAAGGGATTTAGCTTTTAGTCGCTGGCTGATCGGCTTAACACGGTCTCGCAATGGCCAAGAAACCTGTAGTTTTGATTATTCGTGACGGTTGGGGTGTAAATCCTGGTGGCAAGAAGACGGCGAAGAAAGACGGCAATGCTGTGGAGTTGGCAGCCACGCCATTTCACGACGAAATGGAGGAACTTTACCCGAAAGGTTCGCTCTCGGCGTCCGGACTAGATGTGGGGCTTCCCAACGGGCAGATGGGGAACTCCGAAGTGGGGCATTTGAATCTCGGCGCGGGACGGATTGTTTATCAGGACCTGACCCGGATCAATAAATCGATCGAGGAGGATACTTTGAAGGACGTCAAAACTCTCAAAGCCGCCTTCAAGAAGGCGAAAGGGAAGCGGATTCACTTTATTGGATTGGTTTCCGATGGCGGAGTGCACAGCCACCAGGACCAGTTGATTGCCCTGGCCAAAGCGGCGCGCGAAAGCGGCTGCGAGGACATGATGGTGCATGCCATCACCGATGGACGGGACACTTCGCCGACCGGTGGACAGGGATATGTGAGTTATGTTGAGGATGAATTGGCGAAGTATAATGCCCGCATCGCCACCGTGATCGGTCGTTACTACGCGATGGACCGTGATCGTCGCTGGGAGCGGACGAAATTAGCCTGGGATGCCATCGTTTGGGGAAAAGGGGAGAAGCACGATATTTTGGCCAGCGAGGCGATTGCGCAAAAATACTCGCAGGACAAGACCGATGAATTCCTCATGCCGATGATCTTTTTCAGCCACGAGCAAAAGCGGGTGCGTGATGAGGACGTCGTGATATTCTTCAACTTCCGGGCCGACCGGGCGCGTCAACTTTGCGAGGTGTTCCTGACTCGTCCGACCTTTAAGGAGTTCAAGGCGGGACGTCGTCCCAGAGTGGATTTTTTGACGCTGACGGAATATGACGAGACTTACGACTGTCCGGTGGTATTCCCGCCGGAGACGATCAAGATGACGCTCGGCGAAGCGGTGTCGAAGGCAGGCAAGACGCAGCTACGAATTGCCGAAACCGAGAAATACCCGCACGTGTCGTATTTCTTCAACGGCGGCTTGGAGAAAAATTACAAGGGGGAGGATCGCAAGGTCGTTCCCTCGCCTAAGGATGTCGCGACTTATGATCTCAAGCCGGAGATGAGTTCGGAGGAGGTCGAAGAATACGTGGTGTCACACCTCAAGGATTACGATCTCGTCATTATCAACTTCGCCAATCCTGATATGGTGGGGCACACCGGCGTGGTGGAGGCTGCCAAGAAAGCGGTGACACGAATTGATGATGCAGTGAGGGCCGTGACTGAAGAGGCTTTGCGTTTGGGAGGAAAGCTTCTCATCACGGCGGATCATGGTAATTGCGAATTCATGCGCAATGCCGATGGCTCGCCTCACACCGCGCACACCACCAATTTGGTGCATCTTTGGTATGTTGCCGACGATGACAAGAAGCGGAAGGTCGCCGACGGAATCCTTGCGGATGTCGCTCCGACTCTCCTCGATATGCTTGGGGTCAAGACTCCCAAAGAGATGACCGGGAAGAGTTTGCTGAAGTAGACTTAGCGGCGGCTGCCCTGGGTCCACCGGACGACGCGATCGTTTTCAAAATCGACGCGGGCCGAGGGATAGGGGACGTAGGAGACGCCTAGTCCCAGGCCGCTTCCGTAATACCCGTAGTTATAGTGGCGGCGGCCGTGGAGTCGTCCGTAGCCCGAGCCTCCGAAGACGGACTGGGTGTAAATAGGGCGGTAGTTGCGGTAGATCCATTGCTCGGTGCGAGCGCTGCCGTTCTGACCGTGATTTTTGGCGGCTGGTTCTCCCCAAGCGAGCCAGACGGATGATTTGGACATGCCGTTTTCGATTTGGCCGGTTTTGACCATGAGTTGCTCACGACCGTCGAGTGAGTCGTAGAATTGGGGATTCTTGCTGATGCGTCCGTCAGGCGTGCCGCTGGTGTGCGTGCAGCTCATGGCGAAAAAAGCGACGAAGGGAAGTAGGAGAAGAAATTTCATGGGTGATTTAGAGATACTAAGAACGATTTCGTGAGGGCGCAAATAGAATGCGGAGGTGATTTTGAACAGGGGGTGAAGTTTGCTCCCGGATGGTCGATTGCTGGGTTGGTGGTGGGCCGTGTGGCTGTTTTCCGGAGTCATGACCCGGGTTTCAACAAAAGCCTACATGAAGGCGGAGAGCATTACCGAATACCAGAAAGTATCAAACCTCTCGATCATAGATGAGGGTGTTTCGATCGTTCTTATCATCGTGGCAGGAACTCTTGTGAATACGATTGCGAGGAACCAAGAGAACTTGGTGAGAAACGGGTAAGGGGAATGAACATTCCTCATTTCAAATGATTGCTTCACGGCTGTATTTAGAGCATTCTCAAGGCGATGCGTTTTGCAGTTCTCGGAAGTGGTAGCGGTGGAAATTCGACCGTGGTGGAAAGTGAGGGGAAATACCTTCTCGTCGATGCCGGACTGAGTGCGAAGCAGCTTGGATTACGTTTGGAGGCGCTGGGGGTGAACCCGGAAAAGCTTACCGGGATATTATTGACGCATGAACATGGTGATCATATCCGGGGGCTGGATGTTTTTTTGCGGAAATGGCGGGTGCCGATTGTGGCGAGCGTGATGACCGGACGGGTGGTTCAAGAAGGGCTGAAGCAGCAAGCTGAGTGGGTCGCTTTTGAGGCCGGACAGCAATTTTCGTGGGAGGGATTTGAGATCGGGACCTTTCCGCTGCCACATGATGCGGTGGAGCCGGTTGGATATGTCATTTCGAAGGGAGAGCGCCGGGTAGGCGTGGCGACGGATTTGGGGCATGTTGATGCGCAGGTCTTGCGGGCGCTGAAAGGAGTCGAGGGCCTGGTGCTGGAAGCTAATTATGAGTGGGGGATGCTGGAGGCTGACACCAAGCGGCCTTTTAGCACAAAGCAGCGGATTTCCTCACAGCATGGGCATTTGTCGAATGATCAAGCGGCTGATTTGATCGCTGAATTGGTCCCAGAGGGCTTGAAACGTGTGGTGCTGGGGCATCTGAGCAGCGATTGTAACTGCCCGGTGAAGGCGTGTGAGGTCGTGCGGGAAAGGATTTCCGGTCATGAGCTCGAGATCTGTGCCGCGAGCCAAAACGAGGTGACGGCCTGGCAGTCACTGGAACCCGAGGTGGATCCGGCATTTTACGGAGAGTTGTTCGGAGGTTAGATTCAGGGTTGCCAGCGTCGTGATGATGAGCAAACTACGCCCCGAGTGAATCAGGTCCCCGTCAAGCCAAGTGCAGAGGAGTTTGCTGAGTTATCACAGGCCGGAAATGTCGTGCCTGTGTATGCCCAGCTTGCTGCTGACTTCGAGACTCCGGTCTCGGCTTTCCTGAAGCTCCGCGATGGCAAAAATGCCTTTCTCTTTGAGAGCGCGGAAAGCACAGATGCCAGCGGACGATGGTCCATCGTTGGAAGCCAGCCGCGCTGGGTATTCACCTCCCGGGGGAATGAAGTTACCATCGAGCGTGGTGGCAAGGTGGAGACGCGTGAACGCGAAGGTGATGTCCTTGATGAAATACAGCGTCTCATGGAAGGCTATCGTCCTGTGACTCATGGCAATGCCCCACCTTTCTTCGGCGGGGCGGTGGGTTATGTGGGTTATGATGCGGTGCAGCAATTTGAGCCTTCAGTTTCGCAAACGCCGGAGGACGATTTGGGTTTGCCGGAATCGATTTTCTTTCTCGCGGATACTCTCGTTGTTTTTGATCACAAGTTGCGTCGCCTTCTCTTAATTGCCAATGCCATGCTCGATGAAGCGGATTCGCCGGAGGAAGCTTATGCTGATGCCCGGGGCCGGATCGAAGCGGTGGTCGAGATGCTGGATCGTCCGCTGCATATGTCTCCGCTTAATGGTTTGGCTGACATCGAAGCTCCCGAACCGCGGAGTAATACGACGCAGGAGGAATACGAGAGCATGGTGGTGCAGGCCAAGGAATACATCACGGCCGGCGATGCCTTTCAAATCGTGCCGAGCCAGAGATTCGAAGCAGACTTTGATGGAGCACCGATTGATCTGTATCGCGCACTCCGACACATCAATCCATCGCCTTACATGTTCGTCTATGAAACGCCTGACTTTTCGCTCGTGGGAAGTTCGCCGGAAGTGCACGTGCGGGCCATCGATGGTCGAATTGATATTCGTCCGATTGCCGGAACGCGTTGGAGAGGGAAGACCAAAGAGGAAGATGACGCGCTTGCTGCCGAACTTCTTGCCGACGAAAAAGAGTGCGCGGAACATGTCATGTTGATCGATCTCGCTCGCAATGACGTAGGACGTATTTCCGAACATGGCTCGGTATCGGTCGATGATCAGATGATCGTGGAGCGATACAGCCATGTCATGCATATCGTCTCCAATGTCAGCGGAAAACTTTCTCCCGAGCATAACTCCTACGATGTGCTGCGTTCAACCTTCCCGGCCGGGACGGTGAGCGGTGCGCCCAAGATTCGCGCGATGCAGATCATCAACTCGCTCGAGAAAAATAAACGCGGTTCCTACTCGGGAGCGGTTGGCTATTTTGGTTGGGATGGAAATCACGATTCCTGTATCGCCTTGCGGACCTGTCTTGTGAAAGACAATAAGGTGTACATCCAAGCCGGTGCCGGAGTCGTTGCCGACAGTGTGCCGACCTACGAATACAACGAAACCGTCAACAAGGCTGCCGCCATGATGCGGGCAGTTGGATTGGCCAAAACCCTCGCTCCGAAAGTATGAAGGAAATCTTTAGACATCGCGTGTTGCATCAGGTGACCCGCTCTATGGATGTTCTGGAGAATGTCGGGATTGAGACCTTACTTCGAAACGAAAATCTTAGCGTCACCGATGCGCCCATCCTGAAGTTCTTTCCAACTCTGTGTGTTTTTAATGGCGAGGAATTCTCCAAGGGAATGAAGCTTTTGGGCGAACATGATGAGGAAATGGGCAAGGGTGCGGAGGTTCAGGTAAGGCGCCCTTCCTGTGGCGAAATGAACCCCAGTGATTTTGATGTCCTTTTTAGCTGTCACGAGCCTATCAACCAATCAATGCCATGCTAGTCGTTATCGATAACTACGATTCGTTTACCTACAACTTGGTGCAGTATTTTGGTGAACTCGGAGCCCAGATGAAGGTCTTACGTAATGATGCCGTAACGGTGGATGAACTGCGGGATTTGAATCCTTCGCGAATCTGTATTTCACCTGGACCGTGTACGCCGAACGAAGCGGGGATTTCCTGTGATGTGATCAAAGCCTTTGGTGCTGAATTGCCGGTGTTTGGAGTGTGTTTAGGTCACCAATCCATCGGTCAGGTTTATGGTGGGGAAGTGGTGCGTGCGGAGACGCTGATGCACGGGAAGACTTCGCTGATTCATCACGAAGGCCAGAGTGTTTTCAAGGGCCTCGAGAATCCCTTTGAGGCGACGCGTTATCACTCGCTGATCGTGAAGAAGGAGACGCTGCCTGACTGCCTTGAAGTCACCGCTAGGACTGAAGATGGCATTATCATGGGCCTCAAGCACAAGGATCTCAACGTCCACGGGGTGCAGTTTCACCCGGAGTCGATTCTGACGAACTCCGGAAAGCAGTTGTTGAAGAACTTCCTCGATCTTTAGTCCTTGGTGCGGACCGTGGCGGTGCCGATGACTTCGTCTGATGAGGGAGAGTGGACCTCGACTTCGTTGGAGTCTTTGAATTTGCGCAGGCGATAGCCAAGGGCGATGTTCTGCCCGCTTTCCAACGTGGCGACCGAGGTGATCCATCCGGCTTCTTTTCCATTAACGATGAGTTTGGCGTTGGTGGGGATGAGCGGCTTGTCGAGATTGAGTCGGACGAGGTGTTTGTTTGTTTTTCCGGCACGCTTCATGCGCGAGATGACTTCTTGTCCGGTGTAGCATCCCTTGGTGTAGGAGATGGCAGTTTCTTCGAGTCCGGCGTCGGGTGGAAGGAGGCCGGGGAAGAGTTCGTTGGGCCACTTTGGGATTCCTTCGAGGATGCGTCGGGTCTCATTCAGGCAGAGAGTGTATGCGGAGTCTTCTTCGCTTTCGTCGATGAGTTCCACGTCGTCGGCGATGAGGTATTTGTCGAGGCGCGCCACGAGTGCGGCGGCCAATTCGTAGGGTCCTTCGACGATGAAGTCATCGCCCTCTTTGTGAATTTGCACGAAGAGTTCGAGTTGACCTTTGGCGTTGAGAAGGCAGGCATCGATCATTTCCTCCTCGGTGGCGAGGGTGACGTCGTTGGAGAGTTGGCCGTTAAGATAGCGTTCGGCATCGGGTCCGGTGACGCGAATGCGGCTGCATGATTTTTCGACAGGTTCGTCGAGGTCGGCGTCGAGAGTGTGGTGTTGGCGGGCGGTGGCGGAAAAGTCTTCCGAGGCATCGCGCATTTCCGCTTCGAAGAGATTGTTCCAGGTAACTTGGTTGCCATTGGCGGTCACTCCGGCGGCATCGGCGAGTTGCAGAGCGTAGAGGGTGTCCTTGGCCATGTTCTCGGTGGAGAAATGCGGGGTGAAATCGCTCTCGAGAAGCGTTGGGATCTTCATACCCATGACGGGGGCATAGCAACCGTTCAGTTGGGCCGCCTTGTGCCAATCGCGCGGATCGACTCCATGACGGCGGGCGATTTCGAGTGCCTCGGTAAGCGCCTGCACTGCGGAAGCCGTGGCGAGGTTGGTCGTGATCTTGACGACAGTGGCGGCGGGAGGGGGCCCCATGAAGAGGATTTCCTTTGATGTGATTCCCAGGAGGTCGCGGTGCTGCTCGAGGATTTCGGGTTTCCCGGAAACGTAGTAGACGAGATTGCCTCCAGCGGCGGCATCGCGCGAGCCAGTGAAAGGAGCATCCAGGAAGTGGCAACCCGCTTCCTGGCATTGTTGGTCAAGCCAGACCGTGGTGTCGGGATCAATGGTGGAATGGTTGATGACGGCTGTACCTTTGGTCAGCTCGGGGAGGATGTTTGTAAAGAGTTCTCGTACGGCGGTGTCGTCGCGGAGGTAAGAAATAATGATATCGCTTTTACGAGCAGCCTCGACGGGATCGTCGACCGATTCGGGACGATCCTTGGGGGTGCGGTTCCAGGTCTTGAGAGAATGTCCGGCGGCGATGAGTTGGTCTGCGCTGCGGGAGCCGATGATGCCGAGTCCGAGAAGAAGAGTCATGAATGGGAGAATTTATTTTCGAGCGATTTCGGCAAGCTGTTTGGCCACGCCGGAGATTTCTTTGACTTCTTCCACCGTCGGATTTTTGCGAGGCGTGAGAGTCATGGCATTGCGGAGGCCTTGAAGGAGGATGCGCATCTTGAGGATGTGCGCTTGCTCGCTGATTTTCGGGTTCAGGGAGCCGATGGACTCGGCATAGTAGTCGGCGACATCTTCGCGGAAGAGGATTTTAGCCTTTTCGGGGGTGAATTTGACCTCGACAGCACTGGATGAGGCTTCGAGAGCCTGAAGCCAACCTCCGAGAGAGATCAGGATGGAGAGATCGGGGTCGCGGAGCCCGATGAGCTCTCGTTCGACATCGCGCTGGGTGGCGGCGAGGGCTTTCTTGAGTTCCGGGAGATCCTTGGCTTTTGCGTGGTCCAGAAGGGCGGCGGCATGGCGTTTGATGCGATGTCCGGCACCGAGGGCTTTGGCGTAGCGAGAGAGATGTGATGCGATATCGGGGACATCGTCGGAATTCCCGGTCTGCACGGCGATGAAGCCGTCGGCGATCAGAGTTCCGAGGCGGAGGGCAAGGCGGGAGCGGTCGAGGGGGAGAATTTCGTGTTTTTTGAGGTGGTTATTGGTGTAGGTTAGAGGGGATATTTTCTCTAACTCATTGAATACCTTGACAATAGAGGGGACGGTGAACTCGTTGAGACCGCTTTCGTTTCGGAAATGTTCGTCGTCGAGGAGGTCTTCGGGGATTTCTGGTCGTTCCTGGGCTAGGGAGATCCCGAGGCCGAGGGTGACAATCAGGGCAAGTGAAGCTTTCATAGGGAAAGCATCCCACATGTGGGGGATTTGCGCGACGGGAATTTTTTCGAAGACTGGAACTTGACAGTGGGTCGGGAATCCCTATTTTCCCGCTCCGCCCAAACAGCGGCAACGACCTATGGCCAACAGCAAGTCAGCAGAAAAACGTGTGCGTCAGATTGAGAAGCGCACCGAAAACAACCGTGCAGCCAAGAGCCGCATCAAGACTCTTCAAAAAAAAGCATTCGCTGCTGCGGAAGCTGGTGACAACGAAGGAGCCCGCAAAATCTTCGTGGAATTCACTTCTGCTGTCGATAAGGCCGCCAAGAAGAACATTTTCCAGAAGAACAAGGCGGCTAACATTAAGAGCCGCACGAACAAGGCGATTAAGCCTGCCTAAAGAATTCTCTTGAATGATTTATCGGGCCGAGAGGATAATCCTCTTGGCCTTTTTTTTTGTCCATGCCTGATGTGACCCAACAAGCCCGCCTCGCGAAAGCGAAGGAGATCGCAAACAACCCTGTTGCTTACAAGGTTTGCGAAGGTTGTGATTCGATTGTGACGGCCGAGGTGGTTATTTGTCCCAACTGTCATGGATATCGCTTCGACGACAATCCCGACCGGGTGGTGGACCAGGCGGTGGAGCTGGGAACCCGTGAGCAACGGAGCGTCACGGCTGAGGATTTGACTTAGATCGCAAATCCGAACTGTAGAAAAACCACCGTTCCTTGCGGAACCGGTGGTTTTTAAAGAAATAAATTGATGGACTTGAGCCGAACTAGCTTACGTTGACCGCTTCGGCCCCCGTTTCTCCGGTCCGGATGCGGATGGCCTCCTCGATGGCGGAAATGAAGACCTTTCCGTCTCCGATCTTGCCGGTATTGGCGCTCTTGACGATGGCTTCAGCGACTTTGGCTGAGTCCTCGTCGTTCACGACGATCTCGATTTTAACTTTTGGAAGGAAGTCCACGGTGTATTCAGATCCGCGGTAGATTTCGGTATGGCCTTTCTGACGACCGAAGCCCTTGACCTCAGTAACGGTCATTCCTTGAACGTTTACTTCAGCGAGAGCCTCTTTGACTTCCTCGAGCTTGAACGGCTTAATAATAGCTTCGATTTTTTTCATGATCCTTTAGTGCTGGTCTGAGAGGGGAATAGCAAGTCGCGTGCCAGCTTTTTCTCAAACTCTTCGATGAGTGGTTTTTTAGGCTAATCGGATGGGGGTGGAAACAAAAAGCCCCCGATTTCCCAAGAATTCGGGGGCTTGGAAGTTTTACCAGCAGCAGCAAGAGCTCATGAGAAGAGTGGCTGCGGCGGTCAATGCGGTGATAAAATAACGTATCATGGCTGTTTTTTAGAAAAAGATGACTGAAATGGCGAGATCGCTTATCGGAAAAATGCTGAATGAAGGTTTTTGGCGGGTTGGGAGGATGGAGGGAGCCTAAAACAGGACACTCCGGGCGATAACCGCAGCAAAACAACAACGAAAACGACACGGATTGCTGCTGGGCAGGCCGAGTAGCTTGAGCCATTGGAGGTCGTGTGGCCTTCAGGGAATCAAGAGGAGTTCCATAAATTGGCGGTGAATCGACTACTGACCTGGTCTGAGGGACAGGCGCCGGGCGTGTCGGAATATTTGACCCGGTAGAGTTTTTGGATTTGAGAATGCTGTTTGACTGAATTGGTTTCGTCGTATTCTTTTAGAGAGTGAATTGGGGTTTCACCTGCGCCTTATCCGTTGCTATTATTCATGTAAGTTTCGCTGAGATTCGAATCAACGAATTTATGTCTTCGAATACCCGGGCCTATCCCGATATTACCGATTTCGAAGACTATCCGGATTGGATTGAATTGCACAATACGAGTGCTGAAGATCGGTCCCTGAGGGGATACCATCTGAGTGATGATCCGGAGTTTCCCTTGAAGTGGTCCTTCCCCGAAGAGGCGATGATTCCGGCGGGTGGCTTTCTGGTGGTGATTGCAGACGGGTATGACACGTATGCCGGGGTGGAATTGCGCCGGACCTCCAACGGTCGTCCCAGATATACGACCGAGAAACACCATACCAACTTTTCTCTTTCATCTGCGGGCGAAACAATTTTGCTCACCGAGGTTATTCGTGAAAATGCGGTTCATATTGGGATTGGGGAAACCTGGAAATATCTCGACGATGGTTCCGATCTGGGGCTTTCTTGGAGAGAACCGGGTTTTGATGAAGGAGCCTGGAGTTCAGGTGCGGCGCCTCTGGGCTACGGGGACCCGGTTTCGACAGTGCTGTCTTTTGGAGCGGATGACGAGAATCGCCACATCACGTCCTATTATCGGAAATCATTTCAGGTATTGAATTTGGCTGACTTTGAAGAAATGACGCTCGATTTGGTCGTGGATGATGGGGCCTTGGTCTATTTGAACGGCAGCTTGATCGCCAGTCAGAACATGTCAGGAGGCTTTGTCAATTTTCTCACGCCAGCGCTCTTGCCGGTGACTCAGGATGAGGAAGAAATCGTGAGTTCATATACTCTTCCCGAGGGCTTGTTGCTTGAGGGTGAAAATGTCGTGGCGGTGGAAGTGCACCAGATCAATAATCTCTCACAGGATCTGCGTTTTGACCTGTCTCTTGCGAGCATGAAGATTGTTGGTCCGGAGTTGCGTGAATCGGTGAGCTACTCCCAACAGGTGACAGATGTGTCCTTCGGCCGTGATGAAAATGATCCGGAACTCTGGGTGAATTTTGTCGAATCGACTCCAGGCGAAATGAATGGCGGACTCTTGGTTGATGATCCTCGTTTAGAGAGTGGTGAAGTAGATATTTCTCCGTCGGGTGGCCTGTTGGACGCTCTGGTGTCCGTGGAGTTGAATACTTCCGATGGAGAGATTTATTATTCTCTGGATGGAAGTAATCCTTCCCCGACTTCTCCGAATTCGATGCTCTACGAAGGAGCGATTGAAGTATCTGAAACCACGGTGGTTCGGGCCCGGTGTTTTTCCGCAGGGAAGGTCCCGGGGCCAATTGCGACAAAGAGCTATTTCATGGGAGAGTCGTTTTCCGGCCTGCCGTATCTGTCGGTTGTTGCTGATCCTGAGACTCTTTTTGGTGACGAGATTGGTATTTACCTTAACAGGCACGAGAGGAATGTCGGCGTGGGTCCCTCGGTATATAAAGGTAAAGATGCGCCCGGGCATTTGGAGTTTTTTCCCGAGGATGGTGGTGAAGGATTTGGGGTGAATGGGGGGTTTCGGATTGGAGGGGAGAATAATTGGGCCAGCCATTGGCAGCGTGCGCTGAACTTCACAACCCGGGGGAAATACGGTGATGACGGGATTGATTTTGATCTTTTCCCGGGATCAGGGATTCCCACATTCACTGCTCTTACCTTGCGGGAAGGTGGCGACGATTGGGGTCAGGCGCATTTAACTGACGCCCTCTTTGATTCCATTGTTAGGGGACGATTGGAGGTCGAGACGAATCGCTTTCGCCCATCTGTGCTCTTTATCAATGGAGCATATTGGGGGCTCTATAATATCCGTGACCGGTGGGATGATAATTGGCTGTTTCAACACTATGGGACCAATGATGGTGAGTATGATCGAATCGATTTAGGAAATGGCGCGATTGCTGATAATGGTAATACAGATGATTACAACGATTTGATTCGATACCTGGATGGAGTGGATCTTAATGATCCTAATGTTTGGGCTGTGATCGAAAGTCGGATCGATATCGTCAGCGCGGTGGATTTCGTCATTGCAGAAGGGTATTCAAGGAATTCCAGTTGGAGCGGGAATCGGGAGATCTGGCGTGACCATCGGCCCGGTGGGAAGTGGCGTTACTTTATCCCTGATATGGACCGAACCTTTGGAAATTCCTCGTTTTCTCGCAGAATGGGCCCGCTAATGTCGGGTGATCAGATTATTCGTCGGATACAAGGAAGTGCTAAATTTAAGAAACTTCTGGCGCAGCGATATGCGGCGCATTTGGTGACGACATTCGATGAATCGAGAATGCACGGATTGATTGATCACTTTAGTGGATTGATGAGTCCCGAGCTTCCTCGCCAACGCGACCGATGGGGTGGGGTGCCGAGTGAAACTTCATATCCGTTTTCGATCCAGCGAATGAAAAACTTCGTGACGGCCCGGAGTGGGGATGTCATCGAAGAGATTCAAGCTGTCCTCTCATTGGATCCTGCGGTGAATTTGTCTCTGATTGCACAAGGGTCTGGGAGCTTTGAGATCGAGGGCGTGCCTATTGAACAAGGGACATTGAAAGTTTTCCCCAACATTGGTGTGGAGATTAAGGCGGTCCCTGCGCCCGGATACCGCTTTGACGGTTGGGTTGAAGCAGAAGGTGGTGCGGAGCTGGATACCGTGCTCACGGGAGAGTCGACCCTGACCGCAAAATTTGTGTCAGGTCCAGGCTCTACAGTTGAAGGAGTTTTGGATAGTGATGCCCGTTATACGTTGGCCGGATCGCCATATATATTCCAGACGGAGCTATTGGTCCCCACCGGGGTTACTCTTACTGTGGAG
>JAQWZU010000049.1 GCA_029253285.1 Akkermansiaceae bacterium | reverse complement strand
GGTGGGAAGTCACGGAAGAGACGAATGACATTGCGTCCGGTCTTCAACTCCACGGTGATGGGTTCCGATTTCTGCCAATTCCCCTTTGTGAAGGGCAAGGCCAAACCGGTGGCATCTTCAGCATCATTCACGGCAACCTTGATCTGCTGCTCATAATTAACGGTGACCACCTCGGCCGTCAGGGCATATTTTCCGGCCCGTGGAGCTCTCACTTCATACTCCATCCGCGAAGTCGTTCCCTGGCTCGGTCCGGTCGGATCAATCTTGGGGCTCTTGGCGTAGTAGGTCTTGGAGTAGGTGTCGGAAACCCGCTCGTTGACGTTTCCATAAATGTCGTAAAGACCAAACTGGTTGGGCTTCTTCTTGCCAACCGGATGGGACTTACCACCGGCATTGCCCTTGAACCAGGCGTAGTCTCCGAGGCGGGAATCATCGTCACCAAAGAACCACTTGGTGTCACGTCCTCCACGACTGGCGTATTCCCACTCGGCTTCAGTTGGGAGCCTTACTTCGAATCCGACTTTCTGGGCGGCTTTCGCGCAAAAATCCTTCGCGTCATCGATGCCGATACTATCTGCCGGACAATTGTCAGCCTTGGTCGACTTACTTGGGGCCATCCCTGTGATGGCGAGATACTGTTCCTGGGTGACTTCATATTTCCCGAGATAAAATCCCTTGGTGAGGGTAACGGGATGCTTGGGCACCTCGACGCATTCAAATCTTCCGTCCGTCTTTCTCTCTCCACCCATGGTGAACTTTCCCGGTCTGATGAAGACCATTTCCATCTTCACGCCGTCGCCAAGATCAAGAGTGACCTCTTTGGGAGTATTGCTTCCCGGAGGCGTCATAGCAGCGCGAAATCCCCAGTTGGAATACTTGCCATAACCGCCACTGAGCATGCGCGAACCCGAACTACAGGCAGTGGCATCGCCTTTCCAGGTTCCACCGCGCACGATCGTCGTCCCCTTGGGGAAAAATCGTGGCAGGAAAACCTGCAAGCCACCCTCAAAACTCTTCATCGCCGAGACATCCCGAGTGTTCCCCTTGGGCTTGGAGTATGCCGCTGCCGGAATCAAGATCGAATCATCCGAATTCACGGTAATCTTCTTGTCCTCATCGGTAATCTCGGTGGCCAGGATTTTTTCAGCCACCGTCGCCTTGTCGGCCTCACCCAGTTCTTCACCGAGCGCCGCCAAGGTCTCCGCTTTCGATTCTTTAATGATCTTGGCCCGCGTGCTCAACGCAAGGGTATACCACTTCCCGGACTCGCCCTGGTCTTCTCCATAAATCCGCTTCTCTCCCAAAAGGTCTCCAATCCACTGTGCGCGCTTTACTTTCAAAAACGCCTTCGGATTCACCCGTGCCTGGGTCGTCGCCAAGAAATTACGATCTTTGTTGTAGCGGCCCTTGGTCCAACCACCGCCCCAGCCACCGCCGAGATTGACAACCCATCCTTTCGGAGTCCAATGTGCCAAAGCGGCATGTCCGCGACTCGGACGAGCCGTGGTGGGAATTCCGAAAGCACGTAAGATGAATCGTCCGATAAAGGCGCGACGTCCACACACACCCCCGTTCATGAGGATGTTCTGATAGAACTGCAGCTCGGGGCGATCATACTTCACATCTCCCGAGCCGTACTTCACATCCGAAGTCACGAGCCCCACATAGCGCCAACCGTAGTTCTCGTTGTAAATGTGATTGGGGCGATAATTGCGTAACATCTCGCGGCCCCAGGTCAGCGTCTCATTCGGCTCCTCACCATCAACCACCATACGAAGCTCCCAGGCACCGAGCTTTTCAAAAGCCGGGTCGAGTTCTCCGCCTTCCAGGGCCTTTTCATAATGCAGGTAGCGCTTCACCGGATCGACGAACTCGGGACCATCAGGCTCGGCTACCGGATTCCTTTGCTTGATCGGCGCCGCGTGTTCCAGGCTGATCGCCAAGGCAAGGCGACTCAGCACCCCACTCGAGGCCTTCTTGCTCGCCTTGTGAATGTCGGCAAAAATCTTCGCCGCCGGGCCATACTGCGCAGGACCAAAACCACGCCCCTGCTGGGGCGCTTTGGCTCCATCTGCCACCAACATCGCCTTCATGAGATCCGGCTCATTCAACAGGGAATTCACAAGCATCGCCTGTTCTTTTCCCTGGCCCGCAAACCCGGCCAGGCCTTCGGGAGTGGCTTCATGCAGCACAGCAAAGGTCACCAACTTGTCATCGAGAGCGTCGCTCGACAGAAACTGATCCAACTTCGCGGCATCTTCCGTCTTGGGAATTTTGGCCGTCAGCTCGGTCCGCAGTTGATCCAAGGTTTTCTGGTAACGAGCTTTGGTATTCCCCGCGGCAGACATCGGGGAGGCCGCGAGACAAATGGCAACCGCTCCCACGGTGGCCGTAAATGGACGCATGATTTTCATGATAATTTTTGTTTTCAAAGGATAATGTGCACCCCCCATTTCCAAAATGAGGGGGCCTCTTGCAATGGTTCTTTTCATCGGAGCCTGCCTAGATTCAAGCAGGTTCCTCTAATTCTCCCGCTTACGATAGAGGAAGGCATCCGACGTCACCAGGGAGGTAATGAGGGCTCTCATGCTTCCACCGCTCTCTCGGTAGGCTTGATGGGCTGCCCGCAAAACCGGCCCATCGTGAAGGGTTTCGTTGCGGCCCATCCAAAAGCGGAAAGCATGACGAACGAAGACCTGCTCGACCCACTCGCTCTCGGAGAGTTTTTGAATCATCTCTAGGGCATTTTTGACAGGACCGTCCAACTTCGGATCTCCGGAATTAACAATCACTCCGGTGGTATCGACCGGCTTGTTCTGTTCGGTAAGTCGATAGATGCCCGCGTGATTATACATTTCGAAAGGCAAGCCGAGAGGGTCCATTTTCTGGTGGCAGGTCCAACAATAATCCTCACGCGTCACCCGCATCCGTTCCCGCAGGGTTTTGCCTGGCTCGTCGGGAAGCATCGCGTCCACCGTGATCGGGACATCGGGAATCCCTCCGCCAAGAAGTCGTTCGCGAATCCAGATCCCGCGATGAATGGCATGGTTATCCATCGCATCGGAATGCGAAACCAGCCAGGACGGTTGGGTTAGAATTCCCAGCCGCTGTCCTTCGGAAGCCTCGGCCAGAAATCGCTCGGGCTTCATACTGCCGTTGCCAAAGGATCTCCTGCTGACCCGCGCGTAGACGCTGGGCCCATTTAAATCAGCTTGCGCCACGGCCAAATTACCACCGCGCCCTCCCCCCTTCTTCGCAGACTTCAGCCTCTTTTGAGCTGAGGCGAGCTCCTTTTTCTTCTGGGCAACTTCCTTGCTCAAGGCCTTGTCCTTGGGGTTCGCTTTCAGCTCTTTCTCCAGCTTGGCAAGCAATGGCTTCAAGGCCGCAACCTCCTGCTCCACCTTCTTGAGCGCTTTCTCGGCGGCCAATTTCTGTTCCTGACGAACTACCGCAATTTCATCCTTGCTGCGCTTTTTGCCATAGTAAGTCCGGTCCGTTCTCGTCGCCACGACCTTCCGGGTGGTCAGCATGCGCTTGAGAACATCCTTATCTTGTTCAAGAACCATCTCAATCAAGCGATCCGTACTGGCAGCCCCTTCGAACATCGCTCGGTAGTGGCTATTGCCTCCCGGCGCACCGGTCTCACCCAGAGCCTTGCTGTCCTTGCAGATATACCCTCCCAGGTCGTGATCAAAAAAGTCGCGGAAGAATCTCAGCACCCGTGGTTTGCGAAGGGAATCATCAGCGAGCATCCGGGCGATTTCCCGCTGCGCATCTCCTCTGGTGCGCATGCGCCCATCGACAATGGCCTTACGCAATTTTTCATCAGGCTTGATGTAACTCAGCGCGTGATTAACCGCCAATCCGAGTTCCCAGTCCTGCAACATGACCCGTCCGTGGGCATCGGCTTTCCCTTCATCCACCAACTCAGGACGGAACAGCGCGTCACGATGCAGGAAAATTGCGGACAAACCCATGAAGACGCCGTCTTCCTTTCCGACCTTCGCGATAGAATCCTTTACGATCTGAAGATAGTCGCTGGACTCCGAGGAAGTGGGCGGCCGGAACGTCAGAGCCTCAAAAAGATAATTCACGGCCGACTGTAAAAGCTCATCGTTCACTTCCGGGCTCTTCATCAAGTCAAATACCGGTGTCAGCGGACGCGTGATTTTGGTTTTGTAAACCAAGGCCGTCGGCAGCCCCCGAATGTCGCCTTCCATCTTATAAGAATTCGGGTCGTCGGTGATCTGTTCGGGACTGGCGATACTCAACGGGCCGAATGCCATGTAGCGAAGAATGTCTTCCGCCTTACCCAAAATCTGGGTCGCTTCGGCACTGTTGACGGTATGAAAGTCCGCGTAGTTTTCAAACCCATGCTTGCGGGACGATGACAATACTACCGGCACGCTTTTGACTGAAGTCGCGTAAGCCACCGTGCCTCCCTGATGCTTGATGATGCGATCCGTTCCAAAGTAGAGCTTGAGTTCACCTCCGTGATTCGTGGGCACCACGTCACCTTTCGTCCGAACACCCGGCTTCTTCGGGTTATACTCGGGTTCGGTGTTGATCAACTCGTTCAAGCGTGTGATGTGCTCCTGCGGAGTCACCCGCCAGATCCGGGCTGGCGAAGACGTGGGCACCAAGCGGATCTCCTTGGGCAATTTCCCAAAGAGCAAATCGTGGTCAACAAAGTTTCCCTTCTTGGGATCGAGGTGGGCCTGAAATCCGCCCTTCCCCTTCATCGCGCGCTGCAACTCTCTAACAATCCAATCGGTAAACTGAAGTCGCTCGGCGACCTCCGGTTGTTCCTTCTTTTTGGGAGGCATCTCCTTGAGTGCCACTTGAGCCCAGATCGATTTCCAAAGCGCTGCGTTGATCTCATTGACCGGACCGATGTCCTCGAGCGAGAGATCGCCCTTCTTGGTGGCACTATCGTGACAATCGAGACAATGATATTCGAGAAAATCCAAGCCGAACTTTTCATAGCTCACCGCACCCGGCTTGCCGGGAGTGTAAACCGTTTCCGCCTGAACCTTGGCTCCGCATAATGCCAGAGCCGTAATCGCCAGAGTCAGTCTCATGATCATGCCAGAACTTCGCGAAGCGGGCCGCTGCCGGAATCAAACTTGGCCGCCATCTTCTCGGTCATGTTGAAACGATCCACTTCAACTCCAGACGCTCTCAGAATGGAAGTATACAGGGCGTTGATCGGGCGGCGCCCTTCGACCTGGGTAAAGCAACCGGTCTTGAATGCTCCGCCGCAATTACCCAACAACATCACCGGCCAGTTTCCGCCGTTGGTGTGCTGCTTGTCGGCATTGTTGCTGGTATACACGATCAGAGTGTTGTCCATCATGGTCCCGCTTCCTTCGGGCACGCTCTCCAACTCCTCCATGAGCTTGACCAGCATGCGGCTGTTGTATTGGCGAATCTTGACCCAGATCGGATTATCCGGCTGCGGCATGTGGCCGAGATTGTGACCTTGTTTTTCGACACCGAGGCCTTTCCATGACCCGAAAATCTCACCGCGTCCCGACCCGATGGTCAGCACATTGGTAATTCCGGATTTCAAAGCCGAAACGCCAAGGTCAAGAAGACGGTCATGCCAGTCGGTTTCAAACTCAGGGCGGGTATAAGCTTCGTCTACCTTTGGAGCAAAGTTGCGAAGGTGATCGGAAACACCTGCGAGACGCTCACGCAAGCCATTGATGTCATCAAAGCCCTGAACAAACTCACCGTAACGTTGCGCATCCGCGCCCGGGAGAGACTGTCCTTTCGCCGCTGCCAATTCCTCGATGCGATCGAGCATGCCGGAGCGCGCTTCGTGATGACTACGGATGTCGCCTTGAGAAATTCCACCGTAAAGCATCTGGTAGAGATGATTCGGATTGGAGTGCATGAAAATCGGACGTCCTGCTCCGCGCGCCGAAAGATTGGCAACGGTTGGCTTGCCCTTCATGTTTTCGAGTGAGTCCATCCCGATGCAGAGATGGGGCAAAAGAGTTTCGGGGAGGACCTTGCTCAGTTCATAATCGATCGTCGGTCCGCTGGGCGGAACTCCATCGCTGCCACGGTAACCTCCCAAGGCTCCGAAAAAAGCACTGTGCGACGGGCTGGTGTGAATACCATGCAAGCCATTGATAATATGCAATCTCTCTTTAAACGGCTCGAGAGCTTTGATCGGCTCGGGCAGAACTGCTTTCGCGAGTGACCCGCTATTTTTCATTCCCGAGGGAATACAGGTTTTGGGATCAAACCCCTGATTCTGCATGAAGAAAATCACCCGCTTGGGCCCGCCGGAAGATCCCAACGAAGCAGCTTGGCTGATTCCCGGGAAAAGCGAGCCGCCGAGAGCAGAACCGAAACCGGATGCGAGTAATTGGAGTGATTTCCTGCGATTGATCATGAAGTTGCGGTGATTGTTACCACCGGCCGAAGGGCGAAGCCCTGCTGCCAGTCCGCTTACTACTGGCAGAAAATCCACCCACTTTCAAGAAATCCCCCCGGATCCAGTGTCCATTGGGGCCCACGGAAAGCAGGATCATTGTTCACCCCGAGGCTATCGACGGGATAAACCCTCCTTTTTCGGTGCGATCTGAATCTACTTCTTTGCCCGCCCGTTGGGCGTGCTCGACGGAGTCCCGGAATTCTTGCCCTCAATCGACGACATCAGCGCCTTGAGCTCGGCAAGCTTCTCCGGATGCTTCTCTGCCAGGTTGTTGCGTTCCCCGAGATCCGCTTCGAGATCGTAAAGTTCTTCCACTTTCGCCCGATCCTTCTCGACGGCATAGCCGTGAAAATGGGCGTTCGCTTTGAGATACTTCCACTTTCCTTTCCGCACTCCGGCATTGTTGAAGTAGAAATAGTCACGTCCCGTCTTGCGCTTGCCAAGCAGCAGATCGGTCTGGTCGGTGCCGTCAATGCGACGGTCCTTTGGAATTTCAAAACCACAGAGCTCCGCGAAGGTCGGCATAAAATCGACAGAAGCAAAAATCGCCGCGGACTCCTGTCCGGCGGGAACATTTCCCGGCCAGCGCACGATGCAGGGCAATCGATAACCGCCCTCGTAGGGCGATCCCTTTCCATTCCGTAGCGACCCCGA
>JAQWZU010000024.1 GCA_029253285.1 Akkermansiaceae bacterium | reverse complement strand
TGTAGCTGAAGCCATGACGTTCGTGGCCGAGCCAGAAGCCGAGGGCGACCTTGATTCCCTTGGAGTGGGCATCGTCGAGAATGTCCTGAGTATTTTCATCGATACCCCAGGTTCTCACCGCATTGCCTCCGTTGTTCTTGAGAGCTTCCAAGCTTCCACCGCCGCCAACCCCATGGACTTCGAAGGGTTTTCCGTCGACCAGCAAGGTGGCTTTTTCCCCTTCCTTCTGAACGGTAACCTTTGCGCTCAAAAGCGGAATGGAAAGCAAGAAGGAGCAGGTGAGCAGGGAAAAGATTTTCATAGCAGGTGCATAAAATTGCATGAACCGACCAGGCGGTCAAATGATTATCGTGAGCCCTCTGAATAGCAGGGTTTTCCTGATGAGGAGAGAGAATTCAAAAACGGTGAACGGCGCCATCGTAATCGAGTCTACAGAGAGAGAGTAATTTGGTTTCTCTGCTTTCGTAAACCACACAACTGACTCTATTTCGCCTTCAGGGAGGCGAGGTATTCGATGAGGTCGCGGACCTCTCGTTTGGTGAGGATGAGGCCGATGGGAGGCATGGTGGAAATGATCTCGCTACGCTCTTTGACGTCGCTGGCTTTGACTTTGGTGGCCTTGTTGTTGGCGTCGCGGACTTCGATGATGCCACCTTTCTCGCTGCGGTAGCTTCCGGCGACGGTGCTGCCGTCGTTGAGTGTGAGGGAAATGGCACCGTAGCCTTTGGCAATGACTTTTTGTGGCTCTACCAGTGCTTCCAAAAGATAGGCGCGGTCTTTTTGGCGACCGATGGATTTGAGGTTGGGACCGATGTCGCTCCCTTTGCCATTCTTGATCTTGTGACAACGGACGCATTGAGCGGCGAGGTGGTTGACGAAGAGATCGGCTCCGCGTTCGACATTGCCGCCATGAAGAGTGTGGGCGAAGTCGGGCGAAGGAGCTTTTAACTCTCGGGCTGCGGCGGCTTCGGCAAAGTCGAGATGAAGTCCGGCGGGAATGGATTTGAATTCCGAGAGGTAGGTGTTGAGAAGCTCGTCGCTTTTTGGGGAAGCAAGCGCTCTGGCCAGGAGGGAAATCGCGGCTTGTTTTTCGGCGAGCGGAGTTTTCTCGTTTCGCAGGAGAAACTTGGTGACTTCGAAGGCGTCTTCTTTGTTTTTCTGACTGAGAAGATCGAGGGCGACGATACGGATTTCAACCTTCGGGACCTTCAGGGCGGTGGTGAGGTGGGATTCCAATTCGGGATGGTTTTGAGCGCTGAGTCCGCGGAGAGCTTCGACTCGAAGTTTGGGGAGGGAAAAATCATTTTGGGCGACCGCAATGAGCGCTTCGCCGGGGATTTGGACGGAAAAGGAGCGAGCGAGGCTCATGCTTTGGCTCTGGATGTTTTGACTTTTGTCGGTGAGGAGCTTTTTGAGTTGAGTGGTGATGGCCTCTTTGGCGATGGCAGGCTTTCGTTTCTCGAGCGGACGATAGCGACCGACCACACGGTCGAGTTTTGCTGGCTCCGACCATTTTGCGAGGGCATCGAGCGCTTCTAGCCGGAGCAACTCGGGAACATCGGTGCGGGCGGCGAAAGTTGCGACGTATTGTGCGGCTTCGGATGTGCCAAGATGGAAGTTGGCATTGATAGCTCGGCGAATGAGAGATTCGTTGTTGATCCATGAAGTAGTGGCGAGGGATGCGGCCAGAGCGGGCATTGCTTTGGGGATGGTCCAGTCATCGTGGATCGCGCGGGCGGCTTCGGCAGCGACGTGCTCGAGAGGAGAACTTAAAAACTCACCAACTTCAGCAGAGCCGCGGCGGCGCAGGGCCACGACGGCGATTTTTTGAGCTAGCTGGGATTTGTGCTTCGCGAGAGAAATAAGATCAGCGTCGGAAATGCATCCGGTGGCGAGCACGATGGCAGCGTGGCGAAGATAGGTTTTGTCTTCGGTGGCCTGTCCGAGAAGGTCATGAATGGAGTCTGCTTCGAGGGGGCTTCCAATATTCCCGAGGGCAATCGCGGTGTGGAACTTGAGTCGGGCCGAAGAGGATCTTAGGAGAGGTCTCAGGGCCGGGGTGAGAGGAGAGACCTGAGAGGAGGGAGTCGGGGCCAGATGAAGGGCGAGCTGGGTGCCGAAGTGATCGCCTATGGTTTTGACGATTTGAGTTTGGATTTCGATATCCGAGTCATTGAGGAGGCCGAGGAGGAATTTGAAGTCAGGCGACTTCGCGTGGCGATTGAGTTGGCCGACTCCCCAGATGGCATGGATTCTCGTGAGTTGGCTGCCCTTTTTTGCAGCGCTTTCGAGTTCATCATGGAGCTTGCGTTTGACCAATTCGAACTGGGCTTTGAGCCGGACTCGTTGGTCGGCATGACCTAGGTCCTTGACGAGGGAGCCAGCTGAGGATTTGGAAAAATCAGAGCGGAGTTTTCCGGCGGTCTCTTCGCGAAGAGGATGCTTTTTGGCGACATCCCATTTCCAGACGGCGCCTTTTTTGTTGAGAGGATAGCCGCCGCCCCAGTCGACTCCATAGAGCGCGCCATCAGGTCCGAAGTTGATGCCAACGATGGGGACGCCGCTGGTGATCTTCATATCATTGACCATCTTGAAAGAGGCTCCGTTTTGTTCGACCTGAAAGCCCCAATGCTGGCCGTTGGGCGCGCTGGTGTGGAAGAAGTAGTTTTGCCATTCTTCGTTCAGTGCGGTGCCGGGATTGAAGGCCATTCCGGCGGGCCCATTGTTGTAAAGTGAGATTGCCGGAGTGATATAGGCGGGTTGTCCTTTCTGATAGGGGACGCTGAGGTTTTCATCCATCCAGGGATTATAAACGCCATTGCGATATTGCCAGTTGGAGCGCCAACCTGCGTCCATGTGCCGGACGATGTAGACAAAGCGTTCCTTCTCGCCTGGACGGTCCGAGTCGTTGTCGACTCCGAAGATATTGCCGAATTGATCGAAGGCGATTTCCTGCACGTTGCGGAGGCCGCGGGCGTAGACCTCAAAGTTGGAGCCGTCGGAATCACACCGGAGTAGGGCTCCGTGGTTGGGGTATTTGAAATGAAGGCCTTCCTTTGAAGTCGCGCCAAGGCCCTTGTCGCCGACGGTCCAGTAGATGCGGCCATCGGGTCCCACAGTGAGTCCGTGCATGTCGTGACCGGCATAAGCGAGGTGAGCGCCGAATCCGTAGGCAATGGATTCCCGCGTGTCCGCTTTGCCATCGTTGTCGGTGTCGCGGAGTTTCCAAACGTCGGGAACGATGGTGGTATAGACGTCGCCTTCGTGATGAAGGACGCCCGCGGCGATGCCTGCGATTTCGTCTTTAAAGTCTTCGGCGTATACTGATGTTTTGTCAGCGAGCCCATCGCCATCAGTGTCTTCGATGAGGTGAATACGCTCGGTGAGAAACTGGAGATCGTCGAGGTCGTGCTTTCCGTCCTTGTTGAAGTCTTTAACCCGTCTCTTGTTGGCCTCGCTGTTTTTCGGAGTGAAGTGTTTCCGGTAAAAGGCCCGCTTGTCGTCAGGGGACAGGAAGCTCAGATCGTCTGGGATCCAGTCGCGGTTTTGGCGGATGTCGAGGTCATTGGCCTTGCGGCGTTGGGTCTGCGTGACATAGGCACGGCCCTGATTGTCGAAGGAAATAGCGACCGGGTCAGGGACAGGGAAGTCGGGAGTCCATTTGGTGAACTCCAGCGATTTGGGGTCGGGTTTCTCAGCGCTGAGGGATTGGAAAAGAAGAGTGGAGAGAAGGAGATAGGAAAAAGGGCGTTTCATGGAAAAGAATTTCGAAAGTGGTCCAGCGAGCTTTCAATCACTGCTACGCTGACCTGATCGCCATTATTTCTTCAACGATTGGATATAGAGGATGAGCGACTCGATATCGGATTCGGGGAGGATTCCGCGATAGGATGGCATGCCGACGTCTTTGGGATTGTAGCCTTTGGCAACTTTGGCGGCCGGGTCGAGAATGGATTCCCGAAGATACTCGGTCGTGACCTTGACGGATTTTCCGGTGAGAAGTTTTCGTTTTGAGCCAGCAAGACCTTTCCAAGTTGGACCGCTCTTACCATTGGTAGAGCCGTCGACGGAATGGCAGGCAGCGCAGCCGATGGCGAGATAGACTTTGGCGCCGCGTTCGATTGTGGGTTTCATCTTTTGAGGGGAGGGCTGTTGGTCTTTGGCGTTGGCCGCCAGTTTGGCAAGATCAAGGCCGGAGAAGCCCTCTATTTCTAGATCGAGAGGCGAGGTGTGATGGAGGGTCAGGTAGGCTGCATTGGAAAATGATTGGCCGGAAGCAGACTTAAGTTCGTAGCTCACCGCGAGTTGATGGACCGGATCCAGATCCGGAGTTGCGAGGAGGACAGATCGGTGGTCCGCCGAGAATTGTGGAGCACTTACGGGAAGAAATTCCTCGCCTGATTTGCCATCGGGGCGGTAGTGGCCTGATCCATACTTGTCACTGCGCTGATAGTTCCATCGGCGGATCGTGATCTTGCCGACAGTGGGATCGAGCTCTTGATCGAAGGTTAAAACCACCGCGTTTTTCCCGGCGATGACACGGGTTGGCAGCAGTGATGGCTTTCCAGTGTAGCGGAGACGGGCCATGCCGCGAATGCCGTTGGAGTTAGATCCCCAAATTTGAAAGCCCACGAGATAGAGTTGTCCGTCGGCGGGATTGACGGCGCCTTTGAGCATAGGAAAGTCAAAGGCGGCTGGCAGGGGAACAGATGCGGCCTGTCCATCGCGTTGATTGAGGTAGGTTCGCAGCAAGCCGGGACGGCGGAAATCGAGGTAGACGAGAGAATCGCTCAGTGGGCCGAAGCGTTTTTGGTCCGCCCAAACGAGGCCGAGTCCGGAGCCGGCCACGGTGTGTGGAATCCAGCAAAGGGGAGGTGTGATTTTCGGTTCGGGAACATCCCAGGGAGCGGCGGGTTGGAATCCGTAGTAGCCGCCTTTCACAATGCGGTGGATGGGAGTCGCGGGCACCCAATGTCCCTGCTGGTCACTCGCGTAGATCTCGTCAGTGCCAGGACGAATCGTGAGGTAGGTATTACGTAAGCCGCTGGCGAAAATGCTGACTTTATTGTCGTCGTCGAGCTTGAGAACGCGGCCGCTGTGCTTTGAAGGGTAGTCGTTCTGCTGGCCGCCTTTGCTGAAGTAGAAGTGGCCCTTGTGATCGACGGACAAGCTGTGCGCAAAATCCCGCGTCTCGGCACTTTGCCAAAAATCGCTGCTGTGATTTTCATACACGAGTCCTTCTTTTCCGGAGAAGACTTTCGTGATGCCGTTGCGTCCAAAGACAAAAATCTCACCGTCCTTAATCTGCACCGCACTTGGTTCCTGTAGGCCGCAGGCGATTCGCTTCCAGGTGATTTTTTGAAGGCCTCCCTGCAAGCCGCGCACTTTCCACAGATCTCCATCGAAGGTTACGACCACTGCGTAGTCATCGGCAAAGTCGATATCGATTGGTCGCACGTTGCGCCGCTCGGGATTGTCCACCGGAAGGGGGATGGTATCGATGACATAGTCAGCAGTGTCGGCTGCGAGCTTACCTTTGGTCTTCGTGAGTTTGGGCCAATGGTCGGAGGCCGCGTTCATTTTAATGGGAGCGGATATTTTGCTATTTAGTTTTTTCGCTGACTGCGCGATCGCAAATTCCTGCGGTGAGTCAGCGCGGTCGAGGGTGAAGTAATTGATTCCGCCCTCTTGTTTGATCGTGCTGCCCGGTGGTGGATTGATGAGTTGGCAGTGTCCGGTTCCGATGACGATGGTCAGCTGCTCCCTGGGGTGTTCACTGACCTGGAAATGCCGAATGATGACGGTGTCGTTCGCGGCCGCAGGGATTTCGCGGATTTTAACCTTACCGATTTCGTAGTCTAATTTCACCTGATTTCCGATGGCGGTTGCCGAAGCCCATCTCGCCATTCCTTTTGGCAACGCACCGCGACCAATTTCCCTCGGCTCTTTTCCTGCCGGTCGGGGGTCGTTGAACTTTGGAGTCATCCCAAACTGCACTCCGGGATAAAGGCCACTCGCAGAGATCGGATTACCGATCGGAGTTGGTAGCTTTTTCTGGCCACTGCCCTTTTTCTTTTTTGCCTGATGATAGGACATCGTCGCGAGACTTTCCTCGGTCAGAAATCCACCGGTCCACGCAACCGCCAGGCGACAGAGGTCGGTGTCGTAGGCGAGGTAGGTGTCCTCGGCCACCCGGACGACCAATCCCCGTGGGATAAGATTGTCTTTCGGGAATTCCTTGCCGAGAGCCCGGGCGTCGACGGTGATTTCGCAAAATGGAAAGCCGGGCTCAAGGAAGTGCGCGAAGTCAGATTCTCTGGCTCCGGCAAAGCTTGAAGTGAGAAATGATAGAATTACGGCGAAAAAATGACGGGTCATGTGGCACGTTGATCCTGATGTGCCCAACTTTGAAAATCAAGTAGCGGAAATTTTTGTCGAAATACTGTTTCGTGACGATCTTAATTTCCGTCGCGCACTTTTCCGCGGCCTGTCGTTTCATCGCCGCATCACCGGATGGCAATGCGACCACTTAGCTACCAAGAGTGATTAAATCACGCGGTCGTTTCCACCGTCGATGGGGATCTGGGCGCCGGTGGTGGCGGAGAAGACGGGGCCGGCGACTGTGCTGACGAGAGCAGCGACGCCGGGGGAGGTGATTTCGGTGCTGAGGAGGTTTTTGGTTTTATACTCCTGCACGGTCATGCCGTAGCGCTTGGCAGATTTTTCGAGGGCTTCGTCGGTCCAAATCTCGGTGTCGAAGACGGCATCGGGATGGAGAACATTGACGCGGACGCCGAAGGGGGCGAGCTCGAGAGCGGCGACGCGGGCGAGTTGGGTCACGCCGGCCTTGGTGACGGAGTAGGCGGAAGCGCCTGGTCCGGGGGCGGCGTAGTTGCGTGACCCGATGATGATAATGCTTGCCTGCTTATCGCTTTCCTTAAGGGCGGAGATGGAGAACTTGAGGAAGCGCTGGGTCGCGGTGAGGTTAATGCGAAGATGGAGATCCCAGCTGTCTTCTTCGGCATCGATGTATTCCCCGGATTTGAAAATGCCAGCGTTGGCGACAATAATGTCGAGGCCGCCGTGCTCGGCGACGGTTTTGTCAACGGCGGCTTTGAGAGCGGCGTCATCGGTAATGTCGCAGACGGCTCCGGAGAGGCGCTCGCCGGTGAGGTTGGTAACTACGTCCGGGTTGATGTCGATGCCGACGACGGTGGCTCCGTCGTTGCGAAGACGTTCGGCGGTGGCGCGGCCGATTCCTCCGCAGGCTCCAGTGACGATGGCGACTTTTCCGGCGTGAATTTGTTCAGACATGGTATTGAAATGGTGTGAGTTGAGAGAGGTTTAGGCGCTGATTGCGTTGTTGAAGAAGGCGAGGTTTTCGACGGGGTCTTCGTTGTTGAAGATGGCGGATCCGGAGACCACGAAGTGAGGGTTCATGGCCGCAATTTGGGCGATGGTGTTTTTGTTTACGCCGCCGTCGATGCAGATGAGGAGCTCGGGTTTCCACTCGAGGAGGGTCTTGATTTTGGCAGGGATGTCGTCGAGAAAGAGTTCTTTTCCGGAGTAAGGGCCGACGCCGAGGAGGAGGACGTAGTCGATTTGATCGAGGTAGTCTTTGATAAAGCTGGGCGAGGTGCCGGGGTTGAGGGAGACGCCGCGGACGATGTCCTCGTGGGCGGAAATACGCGCGAGGGTGTCGTTGATGTGAGCGGTGTATTCGACAGAGAAAGAGATGAGATCGGCTCCCCCTTTGGCGAAGGCGTCGATGTGTTGTTTGGGCTTGTTGATGAGAAGGTGGACGTCCTTGAGGAGGTCGGTTTTCAGTCCGGCGACGAAGGGTGATCCGACAGTGATGTTGGGCCAGATGTTACCGTCCATGACGTCGAAGTGGAGGAGGTTGACGTCGTTCTCCTTGAGGGTTTGGAGGGCGGCGTCTTGGTTGCCCATGTCGGCGCTGAGGGTGGCGACGGAGAGTTGCGGGCGGGAACGGATGAGCTCGATTTTTTCGGCGCGGGTCATGGTATGAAGAGAGATAGAGTGAATGAGGGAGAGGGAGAAGGAAAACCCCGGGCTTTCGCCCAGGGTTGAAAAAATTGGCGACGGGGCTTTAGGCCCCGGCCACTGGTTTATCCAGCGTTGTAGATTTCGATGGCCTCGGCGGGCTTGGCGTCGTTGTGGACGACTTCCTTGACGGCACGCATCATGGCGAGAGGCTTGTCGGATTGGAAGACGTTGCGGCCCATGTCGACCCCGGAAGCGCCACACTGGATGGCGTTGTAGCAGAGTTCGAGAGCTTCGAGCTCAGGGAGTTTCTTACCACCGGCGATGACAACAGGGACGGGGCAGGCTGCCACGACGTTTTCGAAGCCTTCGGTGTAGTAAGTCTTGACGATGGAAGCGCCGTTCTCAGCACAAACGCGGGAAGCGAGGCCGAAGTAGCGGGAGTCGCGGGCCATATCCTTACCAACAGCGGTGACACCCATGACGGGGATGCTGTATTTGTTGCCGATGTCTACGAGCTTGGAGAAGTTAGCCACGGTGGAAGCTTCGGTGTCAGCGTCGCCGATGGCGAGCATGGCAGCCATTGCGGAAACGTTCATGCCGATGGCGTCGATTTCGGAGATGAGCACGTTGTGGTTCATCTCGGTAAGAATCGTGGTGCCGGAATCAGTGCGGAGACAGATTGGCTTGGTGTTTTCCGCAGGGATGGAAGTGCGGATCATGCCGCGGCAACCCATGAGGCAGTCGGCTTCTTCAGCAAGAGGAGCGATGTTGAGGTCGATGCGCTCAAGACCGGAAGTCGGTCCCATGAGGAAGCCGTGGTCGAAAGCAAGCATGACGGTGCGTCCGGACTTGCGGTTAAAGATACGGGACATGCGGTTTTTGATGCCCCATGATGCGCTGTTCATTCCCTTGAGGTAGAATGAAGAGGTGTCTGCAGGTGTGTTGAGACCAAAATTGTCTCCGTCTCTGATGTCGTCTAAGTCAGCCATTGTATTTGTTGGTTGGTTGTTTTGGTTTGAGATTTGGTAGGGGAAAATAATTACGCTTCGAGTTTTTCGATGAGGTAGCTGACGGCGCGTTCGACGAAGGCGTCATCTTGGGCGTTGTTGTCCATGGCTTCGATTTCGATGGTGTCGGGGAGTTCTTTTTGAAGTGACTCCCAGTAGGCTGCGTCGAGCTCGGTGTTGTAGAGTTCGCCTCCCTCTGCAGAGTAGCTGCTCACTCCTTTGAGAGGCATGAGGAAAAGGGTGTCTTTGGTGGAGTGGGTGAGTTTCTCTCCGATGACTTTGGCGACGCGGCCTTGTTCCTCGGCATTGAGGCGGGGAACGAAGACGTAAGGTGAATGCCAGGTGATTTGGTGATCTTCGTATCCGGCGGGAATGACGCTGGGCTCGCTGACGAGGATGCCGAGGTGCTCGGATCCGCCGGGAACGATGACTTGGGGAAGGCCAAGTTTTCCAGCGACGGTGAGTCGGTCGGGTCCGCCGGCGCGGAGGACGCCCCACACTCCGTCAGCAATTTCGCCGAGGCCGTAGTCAAAGACAGCGGTGATGATTCCTTCTTTCATCATTTGCTCCATGGCGTCACCACCGGCACCGATGGCGTGGAAGGTGATGACTTCGTAACCGGCCGCTTCGAAGAGTTCGATGGCGTGCATCGCGCCCTGGGTGAGAACCCCGAGGTTGGACATTCCGATGACTCCTTTGGCGGTGGACTTGGTGATACACTGCTCGGATTGGGCCATGCCCCAGGCGGCGGCAGCAGCATTTGCTAGAATTTTTCGGGAGAAGACGTTGAGTCCGAGGATGTCGGAGACGGCGAACATCATGGTGATGTCTTTAATGCCGACGAAGGGTGAGGTGTCGCCGGAAGCAGCGGTGGAGAGCATGACCTTGGGGAAGCCATAGGGAAGGGCTTGCAGGATGGGAGCGCAGGTCGAGGTGCCCTGGGTTCCGCCGAGGGTCACGACGGCGTCGATTTTGCCGGCTTCCTGAAGTTCAAGCAGGAGCTTGGTGGCTCCGGTGACGATGAAGGGATTGGATTGTTCGCGGTTGGGTTTGACGAGGAGTTCCTCGAGATTGCCTCCGCCGGCGGCGATGACTTCCTGCTTGGTGACGTCAGCTTTGAGATCGGAGTCGCCGACGAGGGAAAGGTCGATGAGGAGGGCCTTTCCGCCGAGGGTTTCGATTTCGGTGCGCATGAAATCAGCTTCGGCAGCTTTAGTGTCGAGGGTTGCGAGAATGGCGACGGTCTTCATGTGGGGGACTGATACAGGAGAAAGCGCAGAGAGTCTTGAAGAAAAACAGGTGATTTTTGAATAAAATCGTCAAATGGGGGGCTGTGAAATTTTTGGGAAATTGAGTTTCAGGAAACGTGAATAAAGGGATCGGCGATTTTCATGAATCCAAATTGAGCCGAATTTCGGACACTTGATTTTGTGAATTCAATGAAAGTGATCAGAGGAGCAGTCCTTTGTCTTTTGTCAGACTCAGGAGCCGCGAATTTTTTGGACGGACAAAGATGATGGGCAGTTGGAGCCTGGCCTTGGATGATGAAGAGCTGCGCTTTCCTGATCTTCCCGACGCGCTCTTTGAATTTGTGCAAGTGGGGGCGGATACGCTTGATGACGAGACACCCAAATTGTTTGCCCGGCTGGGAGTGCCGCGCGAGGCGATGCCTCTTGACCCGGGGAAGTGATTCCCTACTCTCAGCCTGTTATGAAGTTCCTCAAAACTCTTATGGTTTGTCTGATTTTTCCCCTCGTCTTCGTGGCGTGTGATCAAAAGACGGATGAGGAAGAGGTGGGTGGTGGCGAGGCCGCTGCGGATACTCATGAAAAGGTCTACGGCGAATACTTTGGGATGATGGAGGAGGCTTTAAGCTCGATGGGTTCGATTGAGAGCAAGGAGACTGCGGATGCCTTTCTCGCGAAAATCAATGTGATGGTTCCACAACTCCTGGAAATTATGGACCGGGTGAAAGCATTGCCCGAGCCCTTGGATGAAGAAAAAACTTCGGCGCAGTCACTGCATGCGGAAGTGATGTCACGGATCAAGTTAAAGCAGAATTTGGACCGCCAATTGGCTGAGACCAGAGAACTGACACCGGAGGCGAAGGTTGCAATTGCAGCGGTGAGAGCCTCTTTTGGGTCCGGAGATTTTGGGGTCAATATGAAGGTGATTTCCCGACAGATGGACGCTATTTACGGATTGAAAAGTTATTAAGCCAGGCGGGAAAGTTACTTAGTGCCGGGAATTGGCGCTACTGCGGCAAGTGATCTATCTTGACCCTAGGTGTCTGATTCCGTGCTGCCGAGGGGTTATGAAATTACTCAAAGCACTGACCGTATACCTCATTCTTCCATTCGTATTTGATGCGTGTGACAAGAAAGAGGACAATGAAGCTAGTCGTTGGGATTGGTGATGTCTCTCCAGTTGGGATGGATCGGGCGGGCCTTGATTGATTTCCCGCCCTTTTTTTCCGGGGCGGGCGGGGTGGTTTCAAAGACTTTGGTCAGTTTCTCGTGGGAGGGTTTGCCGGGGCCCTCAATGGGAAGGATGTTGGCCTCCTTGAGATCATTGGGGACGTTAAAGAAGTTGCCGTTGCGATAGAGCTTGTAGTTTTGGTCGCGGACAAACTGGGTGCCTGGAGATTTTCCCCAGTAAGGTTGGTAGTGGCAGAAGACCCAATTGCGGGGGGTGCCATTTTTGCCCTGAAGCTGAGGAAAGAAACTGCGGCCGTCGAGGGAGTCATTTTTTCCGGGTTTCGCCCCAGCGGCTTCGGAAAAAGTGGCGTAGAAGTCCGTGAAATCGATGAGGTCGTTTGAGACGAGGCCTTCGGGAGTGTGTCCTTTCCATGAGGCCACGAAGGGCACGTGAGTTCCCATGTCGCGGGTGCCGCCCTTGCCGCCTTTGATGTCCCGGCCATTCCAGCGAGAGGTAAGGGAGGTGTGGGTGCCGTTATCGGCGGTGAACATAATGATGGTGTTCTCGAGTTGGCCGATGTCGTCGACTTGCTTGACGATCTTTCCCACGATCTTGTCGAGATATTGCACCATGGCGACGAAGTTGGCTTTGCGCGCAACTTTGTCTTTGGGTTGCTTGTTGGATTCGTGGGCGCGGGAGGCGTCGCCGATGGTGTCCGGCGTGGGGACGAATGGATCGTGAACCAAGACCGCAGGATAGTAGACAAAGAAGGGTTCGTCTTTGTTACGCTTGATAAAATCGCAGAGAAAGTCGGACATGAGGTCAGGGCCGTATTTCTCATGATTGTCTTCCTTGCTGAGGAACTTTCCATTCTGTTCAAGTGGCGGGCTCCAGAAACGTTCGCCGCCTCTTTCGCCACGTTTCTGGGTTGTGACCTGCCAGAGGCAGTATTCATCGAATCCCGCTTTGACCGGACGGGAAACATCCTGGCTGCCCTCGGCATTGTGATAGAGACCGTTGAGTTGCCACTTGCCGGCGATGGCGGTTTTGTAACCGGCGGCTTTCATCATGTGTCCAAAAGTGCGCTCGGCCGGGTTGAGGTATCCGAAGTGGGTGTAGTTCCGAAAGTTGTATTTTCCGGTCATGATTTTGACCCGCGAAGTGGTGCAGATTGGAGTGGAGTAACAATGGTTGAAACGGATGCCGTTGGCGGCGAGGGCATCGATGTTGGGGGTCTGGTAGTCCTCGGCCCCGTAGCAGGAAAAGCACTCCCAACTCACATCGTCGGCCATAATGAGGATGACGTTTGGTTTTTTAGCAGAAAGGGAGAATGTTGTGACGAAGACGATGAGGAATGAGAGAGTGATTGGGAAGCGCATGGGAAGTTTCCTAGGGTTCAGGCTTGGTTGGGGGGAGAGTTAACTGCAATGACGCTGAGGAGCGAAGTTTTTAAAGCTTGGGAGTTGGGCCGTTGGACGCAACCGCTCACCTTATTTCCTTTTGAAGAGGGGGCTGAGGGCGACTTCGCGGATGAGGGTGCGGAGGGGGTAGTTTTGGGGTTTGAGCTTTGAGAGAATTTCTTCGACGTCGTCATCGTCGGAGAATTCCACGGTTCGTCCTAGGGCGTAGGCGAGGATGGACTCGGTGAGTTCGTGGGCGAGCTTGTCCTGATGGAGAAGGAGGAGTTTTTTGAGTTCGTTGACGTCTTTGAATTCGCCGCCTCCGGGGAGGGTGCCGCCGGGTAGGATGGGGACTTGCTTGCGGCCGACTTTTTCGGTGACGCGCCAGCGCCCGGTGGTGTCGAAGTTTTCGAGTCCGAAGCCGATGACATCCATTTTTTTGTGGCAGGAGGCGCAGGTCGCGCGGTCCTGGTGAAGGAGGACCATCTCGCGATTGGTCATGGGCTTATCGGAAGCTTCATCGAGTTCGGGGACATTGGGCGGTGGTGGTGGTGGTGCGTCGTGGAGGATTTTTTCCATGACGAGAGCCCCGCGAATGACCGGCGAGGATCGTTCGCCATTGGAGCCGGTGACGAGGAAGGCGGCCTGGGTAAGAAGTCCGCCGCGATGAGAGCCGGCGGGGAGTTTGATTTTCCGGAATGAGGCGTCTCGTGGGTTATCGAAGGGAAGGCCGTAGTGATTGGCGAGGACTCCGTTGATGGTGATGAACTCCGAGTCGATGAGGTTTCTGACGGGGAGGTTTTCTTTGATGAGGGTGCTGAAGAATTCCTGAACTTCTTGTTTGGCATCCCGCTGGAGTCCTTCGTTAAAGTGAGGATGCTGCTTGGTGTCGATGGTGATGGCGTCATAGCGATCGAGGTGGGTCCATTGGCTAATAAAGCCATCGCGGAAGGCCTGGGATTTTGGATCGGCGAGGAGGCGGTCGATTTGTTGCGAGTAGATCTCGGGCTTGGAGAGGTCGGCATCGTAGAGTTCGTTGTCGGGCGGGCTGCTCCAGAGGAAGTAGGAAAGGCGGATGGCGAGTTCGCGCTTATCGAGCAGGCCGTGTGGTTTGTCTTGCTCGGGAGCGGCTTCTTGAATGAAGAGGAAGCTGGGCGAGGCGAGGACGATGGCCATGACTTCGGCCATGGCGTCCTTGTAGTTTTTCCCGGAGGCCCGGAGATTTACGAAGTTCTGGTGAAGTGCGTCGAGATAGGTGGGTTCGGGGGGCTTGCGTCGGAAGGCGAGGGTGGAGAATTTTTCGAGGAACTCGTGGGCGAGTTTGTCGTGATTGAGGTAGGGGCCGTTTTTCCCGGTTTCGATTCCGGGGTAGAGGAGCTCTTCGAAGGCGGGGCGTTTTTCAGGATAAAAGGGACCTTCGATTTCAATCCAGTCGAACCAGAGGGAAGGGCGTGGGTCGGGGTGTTTGCGTGGGTCCTTGAGTTGGTTGATGTATCCGCGGGTCGAGTTGATGGCGTGGTCCGGAAAATTTTCGCGGAGGCGAATCGCGAGCTGGGTGCGGCCCATGGGCTGGCGGGTGCGGAGGACGACCGACTCAGGCTTCTCCGGAGTGCCGGTCATCTTAAGGGTGCCGTGGATGCGGTCGCCGTCGGAAAGGCGGATGAATTTCCGGAGTTCGTGGGGATTATCGACGAGGCCGCCGTGGACCCGGATGAGGTAGTCGCCGCGGATGTCGGTATGCTTATTGGCAGAGGACCACTTGGCGACGTTGGAGTTGTAGACGCCGGTATTGACGTGGGGATACCTGAGATAGCTGCGGGGCAATTCTGCGCGGGAGTCCCACTGGCTGAGGAGAATTTTCATCTCGCCTTCGTCTTTGAAGCCGGCTTCCTTCCACGACTTTCCAGCGTCGAGGAGGGCTTTTTTGCGATCCTTCTCGGCGAGGTCTTTACGCATTCTTTTGGTGACGCGGTCCTCGGCCTCGGTGCGACTTTTTTCGAGCTTCCTTCGCGGGCTGGTGTTGTATCGCAGAGCGGTGTCGGCGACCTGACGACCGATTACGAGATATTTTTCAAAGTGGGCCGAGGTGAAGAATTGTTCCTCGCCAACGGTGTCGAAGGTCGCGATTTCTCCGTCGTCGGGGATGTCGTGAAGAGAGACATCGAAGCCGAAGAGGTCGCGAATGGTGGCAGCGTATTCGCGTTTGTTGAGCCGGCGCATTTTGATTTCACCACCGTGATCAGTGAGACGTTTGCGGGCGGTGATGACGGAGCCGGTGATAGAATCGAGGGCGGCGGCCATCTCTGCGTTCGATGGTTGCTTTTCGTCCTCGGGAGGCATGTCGCCGCCGTTGAGTTGATCGAGGACATCCTGCCAGCGTTGGGCAGTGTCGTTGTCGGTGATTTCCCAATCTGTTTGATCAAAGCGAACCTGGCCTTTTTGTTTCTTTGGGCCGTGGCATTTGATGCAGTAGTTTTCGAGGAACGGCTGGAGTTTTTTGGCATCCAGCGTAGTGGCTTCGGGCGCAGCGGAAGCGGCCGTGAAGAGTGAGACGGCGAAGAGTGTGAGGAGCTTCATGTGAAAACTAGCTCAGGAGTTCGGGGATGATTCCGGTGCTATGGGAGAACTGCTCGGTTTTGATTCCTCCCTGCTGCATGAGGGTGAGCCAGTAGTTTGCCAGCGGAGTGTCCTCCTTGGGGAGGACGATGTTGCGGCCGTGCTTGATTTGCTCTGCGCCGCCGCCAGTGACGATCGCGGGAACGTTTTTGAGTTCGTGCCCGCTGCGGAGGTTGGAGCCGTAGCTGACAATGCAGTTGTCGAAGACGCGGCTGCCGTCGCTGTCTTTCGCTTCTTTTAAGCGGTCGATGAAATGCGCGAGGAGAGAGGAACACTTCTTGTCGCGTTCGCGGGAGGCGAGGATACGGGGTTGGGAAAATCCGTAGTGACTCAGTGAGTGGGCCTTAAGTTTGACGCCCATGCCGGCGAGGAGGGAGCAGACCGGCTGGCGGTAGGAGACGACGTTGGTCATGTTGGTTTGGAGAGCGATGATCATCATGTCGTACATAAGATGGATCGCTTCCTCGCCGGTGATGCCCTCATCGGGTGCCTCGAAGGGCGCCTTGGGCTTGGGAATATCGGCCCACTTGGCCTGGCGCTCGAGGCCTTTCTCGACTTGGCGGACTCCGGTGAAGTATTCGTCGAGTTTTTCTTGGTCGCCTTTACTGAGAGTGCGCTTCATGCCGCCGCCGTCGATACGGACGAGATCGAGAATGCTCTGACGTTTTTTGAGCCGGGCATCGAGTTCGGCCCTCGAGTCACCAGGGTGGGCGAAGAGGGTTCGGTAGAGATCGAGGGGTTTATTGATGCCCGGAATGGGGTTGCCGGAGTCATCCCAGGAGAGGGAGAGGCCTTTTCCGTGTCCGGAGTTGGAGCCGCCATCGACTTCCTTGGCCGAGAGGATGAGGGAAGAAAAACGGGTGTTCTTGCCGAGGTGCTGAGCCACAATCTGGTCACAGGAGATGGAGTTGTGAAAGCGCTTGCCCGGAGTTCCGGCGACGTTGGCTCCGGTGAGGTAGGACGTGGAGCCGCCGTGCGGGTCGGATGCACCGAGGTTGGTGAGATTGGTCACCATGGTGATGTCGTCCTTGTGCCGAGCGAGGGGAGAGAGTCCCTCGGTCATGCCGATCTCGGAAAAGCGACCGGCTTTCTTGGGGTAGAAAGTGTCCTTGGTGAAGCCGAAGCCGCCGCCAAGAAAAATCATGCGCTTGGGAGGAGTGGCCGAGGTAGCCTTGGCG
>JAQWZU010000023.1 GCA_029253285.1 Akkermansiaceae bacterium | reverse complement strand
TCGTCCATTCCTTCGTCCTCGAGAGGCGGGAGCTTGACGAAGCGAATGAAGACCGACTGTCCAGCAAGGGCGTATGCCGCCTTCTGGCTGCCGAGCTTCAGGCTCTTGGCGAGTTCTTTGATTGCCAACTGGACCTGCGGAATGCGAGCCGCCTCGGTCGCCGGATCGGCGAGGATACTAGTTGCCCGGTAGGATTTCAGAACCAAGTTATTCTTGGCGGTGGTGAAAACACCCATGGAAATCCGTTGCGAGCCAATGTTCAGTGCGATGATCGACTGTGTGTCAGCCATAATATTAGTTTTTCAGTGTGTGGAAAATTGATTTTAGGTCCCGGATGTCCGGGGGTGGGTGGGATTTGGGTCAGCCTCCCGGGCTGTGCTGAGCATAATTAAGCGCCGCAAAGACCATTATTGGTCTTTTTGCCTAATCTCCGCATAGCGGTCATACCAAAAGAGTTTGAAGGGAGTTTGGTCCTTGCTCAGTAGAGGAAACTTTTGGGTCACAGTGACTGTCTTGGGAGCATCTGCAGTCCACCAGCCGGCCTTAAACTTACCAGCTTTGAAGAACCCTGCACGGGCTCCGTTAATGCTGATATCACCACCGACAGCCTCGAGGTCATTCTTTCCGCCCCGATCTTTCCCGGTGATCCGCTTGATGGTATTGGGAGACAAATAGACCGAAAAGAAGATCTCTTCATCCGCAGGAACGTTGACATGCTCAACCGTCTTTTTGACCCAATAGGTCTTTCGGTCCTGCCCCTTCAGAATAATGTTCCAGGAGACGGTGACACTATCGTGAAAGGGCTCGTTCTTGTTCGCAGGCGGAACATTGTCCAGTTTTGCTGAAAACTCAATTTCCAGCCAGTCTTTGGGTTTAAATCCCTTTCCCTTGGCAATGTTGACCTGCGGGGATTGCAGATCATCAAAATTCAACGAGTTTGAAAAGTCTTCAGCTTTTTGAGCCAATGCGGATCCCATCAAGCCCGCAAAGCAGGCAAGGGACAGAAAAAATTTGAAAGAACGAGGTGTGATCATGATGTCCGTGTCGAAACTTCGGACAAAGTAGGAAAAGCAGGCGGGGCACGGCTAGCAAAAAGAGGGCGATTGGCGTTATTTTTTATCGATTGACACTCACCTGAAATTCTGTCGAAGCCTTTTGACAAAGGCAAACACTTCAACGCAAGCTGCCGTCATGACCTCGCCAGCGCCCTCGGACACTCTTCCGCTCCCCTCTGAAGCCTTGATAGTTGGGGCGATTGCCGACATCTCAGCCCTCGAATTGCATAATTTTGAATGCGATCTAATTGAGCTGAGACTCGACTCCTTGGGCCTTGGTGCGGAGGTCGTAGAATTTGCTAAATTTACACCCTTGCCCCTTCTCATTACGGCCCGTGGAGCGGCTGAAGGGGGAACTTCTGATTGGTCGGCGGCAGATCGGCTCGCCGCATACGAGCAATTTCTCCCCTACGCCTCGGCCATCGACATCGAACTGCGCGATTTCGACCATTTTTCGGGTATCATCGAAAGTGCCAAGGGCGGAAACGTCCTCGTTGTGGGTTCATGCCACGATTTTGAGAAGACTCCCTCGTTCGACACTCTAAAATCAAAAATCGGTTCAACCGCCGATATTCACAAATTCGCCACCCGAATTCAAGAGAAGGCGGATCTTCAAACTCATCTCGATCTGCTCGACGAAAAAACGCCCCTCTCCGTGATGGGAATGGGCCCACTGGGGGCTGCCGCGCGTCCCCTGATGGCCAAATCCGGGTCACTTCTCAACTACGGCTACCTCGGAGCCACTCCCACTGCACCGGACCAATGGCCCGCCGGGCTGCTGAGGCAAACGCTTTCGCTTTAGGATACGATCTTCACCGGTGCCGGAGGCAGAGCCGCCAGAAAGGTCTTCCCGTAGCGCTTCGTGACGACCCGATTATCGAGAATAACCACCATGCCTTCGTCCTTCTTGGAACGGATTAATCGTCCCACTCCCTGTCGCAATTTCAGAATCGCTTCCGGAACCGAATAGCTCATGAAGGGATTGCCTCCTTCGGCTTCAATTTCCTCCAAGCGCGCTGCTGTTAGAGGATGGTCCGGAACGGCAAAAGGAAGACGTGTGATGATGACATTACTCAGCGCCTCTCCCGGCACATCAACCCCGGCCCAAAAACTCTCCGTTCCGAAAAGCACGCTGTTCACGTCCTCGCGAAATGCCTCCACCATTTTCTGGCGCTGCATCCCCATCCCCTGCGCCAAAAGCCTCCATCCCCGTTCGTCAAAGAAGTCCTCCATCGCTTCAGCCACTGAACGCAAAAGCCGATGACTCGTGAAGAGCACAAAAGCCTTTCCTTCCGTCTTGATCAAGACCCGCTCGATCCAGTGAACGAGCATTTTTTCGTAATCATCATCGCGCGGATCAGGCATCGACTTGATGACGTAGATCGCCATCTGCTTTTCGTAATCGAAAGGACTTCCAATCTTGATGGCCGGCACATGGTGCGCCCCCACTCTCTCCCGAAAATAACTCAACTGCGCATCACCGGTCCCCAAAGTTGCGCTCGTCGCGATGCAGGATTTATCCGGCCCGAACAACAAACCCCGCAAACGCTCCGCAACATTAATCGGCGCGGCATTCAAACTCAGTGAGGTCCTTTCAGAACCCGATTTTTCCACCCAGTAAACACTCCCGCCATCTTCCTGATCGAGAAACATTTTCAGTCCGCCGTGCATCTCTCGCAATCGCCGGGCTCCGTCCATCAATTCATTCCGCTTCGTCTCATCCTCAGTATCTTCTGCAACCAACTCAATCGCGCTCCAACACTCACGAAGCGGAGCCGCGAGGGTATTCTCAACCAACTCCGGATTCCTGACGCGACACTCTCTGCCCCAGTCATTGAAGGTCACCGCTCCACCCACTTCATCGAAAAAAACATCGGCTTCCTCGATGACCTTGCGGGCGCATTCCATCGCCTCACTCGCCCTTGCCGACTTCAACAATCCCTTTCCAGTTTTTGGGTGATACAAACGCTGCAAATCAAAACGCAACCTGGCCTGAGTCACCCGCAATCCCAACGCTTTCGCCGCTACTGATTCAAGCGTGTGCGCTTCGTCAAAAATCACGAAATCATTGGGCACTAAAAAACCTTTCTCCCCCTCCAATAACTCCTCCTCAGGATTCAGCAGCGAGAAAAATAAACTGTGGTTCACCACCAAGACCGTGGCCTTCATCGCGCGCTTTTTTGCCTCCTGATAAAAACAATTCCCACGCGGCCCGCAGGTTCGCTGGGTGCAGATATGAGACTCACTGCACACCTGCAACCACACTTTATGCGCCGGCTCGAAATCCAAATCACTGCGCGTTCCATCACGCGTCGCTTCCGCCCACTTCCAGATCTCCATGAGCTCCTCCCGCTCACTTGTGGTGAAGAGATCACCCACCTGATCCATCGCACGACGCAAGCGCAGCGGACACACGTAATTCTGTCGCCCCTTCAACAAGGCCGCGTCAAATTCACTCGCCAGTAATTGTCTCACAATCGGCAGATCTTTCCCCATCAATTGCTCCTGCAAATTGATGGTGTGCGTCGAGATGACCGCCTTCCGCCCCTCCCTAATCGCGAACTCTACCGCCGGGATCAAATAGGCCAATGACTTTCCCACACCGGTCCCCGCCTCCACTACCAACGACCGCTCCTCTTCAAGCGCCATCGCGACCTCTCCAGCCATCTCCTGCTGCTCGGCGCGAAACTCAAAATCAGGCGACTTCGACAGCAAACCCGAGCTGGAAAATACCGCCCGCATTTCCTCTCCAAACGAAGCACCTCCACCGAGCGTAATCACCCGTGCTAACTACTCTCTTCCGACCGCCTTGACAATCGCCATCGAACAATGCTGATTTTCCAACATTTATATTGCGGGTTTTTCAGCATCTACTAGGGTCCCATCATGAATCGATTGGAAAAAGGCGCGCTCTCCCGCCGGGAACGGCAAATCCTGGACATCCTCTACCGCCTCAGTGAAGCCACCGCCAAGGACGTGCAGGAAGAACTCCCCGATCCTCCCTCCTATTCCGCCGTCCGCGCCCTCCTAGCCACCCTGGAAAACAAGGAAATGGTGAAACATTCCAAGGAAGGGCGACGCTATCTCTACAGACCGGCCATTACTGAAAGAAAAGCCAAGCGCACCGCCCTCAAAAGTCTGCTGGGCACCTTCTTCCAGGGAAAACCGGAGAACCTCGTCGCAGCCTTGCTCGATCCCGAAGATCAGCAACTCACCAAAAACGAGATCGACGAAATCCGTAATCTCATCAAGTAACCCCCGCCGCCGTGCTCCTCCCCTCGCTTGTTTTTTCCCTCGTCGCCGCCTGCGCCTTGTGGATCACCTTGCGTAAAAACCCCGCCGGGAACCCCCGCGCCTCCGGCCTCGTCCTCACCCTGCTCCTCATCCTCCCCATCCTAGGATTCGTCCCAAAATATTCCGTCACAGTCTCCGATTCCGTTTCTCAAGACCCTCCCTCACTCCTTATCCCCTATCTCTGGCTCGCTGGTTTCGCGCTCTTCTCGCTCAAAGGACTCCGCGACCTCCTCGCCATTCAAAAATGGCGTCGTCAATCCTTACCCGCCCCTGACCTCACTCTTTTCCACGAAACTCTGGAGCAACTCAAGGTCCGTCAAAAGGTCTCTCTTCAACTCCACCCAAGGCTGAATTCCCCCGTGGTGGCGGGGATTCTCCGGCCCACCGTTTACCTGCCCAAAAGCTCCTCCCAATGGTCGCCTGAAACCCTTCGCATGGCCGTTCTTCACGAACTTGGTCACATCCAACGCCGCGATCTTTGGATGGCTTCCCTGGCCCATCTCGCCTGCCTGCTTCACTGGTTTAATCCCGCCGTCTGGTGGCTTCGCCGGACCTTCCTCGCACAGTGTGAATTCGCCTGTGACGCCCATCTGGTCCAACACGGAGCCAACCCTCGAACATACGCACACGCTTTGTGCGACGTCGCCCAATCCGCTGCCGCCCCGCCCCTCTCATTGGCCATGGCCGGACATGTTCCCCTTCGCGAGCGCATCATCTGCCTCTCCGAACGTCAGAAGCGCGGCTCCGTCTTCCTCAGTTCGCTGATCTTGCTCACCGCCGCCAGTGCCACCGCCGCCAGCTTGGTGCGCTTCGTTCCCAAACTCGATATCGCTCCCCCTCTCCCCGAGGAGGTCGTTGAGGAAAACCAACTTCGCTTTCAGGCCAATCCCTTCCCTGGGGATTGATCCAAGTTTGGCCCTTTTAAAGTCTTTGTCCTAAGACAAAGTCGGCGCGAATCGTTCCCCTCACACCGATGAGCCTCCACGCCGCCCTCTCCACAGAAGCCAAAGAAAGACTGGCCGCCCAAAAGCGACTCTCCAGTATCACCAGTCTCATCATCGGCCTCCTGGTGACCTTCCTGATTGGAATCATTCTCTTCATCATCTCGATGGCTATCAATAAGGAGGAGGTCGTGATCGAGATCGTCTACAGTGCTCCCGGCGAAGAAGAACAGGAGTTGGTCGTCGATAAGGTCAACATCACCCGCGATGTCAAACCGACACCTCCCAGCGGAGGAGCACCCGCCAAAGTCATCGCGGCAGTCACCGCAACCCCCATCGCCGTTCCGGTCACTTTCGCCGAGACCGACAACGTCTCATTTGGGACCGATGAAGGATTCGGTGATGGCTTCGGAGCCGGAGCAGGCGGAGGTGGGGGTGGCCTTCCCGGAGGTGTTATGGGCAAACGTTGCAATGCCGGCGATCGCTCGGCGCGCTTGATGGCCTCCGGAGGGACCTCCCAATGCGAGGAAGCCACCATGAAAGCCCTGCGTTGGCTTAAGAAAACGCAAAACAAAGACGGCTCGTGGGATAAGAAATACCCTTCTGCCATCACCGGCCTGGCCCTCCTCGCCTTTCTTGGTCATTGCGAAACTCCCGAGTCCGTCGAATTCGGCGACGCTGTCTTTTCCGCCACCACTTTTCTCGTCGATCTTGGCATGAAGAAAAAAGGCAAACTCTCCACCGACCTGAATGATCGCTGGTGTTACGAACACGCCATTGCCACCTATGCCCTCTGCGAATCCTACTCCTTCAGCCAGATGTTTGGATACCAAATCCCCAACCTAGACAAAGTCGTCCAAAACTCGGTGCAATGGATCATCAACAACCAAAACCAAGCCGGCGGGTGGAACTACAAGTACGAGGAGCACCCTCGATGGGACACCTCAATCACCGCATGGCATCTTCAGGCCCTAAAAGCGGCCAAGAACACCGGGTTGGAATTCAAGAATCTCGAACGCTGTTCAAGAGCCGCACTTCAGGCCATCCTCGACACCCAACAAGAACACGGCGGATTTGGATACGGCAAAAACGGTCCCAGCGGATCCTCCAAAGGCCACTTTAGTCTTACCGGAGCAGGCACCCTTTGCGTCCAACAACACAAAGGAAACAACCATGCCGCCGTCGGGAAAGGCCGGCGCTACATGGATAAACACAACTCCTTCGACTTCAAGAAATACGCCAACCTCTACGATCACTATTACACCTCTCAAGCCATGATCAACCTCGGCGGAAGATCCTGGAAAGTCTACAATCAGCTCTTCCGCGACGAACTGATCAAAAATCAGGCAAAAGATGGCTCATGGGGAGACCCAGCCGGCAACCACCACTCGGCTGGCAAGACCTACAACACCTGTCTCGCCACCTTGATGCTGGAGGTTTACTACCGCTACCTTCCCGGCACCGGAGCCGGCAAGTAATTACTACTTTGGCTCTTCCCCCGGGGGATACTTTTCGTAATTCTTGGCCGACTCGCGCGACCAATACGGCGACGAGCCCCAAAGCGGAACCGTCGCAAGCGAAGACTCCCAAAAGCCCAGCTTTGTGAAGAGCTCATTGAGCGTTTCGACCTCTTCACCAGCAAGGTCGCCCTGCTCCCCGGGATCTGTCGACGGAGCAAAAAGCTGTGCCGGACGATGTGATAATTTAATCAATTTCCGCTCCCCGAAAAGGATCGCTGATTGCCCCTGCAATCGCCAAAATAACTCACGTGGCTTGGGCACTTCTTTTTCGTTTAACACCGGCAGCAAATTGATTCCGTCATACGCCACCGCTTTCCGGTTTCGCTTGTCCTCGTACTTCGGCGCGGGCTTCAAAGGGAGAGGCTCCCCACCAGCCGCAGCCAAAAACGTCGGCAATAAGTCCAAAGCCGATACCGGCTTTCTATAGACCTTTCCTTTCGGCAATCCTGCAGGCCAGGACATCAAAAAGGGGACTCTCACCCCACCTTCCAACAAAGTCCCTTTCCGACCAGACAGCGGCCCGTTCCACGAAGCGTTATTGGTCGCCCCTCCATTGTCGGAAAAAAATACAATCAGCGTGTTTTCATACTGCCCCGACTCCTTCAAATAATCAATCACCCGACCCACTCCTCGATCCAATGCATGCATCATCGCCGAGTAGATCTGACGCTTCTTGTCCTTGATGTGGCCATACACCGCAAGATCCTCGTCAGTCGCCTGCATCGGTGTGTGCGGCGCATTGTAGGAAAGGAACACAAAGAAGGGCTCTTCATCTTTCCGTCCCTTCATCCAGGCGAGTGATTCGTCGGTAAAGTAGTCGGTGACATAGTCCGAGGAAAACTCCGTGACCGGAGAACCATTGCGCTCCAACTGATGACGATCAGGCTTTAGAAAATAACTATGCGACCCTTTCAACATTCCCACGAAATGATCAAAGCCCCGCGCGTTGGGATGAAAGACCTCGTGTGTTCCCTGATGCCATTTCCCAATCAGAGCCGTGTCATATCCAACGGCTTTCAAATGATCGCCCAAAGTATGCTCGGTAGGTGGCAGCCCCTGCAATTCCGGGCGCGTTGCGTATGCGTCAGCCCCTTTATTCAAATTCCCTTCATAACCAAATCGCCGTGGGTCTCTCCCCGTCAAAATCCCCGCTCGCGATGGTGAACACACCGATGAAGGGACATAGCCCTGCGTGCAAAGGACCCCATTGCTCGCAATGAAATCAATATGCGGCGTCTTGATTGTCGTCGACCCGGTACAACCCAAATCGCCATAACCCATATCATCCGCCAAAATCATGACGATGTTCGGAGCCTTCCCGAAAGAGAGCGTAGCACTCAGAAAAAGTAGTAGGAATTTCACCCCGCTATTCAGGGCGCCAAGGCGGCTCAGGTCACGGACAAAATCACGAGCGACACCGTCCTTGAATCCACCCGAAAACACGCTCTGCCGAATCAACATTCTCCGCACCCGGCCCAATCGCCACCGGCTGTTCCTCTTCCTCAACGGTATCCCGGCCATGCGACCCCTTCACCAAATCAGCGTTCAGGGGGATCACGTCCATCAAGCCACGAAAGCCCAACTTCTTCTTCGCCAAAAATCCGGCAATTTTCAGCATGGGAAACTTAATCTCCGGGTCGAGAAACAACTCCACCGGATCGTATCCCGGTTTGCGATGAATATCGATACAGCGCGCAAAGTCCGGCGCCTTGGCATCATCCATCCAATAATAATAGGTAAACCAAGCCTCACTCTCCGACACCGCGACAAAGTCTCCTCCCCGCTCCCGCCCCACTCCATTACCCCAAAGCTCTGCCCCTTCACGAATTTCCTCCACTCCATCCGCCTCCAAGACAACTTTGCGAACTTCCTCCGCAATTGATTCGTCGTTCACATAGACGTGTGCCACCTGATGGTCCGCCACCACAAATGCCTGACATCCCCCGCAATCAAGAGTCTCCAGACCTATCTCATCCTTCACTTGAATCCATCCCTTCTCCCGAAAGATTCGGTTGAGATGAATCGCTTTCGACACTTTGGAAATTCCATACTCGGAAAGAGCCAAAACTTCCACGCCATTCCCTTCAAGTTCATCGATAAGATCACAAGTCACCTCATCAATTGCCGAATACTCCGCATCCATCTCCGGGGTATCTGGACCGAATTTTTGCAGTCCATAATCAAGATGAGGCAGGTAAACCAAACTCAATCCGGGTCGCTCTTTCCTCTCGATCCACTTCGCGCTCTCTGCGATCCATTTCGACGATGGAATCCCCGCATTGGGGCCCCAAAATGACGGAAAGGGAAAAGGGCCCAGATCACCTTTGATCTCCTCCCGCATTCCCATCGGTTCGGTGTGGATATCAAAGAACTTCCGTCCGTCCGCCGGATACAGCGGTCGAGGCGTCGCCGAAAAATCAGCCGAGGAATACATGTTATACCACCAAAACATCTTCGCACACGATTGCTCCAGGCCTTCCCACACTTTCCCACCCTTCACGAGATGATTGCTTTGCTTCCAAAACTTTACCTGTGCCTCTTCGCGGTCATACCAACCATTCCCCACAATACCATGCTCCCCCACCGGTTTCCCTGTAAGATAAGAACTCTGCGCCGTACACGTCACCGCCGGAAAGGCCGGCTTGAATGAGACTACTTCGCGCGACTCCGACCACTTCTGCAAACGCGGCATGTGCTTCAGCACAGCCTTGGTCAAACCGACAACATTGAGAACGGCAACCCGGTTCATGAACTCACCGCCAAGACACGGGATTTAAGTTCCTCGGCGCAGTCATCCCAAATTTTCTCTTCGATCTCATGCACATCAATTCCCTTCCCCAAACTCGCCAACAAGAGAACGGTCAATTCCCCACCAAGGTGCTCGCGGAATTCCTCCAGTCCGTTGAAAACCCGGCGACGGCCCTTGGAATCGAGCAACTCAAGAGCTTCATGCCAAAGCGGAAGATTCAATTGCTCAATAACACATAACACCCTCTCCGCATCGTCGGCCGAAAGAAGTCCCACCTTGGCCGCATAAAGCGTATCAAGAGCCACGCCAACGGAAACCGCTTCGCCATGACTCAATTCAAAGTCGGTCAGTTGCTCCAGTTTATGCGCTGCCCAATGGCCGTAATCCAGCGGACGGCTGCTCCCCAATTCAAAGGGATCTCCACCCAAGGCAATGTGACGCGCATGATGAATCGCGGAACGCTCCACCGCTTCTTCCAAAGTAGCCTCATCGAGGGCACACAAAGACGCGGCATTCGCCTCCATCCACTCAAAAAACTCGCCATCCTTCACCAGGGAAACTTTCACCGCCTCGATCAGTCCCGCCCTTCGGGTTAGCTCGGGTTGGGTGTGGAGAAATTGAAAGTCATTCACCACTGCATACGGCACCGCAAAGGCTCCGATGAAATTCTTCTTCCCGAAGGCATTGATGCCATTCTTTACGCCAACCCCACTGTCGTCCTGGGAGAGGGTCGTCGTTGGAAACCTCACGAGGCGCACACCGCGGTGCCCGGTCGCCGCAGCATAGCCCACGACGTCCAAAAACGCTCCGCCACCAATCACCATGATGTAGGAATGGCGGTCAATGTGGTGTTTTTCGATCGCCGCCATCGCGTTTTGGTAAACCGAATCGTCGCGCTTCGCCTCTTCACCACCCACCAGCCATTCCACGCCGGTCAGCCGAATTCCCGCCACTTCCCCAAAATAATCCTGAATTTGCGCCTCCAGCTCGGGAAAAAACCCTTTTAACCCAGTCTCTACAAAAACGAGAACCTTGCTGTGCCCCCTCGTTTCCAACAGGTCGGACAAGAGCTTATTCCCCGGAGAGAAGGCTCCTCGGGTAAATCGAATGCGGTGACGGAAGCTCACCTGGATGTCAAAATCTTCGCCGGTCATTGCTATGCGGGGTATTGGTAATGGTTTCTACGCGGAATTGCCACAGATTCTTAGAAGAGTATTCTGAAATCATGCCAGACACCATTTCCCACTTCGAAGGCCGCTACCTTTCCCTCTGTGAAATCGACGACTGGGAATTTGCCACCAGGCCCAATTCCACCGCTGTCGTGGGGATTCTAGCCATGACGCCCGAAAATGAAGTCATCCTCGTCGAGCAATTCCGCCGCCCGGTTCAGGCCCGGGTTTTGGAAATGTGTGCCGGATTAGTTGGAGACGAACCCGAATTCGCCGGAGAATCCCTCGTTGACACCGCCCGCCGCGAACTCCTTGAAGAAACCGGCTATACCTCCGAGTCTATCACGCCCCTCCTCTCATCGCCGACCTCGGCCGGTATGACCGACGAAATAACCCACCTCTTCTTCGCAGAAAACGCCACCAAATCCGGCCCTGGTGGCGGAGTTGGCGGCGAGGACATCACGACCCACCTCGTTCCCTTCAGTGACCTTGCTAGCTTTCTGAAAAAATCCCAACGAAACGGCCTCTTGATCGATTTTAAAATCCACGCCGCTTTGGCTGCGCTCAATCTTATGTAACAATCGATCCAAAATCGGATAAGAGCCTTTCTTGAGTGCAATTCACCCCAACCGATGAAGCGCCTTCTCGCTCAGGCCACCACTTCCGAACTGCCCGAAATTGTCGATTTCAACGACCACGTTTAGCCCATTCTCTCCGAGAATTACTATCACCGTCACGGTCCCGACAAGGACACTCTTGAACCCAAAAAGAACGCTCGTAGAAATCCACCTGCGCTCTTGCCCTCCTGTGAGGAGTCACTAGGTTCAAAACATGCGTTCTGTAGTTCTTTCTCTCGCTTTTGCTTCCACCTCCCTTGCCCAGCTTGCTCCGCCTGCTCCGGATGGCACGATCCGTCCTACCATCGGCTCCGTCGAGCGTCTCGACCCAGCCATCAACAAACTGATCCCGGAAGACGCCAGGATCGAGGTCGTCGCGATGGGCTTCGAGTGGTCCGAAGGCCCGGTCTGGGACAAGGCCGAAAACCGCCTCCTCTTCTCGGACGTTCCCACCAACAAAGTCTACCAGTGGTCCGAGAAGGACGGCCTGGGGGTCTTCCTCAAAGCCTCCGGCTACACCGGTCCATCGGGATACGGTAACGAACCCGGCTCCAATGGTCTCACCTTTGATAATGAGGGACGCCTTCTCTCCTGCGAACACGGTGACCGCCGCGTCTCTGTTCTCACCTCCAACGGCGGCGGTAAAATGACCGTCGCCGATCGCTACAATGGTAAGCGCTTTAACTCTCCGAACGACGTCTGCGTCCACCCAAACGACACCATCTACTTCACTGATCCTCCCTACGGACTTCCGAAAAAAGAAAAAGACCCACGCCGTGAGTCGTCGATCTTTGGTGTCTATTCAATCTCTCCCAAAGGCGTGGTTTCCGTGGTTGACGGCACCATGGAACGCCCAAATGGCATCACCCTCTCGCCCGATAGTAAGACCCTCTACGTTGCACAATCACAGGGTGGAAAAGCCTGGCTGGTCTCCTACCCCCTCGATGACTCCGGCAAAGTGGCCGGAGATCGCAAGCTCCTCTACGATGCCACGCCACTCAGCGAAAAAGACCCTGGCATGCCCGACGGCCTGAAGACCGACCAACAAGGCAACATCTGGTGCACCGGCCCGGGAGGCGTCATGGTCATCAGCGCCGATGGAAAACTCCTCGGCCGCATCCTCACCGGACATCGCACCGCCAACTGTGCCTTCGGTGATGATGGATCGACGCTTTACATGACCGCCGACTATTACATCGTCCGCATCAAAACCTCCGTCAAAGGAACCGGCTTTTAATTTCAACACCACCTGATCATGGCCCAGCGAAGCTCCGCAATCATCCAAGCCCTCGAAAGCGAAATCATGGACGGCAGTCTGACCCCCGGTCAGCGCCTCCCCTCCGAGGAAAAACTCTGCGCCCGCTTTACTGCCAGCCGCACCGTCATTCGCGAAGCAATTCAGCAGCTCCGTGGAAAAGGCCTGCTCCGCACTTTGAAGGGCTCGGGCTCATACATCGCCGACCCCAGCCTCGAAAACCTCGCTGGGGCGATCGAAACTTATTCGGTCCTTACAAATGACGATTCCTATCTCGAGCTGATGGACTTCCGCATCCTCCTCGAAACCGAATGCGCCCGTCTTGCCGCCATCAATGCCGGTGAAAAAATCATTGAGATCATGCAGCGCGCCATCGCCAAAATGGAAAGTGCCCGTGGCGACCGCAAGCGCTTCAGCGAAGCCGACATCGCCTTCCACCTCGCCATCGCAGCAGGGTCAAAGCACAATCTCTACGCCACAGTCCTGAGCGCCTTGGAAAAACGCTCCATCGAATATGCCAACCTCAACCGGGGCAACAGTGAATGGTACGACAGTGTCATCAACACCCATGCTGAGATTTTCGACGCTATTTGCGACAGCAAGCCTGAAAAGGCAGCAGACGCCATGAAACGTCACCTCATTCTCTCCCGTCGACACTACGTCGATCTGGAAGTCTCATAGATCTCGCTCGGCATCGTCCCTGAAACCCGCTATTTCTCACCAGTGGCTGATTTCACTCCTCTCCTTCCCGCGCTTGTCGCGCTGGTCCTGATCCTGATCACGCGCCGCGCGGCTCTCTCGCTCTTCGCCGCCGTTCTGACCGGCTCATTTCTCCTCGCCGGACCCGGGCCCATCCCGGCCATCCGTAATCTCTTCGAAGATCACTACTTCCCCGTTCTCAAGAGCGACTGGAATCTCAGCGCGATCATTTTCACCTTCGCCCTCGGCGCCTTCGCTACTCTGCTCGAAAAAGGTGGCGGATTCACCGCGATCCTCAATCGCATGCTCGCCCGAAAATCCGGCGACCCACAAAAGAAACTCCTTTTCGGCATCTACGGGCTCGGCCTCCTTTGCTTTTTCGATGGACTCGCAAATTCCGTCCTCCTCGGACGCGTCGGCCGCCCCCTCGCCGACGCCCTTCGTATCTCCCGCCAATTCCTCGCTTATCTGATCGACTCCACCGCCGCCCCCGTCGCCTGTGTCGCCTTCATCTCCACCTGGATCGCCACCCAGCTCAGCCTGATTAAAGAAGGTCTTCAAGATGCGCCTTTCGATGTCAATCCGGCGGCCCTTTTCTTCAATTCCATTCCCGCCAACCCCTACTGTCTTCTCAGCCTCTTGCTCATCCCCTTGGTGATCTTCCGCTCATGGCATATTGGACCGATGAAAAATGCCCGGCCCGTTGAACTCGATTCCGACATCAACAACCAACCCAAAGCGGGCGACCCCAAAGCAGCCCTCATTCCACTCTTCGTTCTCGTCACGACTCTCCCCGGATTTATCTACCTCTGGCAGGATGGCGAGAACTGGTCCTGGCGAAACGCCTTCTCATCCGACGGTGTCCCATACGCCATGGTCGCTTCCAGTTTCGTCGCCTTGATCTCCGCCTTCCTTTGCTTTCCAAAAGATCGCCGGAATGAGACCGGACAACACATGCTCGATGGTGCCGCCTCGCTCGTTCCCGCCCTCATCATCCTCATGCTCGCCTGGACCCTGGGAAGCATCTTCAAAGCACTCGAAGTTGCCGAACTCCTCAAGAGCCTCCTCGGAAACCAACTCCAACCCTCATTCCTCCCGCTCTCCATCTTCCTGCTGGGAACAATGATGTCCTTCCTCACCGGAACCTCCTGGGGGACGATGGGCCTCCTCATGCCTCTCTCACTCCCCCTTGGTCTGGAACTCGGAAGCGAACTCCCTCCGGACGAGCTCATGGCTCTCATCTCCATGACCATCGGCGCGGTCTTTGGCGGGGCTGTCTTCGGGGATCATTGTAGTCCATTTTCAGATACCACCATTGTCTCCTCGCTTGCCGCCGGATGTTCGCCCACTTCCCACATCGCGACGCAGCTCCCCTACGCTCTCATCGCTGCCACCGGAGCCGCCCTAGCCTACACCCTGATGGCCATCGGACTCGTTCCCTGGCTCGCCACCCTGCTCCTCGCCAGCGCCCTCGCGGCAACCGTGTTGCTCAAGAAAGCTTAGCGCCTATATTGCCTCCATGAAAATCCTCCTCGCGCTCCTCTTGGTTGGAACTGCGATTGCCCTGCCCAAAAAAGTCCTCGTCGTAGGCGATAGCATGAGCGAGGAATACCGCTTCGAGATTCCCTTCTCGGCTCCGGCCTCGGACCCCACCGATTCCAACACCAAAAACTGGGTCGAGCTCCTTGCTGAATTTCGCAGCGACGAAATCACCTTTGGCGCCTACGAAAACAACGCCTTCTCTTATCCCGATCTTCGCAATGCCGGATACGAATTCAACTGGGGCGTTCCCGGTGCAGAAACCACCCTCTGGTCGGCTGTCATGAGGGCCTCCATCTTTGAAGACCAGCAATATCTGTCATCCCAAATCACGCTCCTTTCCCAAGTCGACGACGTCGATGCCATCGTCATCTTTCTCGGAGGAAACGACATCCAAAACAACTACCGTGAACTCAGCAGGAACACTCCTCCCGCCAACTTCCCCAACAATATCATCGATCAACTCGACGATCTCATCGATGCCATCCGCGACGAAAATTCCTCCGTCCCCATCGTCATCGGAGATTTCCCGGACGTCGGAGGAACTGAAAAACGCCGCCTCGATTTCCCCGATCGAGCGATCCGAGCCATTGCAACAAACTATATCGATCAGGCCAACCTCGCTCTCCGCAACTACGCCAGCAGCAGAGGCGCCACCGTCTTCAAGGTGTCGGAACTCACCACAGATCTGGCCTTCGAAAACCCCTACCGAATCGGCAACGTCGAATTCTTTCCCACCGCCGATCCGGAAAACCGTTCCCGCTTTCTCTTTTGCCGCGATGGCTTCCATCCTTCTACCCCGGCGCAGGTCCGACTAGCTAACATGATCGTTGGAGCCCTCAATACCGGGGCAGGTTGGTCACTCACCCCTTTTTCGAATGAGGAAACTCTAACCGATATTCTCGATATCCCTCCCGGCACCGACGACGCCTACCTCGCTTGGGTTGCCCCATTCAATCTTCCGAACAATTCTCTTCTCAAGGATCACGATGGTGATGGCCTTACCCAACTCGCCGAGTTTCTCTTGGATTACGATCCAACTTTTTCAGACGCTCCTCAAATCAACCCGGATCGCAGCTTCATCTACCAAACCAAGCCCTCGCGGGCGACATTCGGCACGGTCTCTCCGAGCGTTTCCAGAGATTTAACCAACTGGTCACCCTTATCTATCGATGAATTTCAAGTTCTTCCAGATGGACGGAAAAAAGTCACCTCAACAAGACCCTTCCTCCGTCTCAAATTCAGCCTGACTCACTAGCAAGCGACTTCTTGATCAAGCGATCGCCGTCCTCGCCCCTCCAGTTTTCCCATCAAAGACGGCAGCCTCTGCAGCCAACCACCCCGGACCCGCTGCGGCCATTCCAGTGGATATTCACCTACAATTCATGATGAGAGGAAGGCCATTTCATCCCGTCCGATTTCACAATCATTCTTCTTTGTCTCGACATTTCGCTCAAGCGCCCGAAAGAGAGATTTGTCATGTCTCATTCATCTGAAGACTACCGCCTGCGCACCCGTTTCATCATTAAACTCGGGGGAGCTCTGCATCGCTGTGGAGCCAACAGCGTGCGTATCGAAGAACATCTTGGCAACGTCACCGAGATGCTCGGACTTCACGGCAGCTTTCTCGTCAGCCCGACCACCTTCACCTACATTTTCTGGTTGGATGATGAACTCGATCAATTCACGCACATCGAACGTACGGAGCTTTCCGACTACGACCTCGGGCGCCTCTGGGCGATTGACCAATTAGTTGAGAAGATGGAAGACGGACACGTTGACTTTGAATCGGGCTTGCAAAAGCTTGAGAAGCTTGGGCAATGCCCTCCCCCCACTCCCTTTCTTGAAAACGCACTCGCCAGCCTGGTCACCGGGGGAGCTTTTGCCACCCTCCTCTCGGCCAACCCCCTTGATGCCATTGCCGCTTCCTTAATCTCCTTTCTTCTCTTTCTCATCGGCCACTTCACCGGGTCAAAAAAAGGATTCAAGCCGGCCCTCGCAATCACGCTAGCCTTCACTGCTGGAGTTCTTGCCATGATGTTTTCTACTTTCGGCGCAGGTATCAACGCTCCCATTGTCATTCTGGCTTCCATCATCATTCACATTCCGGGACTCGCCCTGACCGTCGCTCTTGAGGAGATCTCTCATGGACACCTCATCTCGGGCTGCTCCCGTCTTGTCGACGGACTAATGACCTTACTCAAACTCTTCTTCGGAACCCTCGCCGGAATCGCCGTCGTTAACTTTGTCTCCCCCGTCCCTTCCGAACCGAGCCTGCTCCTCTCCCCGGTTCCCGACTGGCGAATCTGGCCCGCTCTGATCGGACTCGCCATTTCACTCGGCATCGCCTTCAAAATCCCACGAAACAAATGGGCTCTCGGAGTGGTCTCGGTCTTCATCGCCTTTGGCGCTGCCAAGCTCGGTGGGCACCTCTTCGGAATGTATGCCGGAATGTTTCTCGGAGCCCTCTCGGTGGGGCTTTTCAGTAACCTCTTCGCGAGACTCACCAACGGCCCCTGCTCGATTCTTCTTATTCAAGGAATCATCGTCCTTGTCCCTGGTAGCAAGGTTTACTCGATCCTGAACCACTGGGTTTCCGGGGAAGCCATCCTCCCCAGCGAAAGCGGAGGCAGAGCACTCATCGCCTTCGTCGCCCTCATCTCGGGACTCATCTTTTCCAACGCCCTCGCCCCTGCAAAGAAAACTCTGTAGTGGCAAGATTCTCGATTTCCACTACACCTCTTTCCTATGAACTTCACCTTGCTGATCCTCTCTCTTTTTGCGTCCAGCGCGTTGGCAAAAGCAAAAATGAACGTCCTCTTCATCATTTCCGATGACCTCACCGCGACCGCGCTTTCCTGTTACGGAAATACTGTCTGCAAGACACCCAACATCGACCGCCTCGCGGCGCAGGGAACGCGCTTCACCAAAGCTTATTGCCAGGGAACATATTGCGGACCATCGCGAGCCTCTTTTATGAGTGGTTACTATCCCCACGCCATCAAGATGCTCGGATACGGTTCTCCACGACCCAACATCGGAGAGCGCGCGACTTGGGCTCAGCATTTCAAAAACTCAGGATACTACTCGGCCCGCGTCTCCAAGATCTTCCACATGGGGGTGCCCATCGGAATCGAAAAAGGAACAGACGGTCCCGACGATCCCGCCTCATGGACCGAGCGCTTTAACTCCCAAGGGCCCGAGTGGCGCGCACCAGGCGATGGCGAAACATTGGAGAGCAATCCCGATGGCAAAAAGCCCGGACCGGTTGGCGGCAACACCTTCGTGGTCGTCGAAGCCGACGGCGGTGACCTCGCTCATTCCGATGGCAAAACGGCAAAAAAAGCGGCGGAGCTCATCCAAACCCACAAAGACGAACCCTTCTTCCTCGGGGTGGGATTTGTTCGCCCCCACGTTCCCTTCGTGGCCCCGCGCAAGGACTACAAAGACTTTCTTCCCTACAACAAAATGATCTTGCCCGAGAAAGTCGACGGCGACTGGGACGATATCCCCAAACAAGGCATCAACTACAAGACGAGCAAGAACATGAAGATGGATGTTCGTCGCCAGAAGAAAGCCGTCGGCGGATACTACGCCTCGGTCGTCTACATGGACCGCATGGTCGGACAGGTTCTCGATTCGCTGACCAAAGCCGGACTCGACGACAAGACCATCGTCATCTTCACCAGCGATCACGGCTACCATTTAGGCGAGCACGACTTCTGGGCCAAGGTCAGCCTCCACGATGAATCAGCCGCCATTCCGCTCATCATTCGTATTCCGGGCAAGAAACCCGCCGTGTGCCATTCTCTTGTTGAGCTGTTAGACCTCTACCCCACGCTTTCGAACCTCTGCGGCCTCGAAGTTCCTTCACGCCTGCAGGGCAAAGACATCTCCCCCGTTTTCGACAATCCCAAACACGAAGTTCGAGACGCCGCCTTCAGCGTAAACGGAAAAGGATTCCTCCTCCGCGAACATGACTGGGCCTACATTCAATACGGCGAAGGTGGCAACAAAGGCATCGAACTTTTCGACATGAAGAAAGACCCCAAGCAATACACCAACCTCGCCACCGACCCGAAGCATGCCGGGACCGTGACACGCTTTCGTGAAAAGATGACCGCGAAGCTCAAGGAAATCAGAACCAACGACCTGGGATTGAAATATTGATCTACTCCCCCTGGCGATCCTCCTCGCAGCACTTTCGCTCGCAGATGTAGTAATACTCGATCAAGAGTTTGGCGTATCGTTTCCCCGTCAACTCCATTAGCTACCTTCACGAATTCCTCAAAATTCCCGAGCGCCTCTTTTATCGAATTCAGATTAATTAATCGCCTACCGCGCGCAGGTTCGGAAACCGGTGAAGGCATCCGTACGCGATGGATAGTAGGCTTGGCGATAAGTATTGCGGATCAAACTTGAGCAAGTCGCACCCGAACCACCCTTCGTGACGCGATGGTCTCCAAATTGAAGCACCGACATGTAGTGATACATATCGATCTTAAATCCATCGAAGGGTAAAAACTGACTGGAAGTCCATTCCCAAGCCGTCCCCAGCATTTGCAAACACCCTGACGAACTCGCCCCCTCCGCAAAGGCCGTCGCCGATGCTATCCCGTAAAAGCCCCCATCCATGTCTACTCTTGCAGCATCCATATCATCGCCCCACGGAAAGTTCCGTCCCTCCGCTCCTCTCGCCGCCGCTTCCCACTCGGGCTCCGTCGGCAATCGCCGCCCCGCCCACCTACAATAGGCCTCCGCTTCCCAAACACTCAAATGCAAGGCTGGTGCGTCCAACGGCAACTCGATCCATTCATCGAATTTTCGCACCTGAATCTCATCGCCTTGCCAACGCCAGTAATTCGGAAACTCGCGCTCCGACTCCGCCAACCAACACTTCCCTCCAAAATCCCAAAGGGCTTCTTTTTCATAGCCTCCATCTTGCACGAACTCGAGGAACTCTCGATTGCTCACCAGCGTTTTCGAAATCGCAAACGAATCCAACTCCACCCGAAATCCCGGGCGTTCATTATCAAAACTAAAGGGTATGCCTTCCTCACCCTGAACTCCCTCCGGCATTCCCATGAAGTATTCCCCGCCATCGATGAAAGCATCTCCCGCTTCCCCGATCGCTCCATACTCCCTTGATCCCTGATCCGAAAACCTTGGTGCTGGATACCCCAAAGTTTGCCGGGCCCAAATCAACGACTCGATATGCATTTGCTGGTGATGAATACAATAGCGAAAAAGATAGCTCTCATAGGGATCAGCAAGCTTCTCCAAGCGCTCCCGACTCTCATCCATTACCCGAGAGTAGTAATCCAACATCGTTGCCTTATCCGGAACCACACCCGGAGCCCATCGATGCTTGTGCATGATTTCAAAGGAGTCCCACACCTCATCGTATCCCGGCATCCTCGCAGCCTTCCCTCCCAACTCCCGGAGCAAAAAATACTCATAGAAAAATGCCGCATGACCCAACTCCCAAACCGGAGGATTGATCCCCCTCTCGTAGGGAACCCGAAGTTGCTCATCACTGAGATCTTCCAACAACTCGCGAGACCGTCGGTCTACAATCTCCAATTCCTGAGCAATCTCTTCTTTGGTGTTCATGAACTTTGCTCATCTGTAAGCTCATCCAGCATCTTTTGCCATGCCTTTTGTTCGGTCTCCGGTGAAAACAAAGAAGCGACTTTCGCACAAGCAGTCTTCAATTCCTGATAGAAATCCTCATCACTTTCCGCCCTCCCAATCAATCCAGCCAAGGCTTCGGTATCACCCACCGGAAAATATCCTGGATAGTCCTCGCCAAGCAAACCCATCACCCCATCGATCCGCGTTGACAAGACCGGTGTCCCGCAAGCAATTGCCTCACCAATGACCCGCCCCGCTCCTTCCGAATGCGAGCTCAACACCAACAAATCCGATCCCGCTATCAATTCACCTGCTTCTTTGGACTTAACCTCTCCCAAGCATTCATAGCGACCATTCTCCGCCACCTCTTCCCGAATCAAAACTTCATACCGCTCTTCTAAAACCCCCCCGGCCTGTCGAACCCGCACTTTCGATGCAGACGGCAACAGGCGCACCGCCCTAGCTGTCCGAAGAGGATCTTTCACCTTCCGAAAATGCCCCACCACGGCGACCTCAAAAAAATCGCCCTCCCGACTCATCTCAATCGGGCTCGCGCTTTGAACAATCACTCTCGTTTTCTCCCGCATCTCATCCGGCACCTGCTCGAGGGCTTTCGGCTGCAAGGCAACCAAGCGATCAGCCGAGCGCATCGTTACCAAGGCCTGATCTCCCACCTCTGGATAAATATCCGTTCCCGTTAAAACCACCACAACCCGGCCATCTCGATTCTCGTCCTTGAACTCCTGAATCACACCGGGAATACGTCTCGCGTTCAAGGCAACCAAAACATCACACCCCTCTGTCATCCTATCGCCAACACCCTTCACCTCCACTTCGTGTCCCAAATCACGAAACACCTTCACCCACTGTTCCGCCGAGCAACGATTGCCGGTGGCTATCTGACCTGCTTTCGGGGTAACGATAAGAATCCGCACTTCCTGATCTATAGCAGAGACCACCTTCGTGGCGACTGCAAAGCAATCAGATCCTCTTCATGATTCCTCTTTCCCTTCAAAAGAAGAAACCGCTAGGGTCTCCCTCGTGAGCAACGTCAAAAACTTTGGTGCGACAGGCGATGGGAAAACTGATGACACCGAGGCTATCAATCACGCCATCAAGGACGGAGACGGACTCCTCGTTTTTCCAAAAGGAAGCTACCGCATCACCAAGCCTCTTGAAATTGCCCTGGCCAAAACGGGCTCTTATGGAATCGCAGGCTCACTGGGAACCGCCACTATCGTCATGGACGGCCCCGGCCCCGCCTTCCGCCTCATCGGCAATCACGGAGGCACCGGCGATCCCGGCTCCGTAAAACCCGGAGTATGGAAAAACGAACGCATGCCCCAGATTCGCGAGATCGCCATCGAAGGAGTTCATCCCGAAGCCGACGGCATCGAACTCACCGAAACCATGCAAGCCATCATCGATGGCGTCATGATTAGAAATGCCAAGCATGGGATTCATCTCGTCAAACGCAATCGCAACGTGCTCATCGTAAATTGCCACATCTATCACAATCGCGGCGCTGGTATTTTTCTCGATGGCCTGAATCTGCACCAAATCAACATCGCCACCTCCCACATTAGCTACAACCGGCTCGGGGGAATTCGCATCGAACGTTCGGAGGTCCGCAATCTTCAGATCACTGGAAACGACATCGAATACAACAACGCGCCCCGCTCATTCCCCAAACTCACCACGGAACCAACCGCGGAAATTTGGATCGATACCACCGCCGACGGAGCAAGCGTCAACGAAGTCACCATCGCCTCCAACACCATTCAGGCCACCAAGTCCAAAGGCGGCTGCAATATCCGTATTGTGGAAAAGCGCGACGGCTCCCGTCCACCCGGACTCATTGCCATCACCGGCAACATCATCGGCTCCCAGGAGAATAACGTCCACCTCACCAATTGCTACGGCGTCACCATCACCGGAAACTCCATCTATTCCTGCGGGAATCGTAATCTCCTCATCGAAGACTCCAGCATGATCACCGTCGGCAGCAACCACTTCCGGCGTCATACCGAAAAATACGGCACCGGTGTTCGTTTCAGCAACAGCCGGGACTGCACCATTACAGGCTGCGGCTTCTTCGAAGAAGCCCCCGAAGGACAGAAAAGCGGAGCCTCTCTTCTGGAGCTCGCAAACTGCCAGCGAATCGCCATCACCGGGTGCACCTTCACCAACGGCCTTCCCCACGGAATCAACGCCAAGGATTGTCACAACGTCCTCATCACCGGCTGCACCCTCGCCGAGACTCGTGAGAAACCATTGGAAAAAGCAGCCATCAACTTCGCCGGCAAAGGATCAGGCAACTCCATCACCTCCTCATCTGTCCAAGGAAAGACCAACGCCGAACGATCCGCCGGCCTCACAATAAAGTAGCGACGTTTACTGCTTCAACATCTTATGTAAAGCAGACACCGGAATGGTGTTTTTCAAGACCATCTGGAGATTGGTGGCGGCGCCGTCCTTATCCCGATTGTAGTAGATGCTATTAGTGGATGCCACGATCCCAACAACCTCTCCCTTGGCATTCATCACCGGCCCCCCGGAAGAGCCCTTGGCATAATCCGCCGTGATCCCCATGCGCACCGGGCCGATTTTACCTTTTCGGGGCTGATTAAAATAGCGGGAAACCTCTCCGGTGGTTTGCATGTAAAGGTTGCGGTTTGGATGGCTGATCACTCGGACGTCCTCACCTACCCCGGCAGGCTTCCCAAGACGAAGAGCTTTCATTCCTTTCCCATTCACGCGAAACACCACGAGGTCATTCTCTTTGCTGGCCGCAAGTACTTCGACCACTTCAAAAACTTCTCCCTTCCGGGAACAAACAGCCCAAGCCTCGCCCTTATCATTATCAAGAACGTGGTAATTGGTCACCATCAGACCATCACTCCGCAAACACCATGCGGTGGCAACACCTCCGAGATGCCACCTGTCACACTTCCCGCAATCGTAGGTGTGAGAGATCAGATACACCGAACCGGACAATTCATCGTATCCTCCCCCCTGACAGAATTTCCCCTTCTCCTCCCAATCCATCGATTTTTCAGCCTTCTCCAAACCCTCGACAAGCCCCTTCCCCTTCAACACAAGATCAACCTCCATCCATTGAGACATCTTCTTCTCCATTGATCTCAAAATCGCGCTATCGTTGATGACAACCTGCCCCATTGCCGCTCCCAAAAGAAAAGGAAGCGCAACAAGGATTCTTACTAATTTAGTCATGGTGAACGAACGGCACCGGGAACCAACATGTTTCAAATTTCTCCAGTTCAGACCAAAGAAGTTGGCCAAAAAGGGGCAAGCTCTCAAAAACAAGAGCTTGGCTCCACCGACTACAATGTCATTGCATCCCCACGCCCCCCCTAAACGTCATTGGATCTGCACAATGCATTGGCATGATTTCGATCATCTCAGCATCCGTATTCGGGGATCCCGTCGAAATCCCCAATGCCGGCTTTACCCTTTTCCTGGAAAAACCCGTCCAGAAAACCCAAGGGAAAACCAAATGATCTAGCCTCGATATTTTTTCGTCAGGCGTTTGGCACACTGGATCTGTGCGCCGGTCTCCAGACAACACTTCCGGCGGGCACGAATCCACTCCACGGGATCACTTCCTTTAGGAATAAATCCTGCCTTGGCACACCAGGCGATGATAAACTGCCCAGTCCGCCCACAGCCCGCCACACAATGAATGACTGCGGGCTCTTTGGCAGCGTGATGCCGATCCATCAACTTGATAAATCGCTCGATTTGCTCGTCGGTCGGCACCCCGTAGTCCGGGACGTGAATGAAATGATAGGCGAACTGCTTCGGCACATCCTGCCGGTTATCGAACTCACAAACATTTACGACTGATTTAATCCCCTTCTCCTTGAAGAGCTCAAAAACCTCCGGATCCGGCCACCAGGACGCAGCAATCACGCCGTCCACTATCCAGGTGAAAGGTTCCGTCCGTTCAGGCTGTCCTTGCTTTGGCCAATACCAGGGGCGAATAAGCATCCCCCTTTATGACAGCACCGAAGGACCTTGCAACGGCCATGCCCCTCGAAATGATTTTCTTTCTGCTTCACGCCGCCTCCCGCTGCATGCTAGCGTCCTCACTATGAGGCTCTTAGCTCCCTTGATTATTGCTCTCACTACCCCCGTCTGGGCCAAGACCGATCCGGCCGAACTTTTGACGTGGTTGGAGAAATCCTATACCGAGCGCGTTGCCGAAATCCCCGCAGCCGACGACAAAGGACTGCAAGCCGGCGACCGACTCTCCGCACTTCTCCACCTCCGCTACCTTACCGTTCTGGAGTCAATTCTGGCCGGGCTCAACACCACGGAGGAGAACCTGAAAAAGCAAATCGATATCGACGAACTGACCGGGTCGGAAAAGAAGCGCACGCTGGAGCTCCGCATGGACGCTCTCGAATATCGCGCCGCCTCCCTGGCCTCCCCGGACTTCAAGAAACCACGGACCAACCCCATCGAAAAAATCCAAAAAGCCTATGAACGGAAAGCCCGTAAACCCACGATGGAGCTCGCCAAAGCGCAGAAAGCCCGCGACCAAGAATACGATCGCAGTTCGCTCAACGAGCGGAAAGTCGACGAGCTCTCCGAACAAATTAAAGAGCTTAAAAAAAGCCTGACTGCCCTCAAAGCAGCATTCTTTGGAGCAAACGTGGGCAAAGCCTTTGAGCTTCCCATCGACCAATACGCCAACGGACCCGCCTCGGACCTTCTTGCAAAGGTCATCACTACCCGGGATCAACTCCTCGTCATCCTTAGAATCGATCCCTTGGCTGCTGCTAAAAACGACGACGCCAAACAGGGCGAAGTTGGTGGCATCAATTTTAAAGCAACCAATCTGGGAGTGATTCTTGATAACTCCTCCAGCATGCAGCCCCACATCCCCGCTCTCAAAAAAGAAATCGATAAAAACTTTCCCGGTTCACACTACCGCGAGATCTACGGTTGTGCCCTCACCTGGAATGCTGCACCAAAAACACTCGGCCAACGCGAACAGGTCATCCTTTCGATGGAGGATCTCATCATCGTCAAAAAGACCGACGCCATCTATTGGTTCAGTGACCTCCGTGATGCCCACACCCCTGCCGGACTGGCGCGAATCTCGGAACTCTTCGAACGCTCAGGCGCGGCCTTCTACGCCTCCTCCGTCGATCAAAAACCGAAAGATGAGCTCGAACCCCTCATCACAAAGTTTAATAAATTCAAAAAGTAATCCCCTACGGGTTTGTGAAGACCGGCGCCTGGTGTTGCGTAAAGAAATTCTGTGTCAACGCCATCATGCCATCCGGATTCCCGGGAAAGCCCGTGGAGTCCGGAGGACGCGGAATGTTTTGTCCAATGGTGGCGTCTTCAGACTGAGTGTAGGAAATCGAAACGGGTGTTCCAACTTTCACCAAACGATAGAATTTGGGCGCGACATTCTTATGCATCCGCAGGCATCCACCTGATGCCGGAAAGTTTTTCATCCAGCCGGTATGGAATCCGTATGCCGATTTAAATTCACACCAATACGGCATCGGCGTCCCCTTGAACCGCCATCCCGACGGCCGGTTCCGCAAGTAACATCCACGAATAACATTCCCCTTGATGGCATATCCGTGCGTGTAGGCGCGGTA
>JAQWZU010000019.1 GCA_029253285.1 Akkermansiaceae bacterium | reverse complement strand
CATACAGGTGCCGGGAAATAATTTTTGAAGCCAGTGATTGAATACCGCGAGAAATGAGAGGGTGACAAACCTTATCCTGACAAAAAAACCTCGTCGATCCTTTAGGACCAACGAGGCTTTGTTTGAATCGAATGATTCTCCCTGAATAAAATTAACGTTTCCGTCGACTCACAAAACCAATCAGGCCCAACAAGGCCAGAATAGCCGAAGAGGGCTCTGGAATCGCAGAAGCTTCGACAATCTGAAATCCGCTGATTGGCGCACGGTCTGTCGCGATACCTGCCGGGTTAGCAGCATCCGATCGAACCCCGATGTTCGCGAGGGTCAAACCGTTGAACCGGACGTAGTTTGAGTTGACCGGGTCACCGGCACCGTCCAGGCCGCTGCCACCGACGCCGACGGTGCTCGCGTCAACAAACGTACCGTCGAAATTTGTGACGTCGTAGGAGTTCTGCGTTGCAATGATGGCATTGCCACCGTCCGTGTCCCGGATGAAGAACGGGCCACCGCGGCCCATATTACTCCCACCCTCGTGGTAGATAATCACGTCGTAGAGAGCGTAAGGGATGTCCGTGACAACGAAACCTATCTCACCACCATTGTTGTCCAAGGCGCTGTTCATCAAGGTCTGATTAGCACCGCTGCCACCGGCACCCGTGTTGTAGCTCCACTGCGTTTGCACCTGGACGGTCGTCGCGAGCAGGTTGCCGCTGCCGTCGTTGACCGCAGTAGCAGCGACATTACCACCAAGCAGGTTGTTCCAGTTAGTCTGGGCAACGACGCCTGCAGAGTCGCCCGAGCCGATTTCATTTGCTGCGCCAGTTGGGCCGACGTTCACGCCGATCGTCGCCGCATTGGCCGTCACGGTCAATCCCGCCAGGGCGGCGAAGATGGACCGTTTTGAATTCGTAAAGAGTTTCATGTTCTTTCTTTGTTTCTAGTTTTTGGAGGTTGTTCCCAGATCTCATCGATCAAGAGATGACGACAAACGAATGTCAGCGGCGGGACACTGCCGATTTCGTTGGAAAATCTCGAAACAATTCCGCAGACGCCCCTGTCCTCTTTCGGATAGGTATGATGAGGAGGCTTATTTCGTATCCGCTCACTCCCACCCCTGACTTGCGAAAGGATTTTGAACCCAAGCAGGCAACCAGCCCGTCCTCCTCAACATCGGCGGCGGTCGTTTTTCTGACGTCTCCCTGATTTCCGGATTCGGCCTGACCGCAGATAAGCACCAAAAGCTAACGGCCAAGCTGTTTCAACCCAACGACTCTGTTCGTCCCCACCTTAATCATCCAGCCCTCTCCGCCAGTCTCTCCCCTTGCCTCCTCTCCAAAATCGGATAGCTTTGCTGGGTGTCCGACTTCATCCTTCAGAGCCCCTCCGAACAGATCGCCGAGCACCTGCGGGCAGAAATCGTCCAGGGCCGCTGGAGTGGGACGATGCCCGGCAGCCCTACCCTGACAACCGAACTCGGAGTCGACAGCAAAGCCGTTTGGGCCGCCCTCCGTATTCTGGAGAAACAGGGGATCCTTCAAGGGCAGGGTGCAGGCCGGCCCCGAAAAATCATTCCACAGGGAAACGATCAGTCCTCCATCCGCGTTGCCATTCTCCAATACGAACCTGCGAGCTGGTCCGATGATTACATGGTCGATCTCAGGCATCGCATTGAACTGGCAGGCCACAAGATCGTCGATCCGGCAAAAACTCTCCTCGAGCTGGACATGAATGTTTCACGGATTCGGCGCTTGGTTGAGGAGACGCAGGCAGATGCCTGGATCGTCTGCGCGGCTTCACGGGATGTCCTCGAATGGTTTTTAAAGCAAGACCTGCCAGCCTTCGCATTTTTTGGCCGACGACGCCAAGTCCCCATCGCCGGAGTCGGCCCCGACCACGAACGCTTGGGACGTGAGGTGATTCAAAAATTGATTTCCCTCGGTCACAAGCGGATCGTTTTGATCCAGCGAGGGAGCCGGCACTCGGGTGGAGCTGGGTCCCGCGAACGGGCAATCATCGATGAGATGGCGCAACACAGCTTGCCCTTTGGTCCCTACAATCTTCCCGAATGGGATGGCACCCCGGAAGGCTTGGCCCAAGTCCTCGAAGATCTCTTCCGCCTTACGCCGCCTACCGCCTTACTCATCGACGAAGCCGTCATTTTCCATGCCGTCATGAATCATCTCGCACGACGCGGTATCCACCCTCCAAGAGATCTCTCACTGATCTGCTCCGACCCCGATCTCGCCTTCTCCTGGATCACCCCCCGCATCGCCCACGTGCGTTGGGATTCGCGTCCGGTGGTCCGTCGAGCCATCGCCTGGGTCAAAAATATCGCCGCCGGAAAGCCGGACCTCCATCAAACACTCACCAGGGCAGAACTCGTCGAGGGAGGAACCATCGGCCCCTCCCCTCGATAAAAGTCGGCGGGCGAATTGCTCACTTTCCCTGAAGCAATCTCACCATCGCCTCGCCCATCGCGAGGCCCACATCCATGTATGTTTGGGCATTGCCATTGTAGTGGCTGTTCGAAGCTCCGCCCTGGCTGAGCGGATGGGTAAAGACGGTGCCGACGTTCCCCTTGAAGTCGGGGTATTTTCCAGCCGCTCCATCGACGGCGAGTTGGGCATCCAATATGAGCTTCTCGTTGACGTCGGCGCTGTCCTTCGCGGTTTGCCCGAGAGTGGCGACAATGAACTTAGCCTTCGGCGCTTTGAATTCACGGCGCAATGTCTTGATGAGATGCACAAGATTCTCCTCATACTTTTTGGCGTGCGCAAGATTGTAGCGATCCTTGTCACCCTGCCACCAAGCGAAGCCGGCGATCTCGTAGCCTCTTCCCTTCCAGTGTGGAAATTGCGCGTCAAAATTATCAAGCACCTCGTGGGCCGCTTTGAAACATTCGTCGTATTGCTTTCCGGCATACCAATTGATCGGCTCCGGCTTGCTGCCTTTGTCCCAACTCAAGGGCGACTCTTGGTAACCCGCATAAATTTTCCCATCGTATTCATACTGCTTGCTTCCGGGTGGGAGAAAATCCCATCCGAGGGAACGATTGCCCTGTGAGGTTTTCAAAACGAGCACCGGCTCATCAATCGCTTCACCGACGGAATGGCCAAATCCCAACTCCGGGCCGATTCTTCCGCCGGCCACTCCCATCCAACGACTTCCGGTCGCGGTCACGACGCCTCGATAGTAAACATCATCACGAGCCGTCCACTGACCTTTGTCATTCATCAAGTAGGGATACTTTCCACCAAACTTCACCAGCGTCTTCAGCGATCCCGGGACATCCAGCCGAGCGGTCCAGCCCAGGCCATTGGCATCGCCCGTGAAATAGGTAATCTTGAAAGGCACCTTTTTTCCTCCTTCTAATTTGACCTCGGAACGAACCGCCTCGCCGCCCGCTTCCTGACGGTGCACTTCCTTTCCGTCGACCTCCATGAGGCAGTTCGACGATCCCCCGTAACCGGGACGAAATTCATACATCCCGGTTTCCTTCAATTGCACAAAGCCTCTCGTCACTTGCACGCCGCCACCTGGATACGGCGTGGGTTTGGTGCCGCCAAAGCTCTCCAACTTCAGGGTCTTGCTCGGCTTCAAGGCGTCATAATCAGCCTTGGGATCGTAGCTGCCCTCGTAAACCGAAACGACCGGATCGATCATTTCGTCACCCCAACGCGTGCCACCCCCATCGATTTTCCCGGCACCCACCATGTTGGACTGCCCGGAAAGAATGAAGACTTTGACCGGCTTTTCTTTGGCATGGGAGAATGCCGCCGCGGCGAAAAGAAGCAGGGATGATTTGAAAAGGAGATTAGCTTTCATGATTGAATTGAAGGGACTCTTCACTGACTCCGGGGCAATGAAAGAAAGAAACCCGGCGCATCCTGCCCAATTTTGGACAAGTCCTCATTAATTCCTTGTCAGATCGCCCTACAATTCGCGTATTCTTTCGAGCCATGATGAAAAAAGCTTTCGCCTTCCCACTCGCCCTCGCAGCCTCTCTCCTCACTTCCGGATTTGCTTCCGCCCAGGAGAAACGCGTTTCCCTCTTTAACGGAAAAGACCTCAAAGGATGGTCGATTCTCAAATGTGAAGCCGAAGTGAAGGATGGCAAGATGTTCATCAAAAGCGGTAACGGCTTGGTCCAGACCGCGAAGAAGTATCAAAACTTCGTTCTCGAATACGAATGGAAGGCCCTCGGCGAGGACAAATGGGACAGCGGCGTATACTTCCGCTACACCTCCGTCCCCAAAGGCCGTCCCTGGCCCAAGCGCTATCAGGCCAATCTCCTGAAAGGCAAGGAAGGTGACGTCGGTGGCATCGAAGGTGCCTCCAGCAAAGGTCTCCTCAAAGACCGCGAGTGGAATCAATTCAAGCTCACCGTGAACGGCTCAAAAATCTCTCTCCAGATCAACGGTAAGGATGCCTGGAAAGGCGACGGACTGGAAGACCTCGAAGCCGGTTTCATCGCCGTGCAAGCCGAAGTCCCCGGCGGCGGCCAGCACTACTTCCGCAATATTTTCATTACGGAGCTCTAGTTCCAACTGGAATCCGGCTGGATCGGATCGAAGAGTTCGGGCGTCGTTGCGGCCTGAATTCGCTTCTGATCAGGGTAAGCTTTCAGCACCTTGAAGTGGGCTACCGCTTTGGCTCAGGCCAGAAAATTTGTGCCCTCCTCAAACGAGGAAAATGCTCCAATCAAGCCGGGGCCACAATAGATCAAAGAAATCGGTCCAACATCATTTGCAGGCGCGTTCGGCGGCCCGGAGCCTGCTTGTCGAGAGGGCTGACCTCCTTCGCTTGCCGGGGGTCGCTCCGCAGATCGTGAAAGTTTCCTTCCGTATCCAGAATGTGCTGCCAATCGCGCACCATCCGGAATCCCTCTGATTCAGAACAAATCCAGTTCCGCTTTTCAAAGGGATCATCGCTCCCCGTCAAACTGGGCACGATCGACTTCCCATCAGATTTCAAGGCGTCGACCTTTGCGATTTTTGCGAGGCTCAGAAAGGTCGGCAGAATATCCGTGAAGTCGACAAGATCCTTGCTGACACGACCTTGCCCGACCAGAAACGGAGCCCTGACAATCAAAGGGACGCGAACTTCAAAATCAGTCTTCGCTTTCCCACTTCCGCCTTCGCTGGTGAGCATCACCAGAGTGTTTGCTTTGAATTCGTTCTTTTCGATGGCTGATCGCAACTTCCCGACTTGGTGATCGACCTTAGCTCCTTCACTCCCGACAAAATGAATCATGAAAAATGGCTGAGTTCCCTGGGCCTGCGCGAGGAAAGAGAGACTCTTCTCCAAATCAGTGTTCATTCCTCCGCTCTGATAACCGGACTGTTCAAGTAAGACTGACAGAGTCGGCGCCTTCTCATGGTGACTGGGATAGCGCCCAGAAAAGAGCGTCTTTTTACTGAGATTTTCATCAGGCATCCGCCATGCTGTTTCATAGCGAACTCCTTCCTTCGCCAGACGATCGATGTTCGGCGAAGAATGCTTCCCACCGTAACACTCCAGATGCCCGCGAGTGAGATCCCGGGCGAGGATCAACACCAGGTTTGGACGTTCATCGTCCCCGGCGAACGCCGGAGAATGGAAAGAGGCCAAAAAGATGAAGATGATAAGCGGAATTCTCATTTACTTTGGAATGTTTCGCTGGCCACGATTTTTTGAATTAGTTCCTGCAGGCCAAACCCCTGTTCCGACACCTCAAGAACAATTCGGTCGATATCTTCGCGATCAGTAAAGCTGATACGGCGTCCAAGGGCGTAGATGAACAACTTTTCAGAAAGACAGTGAGTGAATTGATTCGTTCGCTTGAGCAAGTAATTGCGAATCGAATCCGGCCCATCAATCGGGGTTCCATCGACCATTTCCCCCGATGGATCAATCAATGACTTCTTGGCATATCGCTCCCTCCAAACGCCAACATGATCAAAATTTTCCATCGCAAGACCGAGTGGATCAATTCGGCGATGACACTCAAAGCAGGTAGGATTATCACGATGCTTCTCCATCAACTCACGCATGGTATTGAGTCCGCGCGTATCGGGCTCGATCGGTTCGATATCTGGCGGTGGAGGTGGAGGTGGTGTTCCCAGGAGATTTTCGAGAATCCAAACTCCGCGCATTACCGGTTGGGTTTCGATGCCATTGGATGTGGCGGTAAGAATACTACCATGACCAAGCAAACCACCGCGATGGTGATCCGCCTTTAACGCAACCCTTTGAAACTCATCTGAACCAACCCCCGGAATATCATAATGCCGGGCAAGGGCAGCATTAAGGAAGGTGTAATCCGCATTGATAAATTCAAGTATACTCCGATTGCCATCGAGGATGTGCCGGAACAGTCGATGTGTTTCCTCACGCATTGCACTTTCCAAATCATCGGCGTAGTAACCGCGATTCTTTTCCGGGTCCGGCGGCATCTCTCCGAGCTTGCGCAGTCCAAGCCACTGACCGGCGAAATTCTCGACGAAGGCCGAGGATCTTGGATCCTGCAACATCCGCCCGACTTGATTGCGCAGCACGTCTGGCTCTTCGAGCGACGCCGCGAGCAACTCGCCATCCGGCATGGAGCTCCACAGAAAATAGGAGAGCCGCGTCGCAAGTTCATTGCGGGCGAGCTTCTTCGATCCTCGCTCCGCGAGGTAAATAAAGTTCGGAGAAGTGAGAATCGCACGCACACCATACTTCGCCGCTGCCCAGAAGTCTTTATGCTTCTCGAAATGCCGATTTGCCAGAGCCAGATAGGGTTGTAATTCAGCAGAGGACACCGGACGACGAAAGGCCCTCGCGGCAAGCCTCGACAATGAACCGTCCAGATAGTCAGAGTCCGGTTTTTTAGGTGGGTCCGGAAAATACCGGGCAAACCCCGCAGGAGGCCATTCATCATAAAACGGCCCCTCGATCTCAAGTTCATAAACGTGAAGCTCGGGGCCTGAGCCGATATACATTTCGGGTGGATTGCGCAGCGGATAGATCGCGTCCTCAGTGTATTTCGGCAACACCTTACGCATGATTCGCTTAAACGAACCGTTCGGACCGTTGGCCCAATGAAGGTTAAAATTAAATCCTCGGTCCAGCCATACGCGATGCTCAATCGTGGTGATCTCGTCATCCCTTATCTCAAACTCACCAATCGTGCGATGAGCGGTCGCTCCAAGCTCCCGCGAATCAATACTGATCGAGAGGCGCATGGGCTCGTCGGAATTGAAGCGCAGGTCCTCATCCTTGTAGCGGGACTTGCGTTGGTGGGCAATCGCCTTGGCCCGGATGACATATTCCCCGTCCGCCGGCACACCTCTCTTGCGAAGTTGTGACAAGTTGAGCGGCTGGCGAAGCTTAATAGTCATGCGGGCGACCTCGGAACGGAATCCACGCATCGTTCCGCCAATCTCCTCGCCTTTGGCAATGAAATGAATCTTCTCCGGGCGGGGCCCGGGACGAATCGCTTTGTCGGCGACCTTTCGGGCGGCTTCGAGATAGTTCTGCAAGAGGTAGTCTGAAGTGACCAGTCCCTCACCGACATTGTCAAATCCTTCGACCGAGTCATCGGGCGGAAATCCAATGGTCGGATCAAAATCAACCATGTTGAGTGCGAAGAGATCCCGGATCGTGTTGCGATACTCAGCTCGATTGAGCCTCCGCAACACAGCCCTGCCGGAGTTCTCCCGTGCGGCGGTTCGGGCACGTTGTAGTGTCCCGGTCAACTCGGCGACGATTGTTTTCAACTCTTCGGCAGAGGGTTGCTTTTCTTCCTCGGGAGGCATTTCACCCAGATTAAGTTGATCAAGAATCTCCTGAAGGCTCTCAGCGTCGTCGTGGTTTTTGAGATCGGCGCCGAGCAGATCAAAACGTCGATCACCCTTTTGTTTTTCCGCCCCGTGACATTGAAGACAGTAGTTCTCCAAAAAGGGTTTGAGCGCTCCATCGGCCCGAGAGGTCGAGGCCGCAACAGTCACGAAGAGCCCTATGACCGCGATGATTTCTTTGGCTCTCATGTGAGAAGATCGTTGAGGTTGCTTTGGCTGGTCGAAAACTCCTCCCGCTCAACTCCAAGCTGTTGCAGCAATGTGACAAATAAGTCCGAGAGCGGACGGCCGTCGCGGCCTTCTCGATCAAAGCGATGGTGCTTCCCGTGCTTCATGCCACCTCCTGCGGCAATGATTGGGAGGTTTCGGCTCGAGTGCGAACTGGCGTTGCCCATCCCGCTCCCAAACAAAACAGTCGTGGTATCGAGCAACGGACGTCCTTCGGCGTCTTTTGTCGATTTGAGTTTCGATAAAAAGCCCGCAAACTGCTGCGCGTAAAACCCCTCGATAATCGCAAGCTGCTTGACCAAATCCGGGCGTTTTCCGTGATGGGTGAGCGAGTGATAACCCAACGAAATTCCATCAAAGGGAAAGAGACGATTTCCTCCGGGATGACCGTAAGTGATGACCCGGGTCGAGTTGGTCTGCAGCGCTAGGACCATCAGGTCATAGAAGACGGCAGTGTTGTAGGGATATGCCAAATCGACTTGCAACTCGTCGTTGTCTCCTCCGGTAAGAACCGTGTTCTTCACCTTGGGTTTGTCGACATCCAGCCAATCCTTCCGCCGCTGAAGTTTCAATTCCACCTCCCGAATCGAATTCAAATACTCCCCCAGTTTACCCTGATCATTTCTGGAGAGCCGCTTCTCCAGACGCCTGGCATCTTCGAGAACGACATCCAAAATACTGGCATCCTCATCGAGAAACTGACGGGTGCGGGTTTTCGTCTTTGAAGGTTCATTCAAAAACAATTTGGCAAAGACACGGGTAGGATCGCCATCCGTGGGACGCTGGATCCCCGCACGGGACCAGGAAAATCCACCTGAGCCGAGCTGAAGGGAGGGAAAGCGTGTCTCCTGGCCCAACTCCTCGGCGAGGAGCTGATCGAGGGATAACATCTGTTGCGGATCGCGTATGTCCTTGATCTCGCGACCATTGAGGAAGGTATTGCTGCAGCCGTGTCCACCACCAACTCCGGGGTGATCAAGATTGGTGAAAATACTCAGCTCTTTGCGATGTTCTTCGAGCGGCTCGAGCAACGATGGCATCAAGTAATCCGCACCGGTCTCCTGCGGAAAGAAGCCACCGGGATACATGCCGTAGTTGGGAGAGACGCAAACGAAACGTTGTGCCGCTGCGGATTGAGCCTCTGTTGGAATAGCCCGCAAGGATTCGAGTGAAGGAAGGGCCATCGTAACACCTAGACCCCGGAGAAACTGTCGACGGTTTGGAATATTCATTTTAAATGGTGTTTTGAAGGATTGAGTGTCGTCCGGTCATAGATGTATTGGCAATTACCTCCAAACTATTACAGAAAATATCGGAATAATTCGCACCAGCTCCCCATCACCACCTGCGCAAAAAATGAACTTTTCCGGGGACAAGAAGAATATCCGGACCCCAATTTTCTATGATCAACGACTGGAAAATCGTTCCCGGAAAACCAAAAGCCGCCACACCGGGAGGCGTGGCGGCTTTTTAAAATAATGAGCGAGCAGCCCTTACCTCACAGGCGTCAACTTGAATGACTTCACGGCAACTCCGTACTGTGGTGGGAAGTCACGGAAGAGACGAATGACATTGCGTCCGGTCTTCAACTCCACGGTGATGGGTTCCGATTTCTGCCAATTCCCCTTTGTGAAGGGCAAGGCCAAACCGGTGGCATCTTC